>CBJLAJ010000040.1:0-35984 GCA_966421005.1 uncultured Paraburkholderia sp.
CGCACTGCGCGCGACGCGCGTGCGCTTTTTGATCCTCGCGATGCTGTTCATCGTGACGACGATCAACTATGCCGACCGTGCCACGGTCTCGATTGCCGGCTCCGCGATGCAAAAGGACCTCGGCATGAGCGCGGTGCAGCTCGGCTACATCTTCTCGGCATTCGGCTGGTCCTATGTGATCGCGCAGTTGCCCGGCGGCTGGTTGCTCGACAAGTTCGGTTCGCGACGCGTGTATGGCGCGAGCATCCTGATCTGGTCGATCTTCACGTTCACGCAGGGCACGATCGGCTTTCTGACGGGCGCGGCCGCCGTGGCAGCGGTGTTTGCGCTGCGCTTTCTCGTCGGCGTGGCCGAAGCGCCGGCCTTCCCGGCCAACAGCCGCATCGTCGCGGCCTGGTTCCCGGCGAACGAGCGTGGTACGGCGTCCGCCATCTTCAACTCGGCGCAATACGCCGCCACGGTCATTTTCGCGCCCATCATGGCGTGGCTCGTGCACAGCTTCGGCTGGCATCAAGTCTTCATCGTCATGGGCGTGCTCGGCGTGATCGCGGCCGTCGCGTGGCAGCTCTTCGTTCGCGATCCGAAAGAACATCCGCGCGTGAACCGCGCCGAGATCGAATACATCGAGAACGGCGGCGGTCTCGTCGACATCGACCGCGCCGTGGTCGCCGAGCGCCGCAGCGGCCCGAATATCGCCTATATCAAGCAGTTGCTGCGCAACCGCATGCTGATGGGTATCTACATCGCCCAATACTGCATCAACGCGCTGACCTACTTCTTCATCACCTGGTTTCCGATCTACCTCGTGCAAGCGCGCGGCATGTCGATCCTGAAGGCGGGTTTCGTCGCATCGGTGCCGGCGGTATGCGGCTTTCTCGGCGGTATCCTCGGCGGCATCATCTCGGATGCGCTGTTGCGCCGCGGCGCCTCGCTCTCGATCGCACGCAAAGTACCGATCGTGCTCGGCATGTTGCTGTCGATGAGCATGGTCGTCTGCAACTATGTCGATGCGCAGGCCGTCGTCGTTGCGTTCATGGCACTCGCATTCTTCGGCAAGGGTTTGGGCGCGCTCGGCTGGGCCGTCAACTCCGATACGGCACCCAAGCAGATCGCCGGCCTTTCCGGTGCGCTCATGAATACCTTCGGTAATCTGTCGAGCATCACGACGCCGATCGCCGTAGGCTACATCGTGGGCCATACGGGCTCGTTCAACGGTGCGCTCGTCTTCGTCGGGCTGCACGGGCTCGTGGCATGCGTTTGCTATATGTTCGTCGTCGGCAAGATTCAGCGCGTGGAACTCAAGCCGGTCGGATGAGCGAATCGAAACACGGATCGAATCGGTAGGCAGACAACGAATACGATAGGAGCGAATCAAGGTGGAGCAGCAAACGACCGACGGCGGCAAGCGAGGCAGTACACCGCGCGTGACGGACATGCAGGTGATTCCGGTTGCGGGGCGCGACAGCATGCTGCTGAACCTGTGCGGCGCGCATGGCCCGTTCTTCACGCGCAATCTCGTCGTGCTGAGCGATTCCGCGGGCCGCACGGGCGTCGGCGAGGTGCCGGGCGGCGAGGGGATTCGCGCGGCGCTCGAGCGCGTGAAGCCGCTCGTCGTCGAGACCGAAATCGGCCGCATGAACGGTACGCTCAACGCGATTCGGCGTGCGCTCGGCGGCGGTGGCGATGCCGCCCATCGCGGCACGGTGTACGAAGTGGGTTCGCAGGCCGAATCCGCCGTGCTGCGCCAGCCGCATGAAATCAATCTGCGGATGGACAACGTCCTCACGGCCGTCGAAGCGGCGTTGCTCGATTCTCTGGGCCAGCACCTGGGCGTGCCGGTGGCCGAGCTGCTCGCGAACGGCCAGCAGCGCGACCGCGTGCCGATGCTCGCGTACCTGTTCTATATCGGCGAGCGCCGCAAGACGGATCTGCCATATCTCGACGGTGCGCTTGCGCGCGATGGCTGGCTGCGGTTGCGTCACGAGGCGGCTCTGACGCCCCAGGATATTGCGCGTCTTGCCGAGGCGGCGACCGAACGCTATGGTTTCGCCGACTTCAAGCTGAAGGGCGGCGTGATGGATGGCGACGAGGAAATGCAGGCCATTGCCGCCATCAAGGCGCGGTTTCCGAACGCCCGCGCGACGCTCGATCCGAACGGCGCCTGGTCGCTCGACGAGGCCATTCGGCTCTGTCGCGGGCAGTCGCATCTGCTTGCCTATGCCGAAGATCCCTGCGGCCCGGAAAACGGCTATTCAGGGCGGGAAACGATGGCGGAGTTCAAGCGCGCCACGGGCATTCCCACTGCGACGAACATGATCGCGACCGACTGGCGTCAGCTCGGCCATGCGGTTTCGCTGCAGGCTGTCGATATCCCGTTGGCGGATCCGCATTTCTGGACGATGCAGGGCTCGGCCCGCGTCGCCCAGTTGACGAGCGAGTGGGGCCTCACCTGGGGATCGCATTCGAACAATCATTTCGACGTATCGCTCGCGATGTTCACGCATGTCGCCGCGGCGGCGCCGGGGCCGATCACGGCGATCGACACGCATTGGATCTGGCAGGAGGGCGAGGAGCGCCTGACACGCGAGCCGCTTCGTATCGAGGGCGGCACCGTGGCCGTGCCCGAACGGCCGGGCCTCGGTATCGAGATCGACATGGAGCGCGTCATGCGGGCTCATGAACTCTACAAGTCGCTCGGTAGCGGCGCGCGCGACGACGCCATGGCGATGCGCTACCTCGTGCCGGGCTGGACCTACGATCCGAAACGCCCGAGCTTTGGGCGCGCGATGCGGGGCGAGAAGGGCGCGAGCCGCGCGTAGCCAACCTGAAACATGCAACAGCAACCGATAGACCGATCCATGATGCCCAACGCTTCAAGCAAGACTCCTGTTATCGCGCGTATGCGCGTCGTTCCCGTCGCGGGCCGTGACAGCATGCTGCTCAATCTGAGCGGCGCCCATGGGCCGTTCTTCACCCGCAACATCGTGATCGTCGAGGACAGCGATGGCCGTACCGGTCTTGGCGAAGTGCCGGGCGGAGAAGCCATTCGTGCGACGCTCGAAGAGGCGGGCGCACTGATCGTCGGTACGCCCATCGGCCGCTGGCAGGATGCACTGAACGCGGTGCGCAGGCGCTTCGCCGATCGCGACGTGGGCGGTCGCGGCAACCAGACGTTCGATCTGCGCGTGACGGTGCACGCTGTGACGGCGATCGAAGCCGCGCTGCTCGACTTGCTCGGGCAGTATCTCGAGGTGCCGGTGGCGGCGCTCCTCGGCGAGGGGCAACAGCGCAATCACGTGCCCATGCTCGGCTATCTCTTCTATATCGGCGATCGCGGGCGCACGAAGCTCGATTATCGCAGTGAGCCCGATGCCGATAACGACTGGTTCCGGCTGCGCAACGAAGTTGCGCTGACGCCCCAGGCGGTCGTGAATCTCGCTGTGGCCGCGCGCGAGCGTTACGGTTTTCGCGATTTCAAGCTCAAGGGCGGCGTGCTGCCCGGCGATGAGGAGATCGAGGCCGTCACAGCACTGGCCAAGCGGTTTCCGGATGCCCGGATCACGCTCGATCCGAACGGCGCATGGCCGCTCGCCGAGGCCATTCGCCTGTGCCGCGACAAGCACGACGTGCTCGCCTACGCGGAAGATCCGTGTGGCGCCGAAGGCGGCTATTCGGGCCGCGAGGTCATGGCGGAGTTCCGTCGCGCGACGGGCCTGCCCACGGCCACGAACATGATCGCGACCGACTGGCGCCAGCTCGGCCATGCCGTATCGCTGCAATCGGTCGATATTCCGCTGGCCGATCCGCACTTCTGGACGATGCGCGGCTCGGTGCGCGTGGCGCAACTGTGCGCCGAGTGGGGACTCACCTGGGGCTCGCATTCGAACAACCATTTCGATATCTCGCTCGCGATGTTTACGCATGTCGCCGCGGCCGCGCCTGGCAACATCACCGCGATCGATACGCACTGGATCTGGCAGGACGGCCAGCGATTGACGCGCGTACCGTTCGAGATCGTCGAAGGTCAGGTGGCCGTGCCCGAGCGGGGTGGCCTCGGCATCGAGCTCGATGAAGAGGCGCTGGCCGAGGCGCATGCGCTTTACCTCGAACACGGGCTCGGCAGCCGCGACGACGCTGTCGCGATGCAGTATCTGATCCCGGGCTGGACGTTCGACAACAAGCGCCCGTGTCTCGTACGCTGAGCGCATGAATACCCGTTTGCCGGCCGCGCCCCGTCAGTCGTCGCGCACGCCAAGCAAGCATTGAAGCAGTCACGATGGAGTATCAAGCAATGTCCGCTTCCACCACCGCGCCCGATCAGACGGCCGAGGGCGCGCTCACGATCCGCGTCGACGAGCGCGACAACGTCGCGATCGTCGTCAATGCGCGCGGTCTGCCCGCCGGTACGACGCTCGCCGACGGCACCGTGCTCGCGCAGGGCGTACCGCAAGGCCACAAGGTCGCGCTTGCCGATCTGGCCGAGGGCGACGCCGTGATCCGCTACGGCGAGATCATCGGCTATGCCGCGAAGGCGCTGCCGCGCGGCAGCTGGGTCGACGAGCACGCAGTGCAGTTGCCGCAGCCGCCCGCGCTCGACGCGTTACCGCTCGCCACGCGGCCGGCCCCCGATCTGCCGCCGCTCGAAGGCTATACGTTCGAGGGCTATCGCAATGCGGACGGCACCGTCGGCACGAAAAACGTCCTCGGCATCATGACGAGCGTGCAGTGCGTCGCCGGTGTCACCGACTACGTGGTCGAGCGCATCAAGCGCGAGCTTTTACCGCGCTATCCGAACGTGGACGATGTCGTGGCGCTGACCCACACCTACGGCTGCGGCGTCGCAATCAACGCGCCGGCCGCCATCGTGCCGATCCGCACGTTGCAGAACCTCGCCGTGAACCCGAACTTCGGCGGCGAAGTGATGGTGATCGGCCTCGGTTGCGAAAAGCTCGTACCCGAGCGGCTCGTTCCATCGGAGCTTGCGCCGGGCGGGCGCATCCCGATCGAAGTGGCCGGCAAGCCCGAGTCGCCCGTGCTGTCGCTGCAAGACGAGGCGTACCACGGATTCGGCGAGATGGTCGACGCGATTCTGGAGATGGCGGACAAGCGCCTTGCGCGCCTGAACGAACGCCGGCGTGAGACGTGTCCTGCCTCCGATCTCGTGATCGGCGTGCAGTGCGGCGGCAGCGACGCCTTCTCGGGCGTGACGGCGAACCCCGCTGTCGGTTACGCGGCCGATCTGATCGTGCGCGCGGGCGGCACAGTGATGTTTTCCGAAGTGACCGAAGTGCGCGATGCGATTCACTTGCTGACGCCGCGTGCCGTCGACGCGGACGTCGGTCGCGCGCTGTTGCGCGAGATGGCCTGGTACGACGATTACCTGAGCGGCGGTCGCGCGGACCGCAGCGCCAATCCGTCGCCCGGTAACAAGCGCGGCGGCTTGTCGAATGTCGTGGAAAAAGCGCTGGGCTCGATCGTCAAATCGGGCACGAGCCCGATCGTCGATGTGCTCGGTCCCGGCGAGAAAATGCGGCGCAAGGGGCTCATCTTTGCTGCCACGCCGGCGAGCGATTTCGTCTGCGGCACGCTGCAGCTTGCTTCCGGCATCAACCTGCAAGTCTTCACGACGGGCCGCGGCACGCCTTATGGTCTGGCGATGGCACCCGTCATCAAGGTCTCGACGCGCAAGGCGCTCTCCGAGCGCTGGCACGATCTGATCGACCTCGACGCGGGACGAATCGCGACGGGCGAGGCGAGCATTGCGGACATCGGCTGGGAGTTGTTCCGCATGATCCTCGATGTGGCGAGCGGCAAGCACGAGGTGTGTGCGGACAAGCTTGGCCTGCGCAACGATCTCGTTCTTTTCAACCCGGCACCGGTAACCTGATTCGAACTGCTCTGAGCTGACTCGACATGACGACTGAATCTCTTACGACTGCGGACCCGCTTGCGGGCGTCAGCACGCGTTGCGGCCGCATTCTGCTGACGGGCGCCGCGGGCAACCTCGGGCGCGTGCTGCGCGAGCGCCTCACGCGATATTGCGACGTGCTGCGCTCGTCGGACCTGGGGCCGATCGCCGGGCTGCACGACGGCGAAGAATCGATGCCTTGCGATCTTGCCGATGCCGCGGCGGTCGATGCGCTCGTGCGCGGCTGCGACGCGATCGTTCACCTCGGTGGCGTATCGGTCGAGCGGCCGTTCGAAGAAATTCTGCCTGCGAACATCCAGGGCACCTACAACCTCTACGAAGCGGCGCGCCGACACGGCGTGCGGCGCATCGTCTTCGCGAGCTCGAACCACGTCACTGGCTTTTACCGCCAGGACGAAGTCGTGAGCCCGGAGGATCCGCCACGCCCCGACGGCTACTACGGTGTTTCGAAGGCGTTCGGCGAACAACTCGCGCGCTTTTACTTCGACCGTTATGGCATCGAATCGGTCTGTGTGCGTATCGGTTCGTCGTTTCCTGAGCCGAAGGACCGCCGCATGCTGACGACGTGGCTCGGCTACGACGACCTCGAGCAACTCGTGCGCCGCGCGATGTTCGTGCCGGAGGTCGGTTGTCTGATCGTGTATGGCGTGTCGGCCAATCGCGACTGGTGGTGGGACAACGACGCCGCCGCCGCACGCCTCGGCTATGTGCCGGCGCAGACGAGCGAGCCGTGGCGCGCGCGTATCGAAAACGAGCAGCCGCCGCTGCCCGAAACCGATCCGGTGCGACGCTTTCAGGGCGGCGGGTTCGTGATCGCGGGCCCGTTCGGAGACTAGCGCGATGCGGCAAACGGTATCGATCGAGCGTATCGGCGCCATGCGGTGCGAGGTCGGCGAAAGCCCGGTCTGGCATGCGGGCGAGCGCGCGCTGTATTGGACCGACATCCCGGGCCGCGCGCTGTGGCGTTGGAGCGCCGATGCTGGCAGCATCGAGCAGTGGGCGCTACCTGAAATGGCGGGTTCGATCGCCATCACTGACGACGATGGCATCTTGTTGGCGATGGAGTCAGGTATATACCGTGCACCGCATCCCGAGGCAGGCATGCCGCTCGGCGAATGCGCGTTGCGCGCGCGCGTCGCGCATTCGCGTGGCGATATGCGCTTCAATGACGGTCGCTGCGACGCCCAAGGCCGCTTCATGGCCGGCACGATGGTCCTCGATACCTCGCTGGCATTGCCAGCAGGCACGCTGTTGCGGTTTGATGCCGATGAAGACAAGCTGACCGCGCTCGCCGACGGGCTCATCGTCTCGAACGGCCTCGCATTCAGTCCCGACGGACGCACGATGTATCTGTCCGACTCGCACGTGAGCCGTCAGACGGTATGGGCCTTCGATTACGACATTGGCACAGGCGAGCCGCATAATCGGCGGGTGTTCGTCGATATGAACGCATACGCGGGCCGGCCGGATGGCGCGGCCATAGACGCCGACGGGTGCTATTGGATCTGCGGCAACGACGCGGGCGTCGTGCACCGTTTCACGCCCGCGGGCAAACTCGATCGCAGCATCGAGGTGCCCGTTGCCAAGCCGGCGATGTGCGCATTCGGGGGCGACGGGCTCGATACGCTCTTCGTCACGACGATCGTTCAGGCTGGCGATCCGCTTTCGGGCGCCGTGTTCGCGCTGCACCCCGGGGTGAAGGGGCTGCGCGAACCCGTAGCGCGTCTTCAACCACGCCGCGAAGTTGGAAAGGAAACGAGCGGCACCGTATAACCGATAACTGCAAAGAGGCAATTGAGACCATGTTCAAAAACGGAGGAGACATGAAACGCACGAATTTCGCGCGACGCGCCGGCTATCTCGCGGCAGCGGTTTGCTTTTCGTTGACGGCCGCGGCTGCATCGGCCGAGCCGGTGACGCTCAACATCGTCGATGTGGCCGGCAATCTGGCGCTGACGAAGGCAGGCTTCGAAGCCTTCAAACAGGCGAACCCCAACCTCGTCAGCAACATCACCTACACGAACGCGCCCGCACCGCAATTGCCTGGCAAGATCAAGGCGATGCAAAACGCCGGGCGCTCGGATATCGACCTCGTCCTGACGGGCACCGACGCGCTTGCCGCCGGTATCGAGCAGAAGCTCTGGATGACGCTGCCTGCCAAGATGATCGAGGACGCGAACGCCAAGTACGCGCCGGGTCCGAAAGAGATGCAGAAGCTCGCACAAGGCGAGGGCCTCGAAGTGACGTTCATGCCCGCGGGCCCGCTCGTCGAATACAACCCGGACAAGGTGGCGGCGAACGAGGTGCCGAAAACGCCCGAGCAAATGCTCTCGTGGTGCAAGGCGCATCCGAACAAGCTCATCTATGCGCGTCCGGCCAACTCGGGGCCGGGCCGTACGTTCCTGATGGGTCTGCCGTATATCCTAGGCGACAAGGATCCGCAGGACCCGATCCACGGCTGGGACAAGACCTGGGCGTTCCTCGCGCAGCTCAACGAATGCGTGCCGTACTACCCGGGCGGCACGTCGGCCGTCATGAAGGAACTCGGCGAAGGCACGCGTGACATGACCTTGACCGTAACGGGTTGGGATATCAACCCGCGCGCGCTCGGCGTCGTGCCTGCCGCCTTCAAGGTTCAGCCGTTGGACAACATGAAGTGGGTCAACGACGCTCACTACATGGTCATTCCGAAGGGCGTGGACAAGGCCAAGGTCGAAGTGCTCCAAAAGATGATGAGCTTCATGCTCGAGAAGCCGCAGCAGGCGATGACTTACGACGACGGCTACTTCTATCCGGGCCCCGCGATCGATGGCTTGACGCCCTCCGACGCGCCCGAAAAGAGCCGCGTGGTGCTGCAGAAGTTCGGTCGGCCCGAGTACGGCGGCTGGCTCAAGAAGTACCCGAACGTCCAGCCGTTGCCCGCCGACAAGATGGTCGAGGCCTTCAAGAAGTGGGATACAGAGATCGGCGCCAAGAAGAAGTAATGTCGAAGTGAACGCGGCGGGGCTGGCTTGATCAGCCCTGCCGACCAGATGTCAGTCAGGAAATCATCATGAAGCATACTTTCGATCGGTTGCGTCTCAACGCGGTGTGCCGCAGCTTTGCTAATGCCGAAGGCGCCCACGTGGCGGCGCTTCAAGGGCTCGATCTTGCCATCGAGCGCGGCGAGTTCATCGCGCTGCTCGGACCGTCGGGTTGCGGCAAATCGACGGCGCTCAATTGCATCGCCGGCCTGCAGCCGCTCACAGGCGGCGAGATCTGGTTGGACGACAAACGCATCGACGTGCTGCCGCCCGAGAAGCGTGGCTTCGGCATGGTCTTTCAGAACTATGCGCTCTTTCCGCATATGAGCGTGCTCGATAACGTCGGGTTCGGTCTCAAGATGCGCGGCGCGCCGAAGGCGGAAATCGAGCGTCGCGCGCGGGCGGCGCTGCAGCTCGTGCAGCTCGTCGGCCACGAGCACAAGCTGCCGGGGCAGCTGTCGGGCGGGCAGCAGCAGCGCGTCGCGGGCGAGCGCGCGGTCGTCATCGAGCCGCCCGTCGTGCTGATGGACGAGCCGCTGTCGAACCTCGATACGAAGCTGCGCATCGAAATGCGCGCCGAAATACGCCGCATTCATGGCGAGCTCGAGCGCGCGACGATTTACGTGACGCACGATCAGGACGAGGCCCTGTCGATGGCCGACCGCATCGTCGTAATGAAAGAAGGTGTCGTGCAGCAGGTGGCCGCGCCGAAGGAAGTCTATGGCCGACCGAAAAACCTGCACGTCGCGCGATTCATGGGCTATCGCAATGTCGTCGCTTGTACGCTCGAAGGCGCGATGGGGGAGGGCGTGGCGGTCGCGGCCGGGGGCGTCAGACTCGTGGCGACGCCGATGGAGGAGTTCGACGCCAAATCCGCCATGCTCGCCATTCGTCCCGAAGATCTCGTGCGTGCGGCGCCCGGCTCGGCGAACGCATTCGACGTCGATGTCGAAGTGGTCGAATACGGTGGCCGCGATTCGCTGCTCTTCGTGAAGGCGCCGTTCGGCAAACTTTGGGCACGCGTCGAAGGCGAATTTGCCGAGGGCGAGCGCGTCACGCTCGGCATTGCCAGCGAGCGTGCGCTCGTCTATCGCGAGGAGCACGCATCATGAGTGTGCTTTCCCTTTCGGGGCCGCGTGACGCGAAAGGCTGGCTCGTCACGCCGGCGCTCGGGTTTATCCTGGCGCTCTTCATCTATCCGTTTGCGTACGGACTGGTGCTGTCGTTCGAGCCGATGAACGGCGGTGGTGTGCTTGCGAACTATGTCGCGTTCTTTACCGATAGCGCGATGTGGCCGACGATCTTCGTCACGCTGAAGCTTGCTGTGCCGGCGACGATCATCAACGTGGGTCTGTCGGTGCCCGTCGCGTTCTCGCTGCGGCGCAAGTCGCCGTATCAGAAGTTCGTGACGACGCTGCTCGTGGTTCCCGTCACGCTTGGTACGGTGTTGATCGCCGATGGCATGCTCACCTACTTTTCGCCGAACGGTTGGTTTACGCAGGCTGTGCAGGCCTTGCATCTGTATGGCGATGAAGTGAGGCTCACGCATAACTACTGGGGCGTGCTGATCTCGCTGATCGTCTCGGGCTTTCCGTTCGCATTTCTGCTGACGTTGTCGTATGTGAGCGGCATCGATCCGACGCTGGCGCGTGCGGCCGCAACGCTCGGCGCAAGCCCCTGGCAGCAGTTCCGGCAGATCTATCTGCCGCTACTGGTGCCAGGTCTCACGATGGCCGCCTGCCTGTCGTTCGTGCAGGCGTTCTCGGTCTTTCCGTCGGCCGTGCTGCTGGGCGCGCCGGCCGGGCCGACGCGCGTGATCTCGATCGCCGCCGCCGAGGCCGCTTTCGAAAGCTATGACTACTCGCTCGCCTCGACCATTGCGATCTTGATGGGCTTCGTGCAATTGCTGGTGGTGGGAGGCATGCTGGGTGCGCGGCGCTTCTTCTACACCGGGCCGGTGACGGGAGGAAAAGGATGATGGCGACCGACAATCAAACCGCTCGCGCGATGACGATGCCGAAGACGGGCTCGCGCGGCGCCGGCTCGAACGCGCAGCCGGAGCGCAAGCATACGGACAGTCTCGGTGGCCGTGTCTGGAAGGTCATCGTGCGCGGCACGATGGCGTTTTTTCTGCTCAATGTGCTGCTGCTGATCGCGACCGTTGCGGTGAACTCCGTGGCGACGCGCTGGTTCGGTACGCTGCTGCCGCAAGGGTTCACGCTGCATTGGTACGCGCAGGCATGGAGCGACTTCCAGCTCTCGAGTGTGTTGTGGGTGACGATGGAGGTCGTCGGCGCTGTGGTGCTGTTGTCGATCGCGCTTGGCGTGCCGGCGGCGTATGCGCTTGCGCGCGCAACGTTTCCGGGCAAGCGCCTCGTCATGCTGACGTTCCTGCTGCCGCTGATGGTGCCGCCCGTGACGTACGGCATTCCGATGGCGACGGTGATGTACAAGGTGGGCCTTGCCGGCACGCTGGCCGGCGTGATTCTGGCCAACCTCGTGCCTGCGCTGCCGTTCGTGATTCTCGTCATGACACCGTTCATCGAGCAGCTCGACCCGAATCTCGAAGCGGCCGCGCGCATCTTTGGCGCCAATACCGCGCGGTACTTCCGCTATGTGCTGCTGCCGTTGCTCGTGCCGGGCATGCTGGCGGCGGGCCTGCTCGTGCTCGTGCGCACGATCGGTATGTTCGAGCTCACGTTCTTCACGGCCGGTCCGAATACGCAAACGCTCGTCGTCGCGCTTTATTACGCGGTGTTCTCGACGGGTGTGCGCGCGCCGCAATCGATCGATGCGATGGCGATGATCTATATGGCTATCACGCTCGTGTGGGTGGTGATCGCGCTGCAGTTCGTGAGCCCGACGCAGTTGGTTTCGCGCGTGAAGGAGCAGCGCTAGCCGGGAGGTCGTCTTCATTGCTACCTGATCGCGGTAGCGCCCACGAGTATCGGACTGTTTCCGTTGGCTGAGCCGACGGAAACAGTCCGATTTTTTTATTTCCCCTCTCACCGATTCCCCGGTACTCCAAAAAATAAGCCCTTTGCAGACGTCAGACCGAAAGTCGCGGCACTGACGGAACAATAGAACGAGGGCCGAGGATGACTGAGGGGAAGTTCATTCGCCGAAGCGGCACGCTACTCGCCGTCTTCTGCGTATGGGCGCTATTTATATCGGGTAGCTGGGCGCAGACGATCGCGCCGGGTGGGAGCGCGCAAGAAGCGCTGCGCCAGCAGGAGCGCGAGCGTGCATTCAGAGCGCAGCAGGAAGCGGCGCCCGATGTCCGGCTCGAGCGGCCGGTGAAGGCCGATACCGAACGGCTGCCTGAACGCGAGTCGCCGTGCTCCCGGATCGATCGCATCGTGCTCGCCGGCGATGCGGCCGCGACATTCGCCTGGGCGCTCAAAGCCGCAGACCCACGGAGCGATCGCGCGACCGGGCTCTGCCTCGGTGGCGAGGGCATCGGCGTGACGATGAAGCGTGTGCAAAACGCAATCATCGCGCGCGGCTATATCACCACGCGCGTGTTGGCAGCACCGCAGGATCTGAAGCAAGGCACGCTGACGCTCACGGTCATTCCCGGTCGCATTCGCTCGATTCGCTTTTCCGACGACAGCGGCAGCCGCGCAACGAAATGGAATGCCGTTCCCGCGCGCCCCGGCGACATCCTCAATGTGCGCGATATCGAGCAGGCCCTTGAAAATTTCAAGCGGGTGCCGAGCGCTGAGGCGGACATCCAGATCGCCCCCGCCGAGGGCGCCGATGCCCAACCCGGAGACAGCGATCTCGTCATCACGTGGAAGCAGGCTTTTCCGTTTCGAATCGCGCTATCGGCCGACGATTCCGGCAGCGGGTACACCGGGAAATATCAAGGCAGCGTTACCGTGTCCTACGACAACTGGTGGACGCTGAACGATCTCTTCTACGCCAGCCTGAATCGCGACCTCGGCAGACGTTATGGCAGCGGCAAGGGCACGCGCGGCTATGCGGTTCATTACGAGGTGCCTTACCGCCATTGGTTGTTCGGTTTCACGACGAGCGGCTACGACTACCGTCAGGCAGTGGCGGGTTTGAACCAGACCTACGTCTATAGCGGCAGCACCCAAAACACTGAATTACGTCTATCGCGGCTCGTCTACCGCGATGCCGCGCGCAAGACGAGCGCGTATCTGGCCGGCTGGCTACGCAATTCGCACAACTACATCGACGATACGGAAATCGAAGTGCAGCGCCGCCGCATGGCGGGCTGGGAGCTCGGTCTGACGCATCGCGAGTTCATTGCGGCCGCGATATTCGATGCACGCACTGCGTATCGGCGCGGTACGGGGATGTTGTCGTCGCTTCCCGCACCGGAAGAAGCCTTCGGCGAGGGCACCTCGCGCTCCGCGATTATCACCGCGGATGCGCAACTGATTTTTCCATTCGAAGCGGCGAGGCAGCGCTTCCGATACATCGCGTCATGGCGTGCACAGTGGAATCGAACGCCGCTCGTGCCGCAGGACCGCTTCCAGATCGGCGGGCGCTACACCGTGCGCGGCTTCGATGGGGAAAGCACGCTGCTTGGCGAGCGCGGATGGCTGGTGCGCAACGAATTGGGGTGGACGATCGGCCGCACCGGGCAGAAGTTCTATCTCGGCGTCGACTATGGCGAAGTCGGCGGGCCTTCGACGCAGCAATTGATCGGCACTCGTCTGGCCGGTGCGGTCGCCGGTGTGCGCGGTGGCTACAAACACTTCATCTGGGATGTATTCGCCGGCCGTCCCCTCAGAAAGCCCGAGGGATTCCAGACCGCGAGCACCACCGCGGGATTCAACCTCACCTGGTCGTATTGAGGAGCGAGACATGACACATGGATCGCTCGAGATCGTAGCGCCGCGTCTGTTGCGCGCACCCTGCCACGAGGCGGAAGCGCTCGGCAGCGCAGTTTGGCTCTGGATGCATTCGGCGGTTCATCGCGACGCAGCGATCAACGTGCTGCCGGCAGTGCTGTTGCCAGCCATCAAGAATGGACAGTTCGTGCTGGCGATGCAAGCTGGCAAACCGGTTTTCTACCTGTCGTGGGCAAGTTTCAGCGAGGACGCGGAAGCGCGCTATCTGAGCAGCCCGCCCGAGCGCATGCCCAAAGCGGACTGGATGAGCGGCGATCGAATATGGCTGCTCGACTGGGTGGCGCCGTTCGGTCACACGCGAATCGCGCGGCATCTCGTCGCGCGACTGTTTTCCGATCGCTGCGTGCGGTCGCTCTATCACCGCGGCGACGAACGCGGGCTACGAGTCATGGAGTTCAGAGGCATCGCCGTGTTGAAGGACGAGGCGCGTGCCTGGTTCTTCGACCATCCAATCAAGCGCGCGCGACCGCATCCCGGGGACCACCATACATGAACAAGCAGTGTTATCGCATCGTATTCAATCGGACGCGCGGTTTGCTGATGGCGGTCGCCGAACATGTCGCGAGCGACGGCAAGGCGCACGGCACGTCGCGTGCGCCGCGGTTGCCGAGGGCGCGTGCGCGCGGCGTCATCGCGACTATCCGGCCTTTGCGGTATTCAATGCTGCTGGCGTGCGGGCTCGCGAGCCTCTCGGCGCACGCTCAGATCGTCGCCCATCCCGGCGCGGCCCGAACACAACAGCCTACGGTTCTTACTGCTGGCAATGGCGTGCCGATCGTCAATATCCAGACGCCAAGCGCCGCCGGCGTTTCGCGCAACAGCTACAGTCAGTTCGACGTCCATTCGCAAGGCGCGATTCTCAATAATGCACGCAAGGCCGCCGAGACGCAGTTGGGCGGCTGGGTTCAAGGCAATCCGTGGCTTGCAGGGGGACCGGCTCGGGTCATCCTGAATGAAGTCAGTAGCAATCATCCGAGTCTGCTGCGAGGGTATATCGAGGTGGCCGGCAGCCGCGCGCAGGTCGTGATTGCCAATCCAGCCGGCATCTCCTGCGATGGCTGCGGCTTCATCAATGCCAATCGCGCGACGTTGACTGCGGGGATACCGATCATCAACGGCGGAAATCTCGACGGCTACCGGGTAACGAGCGGCGCCATCAGCGTTTCGGGCGCGGGCCTCGATGCGAGCCGCACCGACTTCACCGACATCATCGCGCGCTCCGTACGGGTGAATGCTGGCATCTGGGCCAATACGCTGAAGGTCACCACGGGAGCAAACGAGGTCAGCGCCGATCATACGCACGCCGCAGCCACCGCCGCGAGCGGGCCGGCCCCCAGCTATGGGCTCGACGTTGCCAGTCTGGGCGGCATGTATGCGGGCAAGATCATGCTGATCGGTACCGAATCGGGCGTGGGTGTACGCAACGCGGGGCAGATTGGCGCGTCGGCGGGCGATGTCGTCGTGACGGCCGATGGAAGGCTCGAGAACAGCGGACGCATGACTGCCAGCGGGTCTGTGCGCGCTGACGCGAACGGCTCCATGGCGAATACCGGCACGGTGTACGCGCAAGGCGATACCCGGGTGAGGACGAATGGCGACGTCATCAACGGCGGGACGATCGCATCCCAAGGCGATACAACCGTTGCCGCGGCCGGCACGATTGACAGCCAACCGGGTTCATTGTTGGGCGCAGGGATACGAAGCGACGGTACGCTGGGCGCGAGCGGTACGCTCGAACTTACTGGGACGGGTCAGCTCAACGCGCGCGGGCACAATCTCGCGGGTGGGGATTTGAATGCAAGTGTGAGCGCGAGCGGTGCCGCGATCAGCCTCGCGGGCAGTCAAACCGCGGCGACGCGCATCTCGCTGACAGCGGCGGGCGGCGATATCGATTCGCGCGGGGCCGTTGTTTCGGCGGCGCAGACGTTTACTGCACACGCGGGCGGTACGTTACGAACGGACGATGCCTTCGTATCGGCCGATCAGATGTCGCTGGCGGTGCACGGCATCTCGAACATACGTGGCAACGTCGTCCAGACGGGCGCGTCCGATCTGTCGACCCAGGTGCCGGGAGATATCGACAATACGAAAGGGCGGATTGCGGCGAACAGCGTCAATGTGTCGCTCGGTGCGCGGACGATGAACAACACCGAGGGCCGTATCGAGCATGCCGGACCGGGAACGTTGTCATTGAATGCGGCGACGGTGAGCGGCGCGCGCGGCGCGATCGGGAGCAACGGCAAGCTTGTATTGGTGACGGAGGGTTTGGTCGACAACACAGGCGGGGTGATCGGAGCGAATCACGACGTAACGATTCGCAGTGGCGCAATTGATAACGCAGGCGGTCTCATCGGATCGGTACGCGGCGCTGCGAATGTCTTCGCGGCAACGGGGAATGTGGACAACAGCGCCGGTCGCATCGTGGCGGCGCGGTCCGTCGCGGTCAATGCCAATGGACTCACGAATACGGACGGCGTGATCTCCGGAAGCGACGTGCGCATCGATAGTCGAGAGCACGCACTGGAAAACACGCGTGGCGCAGTTGTAGCCAGCGGCTTGCTCGACGTACGCAGTGGGCGACTGACGAACGATGCAGGCATCCTGCAGGCCGCGGGCTCGCTGAACGTCGATACCCATGGCCAGACGCTTTCGAATACGAATTCAGGCGCGACGGGCGGCATTCTGGGGCAAGGCGCGGTGACGTTGAAAACCGGCAAGCTCGACAACACGGCCGGCTTTATAGGCGCCAAGGGCGACGTCTCGGCCAACGCCAGCACGATCGTCAACACGCAAGGCGGGCAGATCGCGGGGGAGGAGACTATCTCCCTGACCACTACCGGCATCGACAACCGGGATGGCAAGATACAAGCCTTGGGCAAGGTCGAGCTCGATACTGGAAGCGGCGCGCTCGACAACAGCGGCGGCTTGGTGCGCTCGGGCAATCGACTGGTGGTGGGCACGCGAGAGCTGCTCAACGGCGACACACAGGGCAACAACCAAGGCGTCGAAGGACACAGTGTCGACGTAACGGCCGACACGATCGACAATCGCTCGGGCGCAATGCGCGCCGACACATTGTTGTCGCTCACCGGTGCCGGTGCGGTCGATAACAGCGCTGGGCTCATTTCGTCCGGCCGGGTGGTCAAGATCCAGGATCGCGATCTCGCCAGCAAGAGCCAACGCGTCACCAATACCGCCGGCACGCTGATCGCAGGCAAGGCGCTGAGCGTGGACAGCGCGGGGCTGTCCGGCGACGGCAACGTGCTGTCTCAAGGCGATCTGGACGTGAGTGTGACCGGAGATTTCGTCAATACGGGCAATATCGAAGCAAACGGCGACGTTGTGTTCGAGGCGACAGGTCAATTGACGAACGAAACCACGATGCGAGCTGGCGCGACGCTGAGTGCGAACGCGAGCGACATCGAGAACACCGGGACCGGCGAACTGAGCGCGGCCGCGACGCAAATCGCCGCAGCCGGCACGATCACCAACCGAGGATTGATCGATGGGCAGGACACGACCGTATCGTCAGGCGTCCTGAACAACAAAGGAGGCGGGCGCATCTACGGCGACCACCTCGCGGTATCCGCCGATGCGTTGAACAACGAAGCCGAGAATGGCGTCGCGGCGACGATCGCTGCGCGCAGCCGTCTCGATTTCGGCGCGCACACGGTGACGAATCGCGACCATGCGTTGATCTTCAGCGCGGGCGATATGGCGATCGGTGGCGCGCTCGACAGCGACCGTTTGGCGACCGGCTCCGCGCAGACCGTCAATAACCACAGCGCATCGATCGAAGCGCTCGGCCATCTGGCGCTCGACGCGGTCGACGTCAATAACACGAACGAGCATTTCGTCACCACGGTTCGGCCCGAGGGCGAGCCCGTGCGCAACATCGTCGAATACCAGGGCGAGGGATCGGCAAACCGCTATCAGCCGGGCGAGCCGGGCGTCGAGATCTACAACGATGAGTCGGATCATCTGCGCACGCCGGAGCGAAGCTACGAAGCCTGGAGCAAGTACGAATACGACCGAAGAACGACGGCGACTGTCATCGCCGAGTCGGACCCGGCGAAGATCGCTTCGGGCGGAGCGATGCGTATCGACGCATCGCACGTGCTCAACGACAAGAGCCAAATCATTGCGGGCGGCGCGATGACGGGCACCATTGCGAAGCTGACCAACACCGAGGTGACCGGACAACAAACGATTACCGATATTGGCACCGTCACATCGCACTGGCGTAACCACAAAAAAGGTCGCGACGACACAGGTCACCAAACGATTCCCTACACGCCTCCCCCGGCGATTGCCGAGATCAAGTTGAGGCCATCCGTCTACGCCGCATTCACGGCGCCGGGCAGTACCGGCGTGCACTTCGGAACCGCGAACGTGGGCGCCGTCACGCGCATGGCGGAAGGCGCGGGTGCAGCGGGCGTGAGCATTCACGGCGGACGTGTGGTGAGTCCCATTATGGAAGTGCCGGCGCTCAATGCGTCGAGCGACGGGCAATCGTTTGTCATTCGCCATGCCGAAGTCAATACGACGGTGCCAAATACGAGCCTTTTCTCGGTCAATCCGAATCCCGTCGGCAGCTACGTCATCGAAACCGATCCGCGCTTCGCCAACTATCGAAACTGGTTGTCGTCGGACTATATGCTTCAGCAGCTACAGGTCGATCCCGCGTTGACGCAAAAACGTCTTGGCGATGCGTTTTATGAACAGAAGCTGGTTCGCGAGCAAGTGGCGAAATTGACTGGCCGGCGCTTTCTCGAGGGGTATGCGAGCGATGAGGCGGAGTATCGTGCGCTGATCGATAGCGGCGTGACCTATGCAAAGCAGTTGGGGCTGCGACCCGGTATCGCGTTGACCGAGGCGCAGATGGCGCAGTTGACGAGCGATATCGTGTGGCTTGTCGAGAAGCAGGTGATGCTGCCGGATGGGCAGACGACGAAGGCTCTGGTGCCGCAGGTCTATGTGAAGGTGAAGCAAGGTGATATCGACGAATCCGGTGCGCTGATTTCCGGGCAGGCGGTGAATTTGGATCTGTCCGGCGACATCGTCAACAAAGGCACGATCGCGGGGCGCGAGATCGTTTCGCTGAGCGCCGATAACGTGAAGAATCTGGGCGGACGCATCACGGGTGGCGATGTTGCGGTACGCGCCAATACCGATTTGACGAATCTGGGCGGCACGATCGATGCCGCAACGAGTCTCTTGGCGACGGCGGGCCGTGATTTGACGAATATCAGCACCACGAGCAGGCAGGAGAACGGGCAAGGCGCGATCACGAACATCAGCCGCCTGGCGGGCCTTTATGTGACGAATCCGTCCGGCGGGACGCTTGTCGCCGCGGCGGGGCGCGATCTGACGCTCGCCGGTTCGCAAATCGTCAATGAAAGCGTTGGCGGACAGACAGTTATCGCCGCGGGGCGCGATCTGAATCTGACTACAGCGGATGCATCGAGCAGCCAGTCCTTGAAGTGGGACGACAACAATTGGCGCGAGGATAGTGTGCGGCAGGAGGTGGGGTCGTCGATTCGGGCAGCGGGCGATGTCCATCTCTCGGCTGGGCACGACATCAATGCACGAGGGGCATCGGCGCTCAGCGATCAAGGCGCGCTGATCGTGATGGCTGGCAACGACGTGAACCTGACATCGTCAGAGACGACACGTGACGTCGACGAGGCGCACCGACACAAAGGCAAGAGCAGTTGGTTCTCGTCGAAGACGATTGCGACGCGCAACACGCTATCGGAGACGACGAATCAGGGCACGACGTTCTCGGGCAATACGGCCTACGTGCAGGCTGGCAACGACATCAATTTGACGGGCAGCAACGTCGTATCGACGGACGGTACCGCTCTCAACGCCAAGCGCGACGTGAACATCGAGGCTGCAATCGATTCGGTCACGGAGCGGCATTTCCGGAAAGAGACGAAGAGCGGGCTCTTCGGGAATGGGGGGATGAGCTTTACGGTGGGCACGCAGCAGCAAAGTCAGGACAACCGGGATACGCGGACGATGGCATCGGCGTCGACGGTTGGCGCGACGAACGGCAACGTAGTGATCAACGCGGGCAGTCGCTATACGCAGGTCGGCAGCGATGTGGTGGCGTTGGGAGGCGACGTCGAAATCGATGCGAAGAGGGTGGCCGTCTTGGCAGCTGAAGAAACGAGCCACAGCACGCAGGAAACGCGGTTCAAGCAATCGGGGCTGACGGTGTCGGTGACGGCGCCCGTGATTGCCGCAGTCCAGACGGCCGGGCAGATGAAGCATGCTGCGGGTCAGACGTCCGATCTACGCATGCGGGCGCTCGCCGGCGCGGCAACGGCGCTGGCGGCGAAGAATGCGGCTGATTCGATCGCGTCCGATCCTAAGACAGGGGGTGGGGTCAGTGTTGCTGTCACGGTGGGGACATCGACGAGCCGGGGCAAGACGACGGAAGACACGGTGCAAGCGGTGGGCTCGAACATAGCTGCCGGCGGCAAGGTGACCATTCGCGCGACGGGCGCGGATCGAGAATCGACGTTGATGGTGCAGGGCAGTGAGATCAAAGGCGGCGGCGACGTGAAGTTGAAGGCCGACGGCGAGATCAAGCTGCTGGCGGCGCGCAATACGCACGAGATGCACAGCACGAGCAGTAGCGCGAGCGGTGGTGTGGGGGTGGCGGTAAGCGTCAATTCGAAAGGTGCGGCGTTCGGCGTGACGGCGAGTGCGAGTGGCTCGCGCGGCAGGGGGGATGGCGCCGATGTGACATGGACGAACACGCATGTGTCCTCGGGCGGAAAGCTGACAATGGAGTCGGGCGGCGATACGACGCTGCGCGGGGCGGTGGCAAGCGGCGCGCAGGTCGTGGGTGAGATCGGCGGCGAGCTGAAGATCGAGAGTTTGCAGGACGTCAGCAGTTACAACAGCAAGGATCAGTCGATCGGCGGCAGCGTGACGGCGGGTGCGGGGTTTTCGGCGAGCGCGAATGTCAGCCAGCAGAAGATGAAGAGCGATTTTGCGAGCGTGATGGAGCGCTCGGGGATCAAGGCGGGCGATGGGGGCTTTCAGATCGACGTGAAGGGCGGCACGAATCTGATAGGCGGTGCGATTACGAGTACGGAGAAAGCGATTGCGGATAACGTCAACAGTTTGACGACAGCGACGCTGACGACGAGCGACATCGAGAATCATGCGGAATACAGCGCAAGCAGCTTTGGGATAGGCGGGGGCTTCAGCTCCGGCGGTGGTGGTATGAAGGCGGCCGGCGACGGGGGCAATACGACGGCTGGTGGTGTCGGCACGAACCAGCAAGGGCAGGCGACGACCGGTGGCGACAAGGTACCGGGGAGCAATGCACCGAGCACGGGCGGATGGAGTGCGACGCCGCCGGCCGCGATGGCCGCGTCAGGTAGCGACAGCAGCACGACGGTGAGCGGGATCAGTGGCGGAGCGATTCGCATCACGGACGATGCGAAGCAGCAGGCGCTCACGGGCAAGAGCGCGGAGGAGGTGGTTGCGGGTGTCAATCGCGAGGTGACGAGCGAGCGTGACGGGACGAATTCGCTCGAGACGATCTTCAACGAGAAGGAGATTCGGGCCGGGTTCGAGATCGTCGGCGCGTTGCAAAGGGAAACGGGGACATTCCTGGTGAATCGGGCGAAGGCGTCGAGTGAGGCGCAGCAGGCGTTGGACCGCGAGAAGGCGAAACCGGAGGGTGAGCGGGACCGCGAGAAAGTGGCGCAGTTGACGCAAGTGCTGGAGGACAACGCGACGTGGGCGCCGGGTGGCGCGGGGCGTCGTGTGCTGACTGCACTGACGGCGGCGGCAGGCGGGAACGTGACGGGTGGAATGGGCGAGTTCGTGCAGGCGGCGGGGGCGACGTATCTGCAGACGCTGGGTGCGGAGCAGATCAAGGCGTTGTCGCCGTATTTGGGTGGGGAGGGCAGTGCGGCGCATACGGCATTGCATGCGGTGTTGGGGTGTGCGGGCGGAGCGGCCTCGAGTGGGAATTGTGGGGCCGGCGCGTTGGGAGCATCGGCTGGGGTGGTGCTCAATACGGCGTTGGATAACTTGGGTAGAACCGAGGGCTTGAGCGCGAGCGAGAAGGAAGCGCGGGCGAATTTGGTGGCGTCGCTGGTGGGCGGTGTGGCGCAGGCGATGGGGGCGGAGGCAGCGCCGGCGGTGACGGCTGCTCAGGTGGAAACGTTGTTTAATCGGCAGCTTCATGACGAGGATAAGGCGCAAACGAAGCGGCTTGCGGTGTTATCGAAAGAAAAGGGGCTGTTGTACACCGAGGGGGATATTGCTAACCAACAGGCTCTGATGGATCTGACGGGAGGCGGAAAGACCTACTATGGCGAGAATCAAGTTGCGACGGGCGAGAAGCCGCAGGACGGAACGGATTGGAGCTATTACGGGCAGAACGTGAAGGGCGAGCCGGTGTGGGTACAGAACGTGCAGCGAGGAGATCCTGACTTGCAAGCGTTCATCGTGAGCAACACGAACGGCAAGACGGCGAACGACATGACGTACGAGGCAACGGCGATCGGGAAGAACCCGGGGTTGTTCAGGATGCCCGACTTTGTGAACTTCCAGATGGATTACTTCGTGGGCAGTGTGTGGGGAAGTTTCTCGCGTGACGGTAATTCCTATTTCGGCTATGGCGTGAACAAAGCGCTGCCGAACTCCGTCAATGCGGCCGCGAGCGCGCAATTGGGTTGGCTCAATAGGTCGTCGGTTAGCCCAGGCGAAACGAATAAATTCTTGGCCGGCTACGCTGGGAGTGGTACAACCGCATTCTATGCTGTTGGGGGTGGAGTGGTGTATTCCCCTGGAAACGGGACAGCAACGGTTCTCGGAGTTGGAGCTGGTGCAAACCTTGGTAAGGCTAAAAATCCCGCGTCGGCTGGTATGGGGTACACGGTTGATAAGGGGAAAACTGGAGTCGAATGGTAATCATGTTGAGTTTCCCAGGACAGGTACCGCAAACGCGGCCGCAAAAGATTCTCTGGTGGAGCGTCTTCACGGCGCTGATGAGCTTCATCGCATACGTGATAGTGAAGAACCTCTTGTTCCGATGAGGCATGAAAGCAACGAGCCCGGTGACTGTTGGGCTCGTTGCTTATGGACGGGCTGTTTAGGCGTGCGTGATGACGAGCCTGCCGTGCTGGACTTCGACCTTCAGGCGCTGGCCTGGATCGAAGCCGGCGTGCTCGAGCCAACGGCCCGAGAGCTTGAACGAATGCACGAGCGGCGGGCTGCTGCGACGAGCCCTGGGCTTAAACCGCATGAGCGGTTGATAGCGCTGCGATTGCTGAACGGTCACGCAGCGTTCGGCAAATTGATTATTGCTCCGGCGTTGGCTCAAAAGGTGCAGCGGTGATCGATGACGTGCGTCAAGCGGGAGATGTGCAATGAATTGGAGACGGCTTTATGCAACGCTTGAAATCTGGGTCACCGTGGGATTGTTCGCGTTCGTTGGCGCGGGATTCTGGTCTTTTATCGTTGCCGGGTTGTGCCGGATCATGTTTCAGCTCCCGGACACCGAGGCGATGCTGCTGATTGGCCTTGCAATGTCTCTGGGAGTGGGTACGTTGTTAGCTCGGTTGCTGCCAAGCCGATTGCGGCGGGCGGGCATGCTGAGTGACGAGCCAGAGAAGTTCGGCCCATGGTTCAGGTAATGCCCTTGTTATGAAAACGGCTGATTTGTTTAATCGGCAACTTGATGACAATGAAAAGACCGCTGTCGCGACTAGGGCCAATGGCGACAAGGTGCAAGAGGAAAGGCTGACAAAGGCTGCTTGTTTGGCCGGGAGATGCTGGGCTGAATTCAAGCCCGGGAGCGACGAATACAACAAGAACTACGTAAGCCCGCTCGAAGCATCGCAGCTTGGGCTTGAGCTCGAGTGGGTGAATCAGCAGAAGCAGGATGGACTGTTCGGCTATACGCCGGGGCAGAAGATTGGCGATGCGGTGAAGAGCGATCCGGTCGGACTGGCGGAGGACGCGACGAAGCTCGTGTTGGGGGGAATTACCGCCAAGACTGGGGTGACGATTTGCGCAACAACTGGTATCGGCTGCGTTGCCGGTGCGGGAATGATCAGCATTGGACTGAGCGATATTGTTGAAGGGGGGCATAGTCTATATAACCGATACAACGGTGCTAATACCTTGAGTGTTAATCCATTGAGGTGGAGTTTTACGCAGCTCGATCCGACGTGGGGCGATACTAATAGAGCCAGTAATTTGTTTAATCTGCAGCTGCACCAGCGTGAATATGACGACGCGAAGATCGTTGATAAGGAACTCGGCATCAGTGAGCAGGAGGCGGAAGGGCGGATCGTTGCGGAGCTACTAAAGAACTCCGACAAGCAGACGGCGGACGCATCAGGCGGGAAGCACGACTACGACGTACGGAAGATCGCCGGTTGCCAGGTCCAAAAACAATGGAGAGAAAAGCAATGAACCATGAGTTGGCACGCAAAGAGTTGATTTGGCGTCTTGTTATTGGCTATCTGGGCGTACTGGGCATGGTTCTCGTGGCGCTGTTGTTCTCTTTCGCACAGCATGCCGGGTGGGAGCCTGTGGTGACGGGTACGCCGGTTTACATCACATTCATTGCTGCAATAACGTACCAGTTTGTCAAAGATTGGCGGGCGTCAAAGCCTTAGTAGAACTCACAGTCGGTGGACCCCGGTGACTCCAACGGTGCAATAGGAACCGTTCTAACAATGGACGGCTGGATTGGTGGCAGGGCGACGGCTGGTATGGGGTTTTCGGCCAGTGCGGATTTGGCCAGCAGAAGATGAAGAGCGACTTTGCGAGCGTGATGGAGCGGTCGGGGATCAAGGCGGGCGATGGACGTTTCCAGATCGACGTGAAGGGCAATACAGATCTGAAGGGCGGTGCGATTACGAGTACTAAGAAGGCGATTCCGGATAACGTCAGCAGTTTGACGACAGCGACGCTGACGACGAGCGACCGGAGCGACATCCGCCGTAGCCACCAAACTGAACGAATCGATTGGAGCGAAAAATGAGAGTAATCAGTGATGGAAATTTTTCACCATGGTTTCGATGGGTCATGTGGGCCTCGGGAATAGTGGTTGGTATCGTGTCCTATCGATTCTTGCCATGGAGAGCTATGTTCTTCGGTGTTGTAATTGGAATGGTCATCACGGCGATTGGAACTTACTCCGAAAGGGCAAATTTATTGAACATAGGCCTTTCGATAATGGCCATATAAAGGCACGGGACAGCTGCAAGACGCAGACTGAAAAACAGAAGGGAGCAGAATGAACGGAGCTGAACTGGACGCGGCGATGATCGAGGATCGATTCGCAGTCGCGCAAGTTGTGCTGTATGTGTTTGCCGTCCTGCAGATCGTCGTTGGCCTCGCGACGGCTACAGGTGGGGTGCCGCTCGGGATTGCCGCGGAAGCGACAACCATGCAGCGTGTCTCGGCGATTACGAATGCCTTAATTAATGTCGTCTGTTTTGTGGCGGGGTACTTCCTACTGGCTCGGTGTCTGAATCGCTGCACGAGACTCGTCTGGCGGATTGCGCTGACTGTCTTCCTGGTTAACGCTGGCGCATCGGCACTCGCGATGGCTGCGCACCACAACGTCCCGTTTCAAGTATTGGCTTGCAGCCTTTCGATTGCTGGCGCGATTTCGGTCTGGCGGGGCCGCAGCGTTATACGTACGTACACAAGCGTGAGCTGATCGAGGTAACGGCTCCGTCGCTGTTACTATCTGCATCGGTGGGTAACACGCCGACAGGGACAGCTCGGCCTACCGATGTAACGCACCGGATGGCTAGATACCCCATTGCGCACCCGCCTGCACGCAATCGGGTATCGCAGTACGCTGAAGGGCCGGCGCGCGGCGCGCCGAAATCTTCCATTCCTTTCAGCGAGGTCCCACATGGAATATCGACATCTCGGCGCGTCGGGATTCAAAGTCCCGGTACTCGGTTTCGGCACCGGCACGTTCGGCGGCAAGGGCGAACTCTTTCAAGCGTGGGGAGAAACCCACGTTGCCGAAGCGCGCAAGCTCGTCGACATCTGCCTCGACGCAGGCGTGACACTCTTCGATAGCGCCGACATCTATTCCGAAGGCGCTTCCGAGTCGGTCCTCGGCGAGGCGCTCAAAGGTCGCCGCGACAAGGTATTGATTTCGACGAAGGCCACCTTCCGCGTCAACGACGAACCGAACAACGTCGGCTCATCGCGCCATCATCTGATCAACGCAGTCGATGCGTCTTTGAAGCGGCTGCAGACCGACTACATCGATCTCTTCCAATTGCACGGCTTCGATGCGAAGACGCCCGTGCAGGAAGTGCTTTCGACGCTCGACGACCTCGTGCGCGCGGGCAAGATCCGCTACACGGGTGTATCGAATTTCTCGGGCTGGCATCTGATGAAATCGCTCGACGTCGCAGATCGATACGGTTATCCGCGCTACGTGGCGAATCAAACGTACTACTCGCTGATCGGCCGCGATTACGAGTGGGAGTTGATGCCGCTCGGGCTAGATCAGGGCGTGGGGGCCATTGTATGGAGCCCGCTCGGTTGGGGCAGGCTCACCGGCAAAATCCGTCGCGGCCGGCCATTGCCCGAGGTGAGCCGTTTGCACAAGACCGCCGATATCGGTCCGCCCGTGCCCGATGAGTATCTGTACCGCGTCGTCGATGCGCTCGATGCCATCGCCGAGGAAACCGGCAAGACGATTCCGCAAATTGCGCTGAACTGGCTCTTGCAACGGCCGACTGTTTCAAGCGTGCTGATCGGTGCACGCAACGAGGAGCAACTGCGTCAGAACCTCGGGGCAGTCGGCTGGAACCTCACGCCGGAGCAAGTGGCAAAGCTCGACGAAGCGAGCAAGCTGCGTCCCGTCTACCCGTATTGGCATCAGGAGGGGTTCGCCGAGCGCAATCCGTCGCCGGTCTAAACACGGCAGTATGGAAGAGCGGCGCGTGTCCTTGGCCGACCGAGGTTACGCGCGCCGTATCTCATCCGCTGGCAGGCTCCGCCCGTCCCAGACGCTTTCGTCTTTCAGCCCAACGCCGGTGAGCTTGCGCTTACGCGCTCCTTCCAGCAGATGCACGAGCTTGAAAGCCGCAGCGTCGTAGCTGAGTCCTTCGGGACGCACATTCGAAATACAGTTGCGTTCGGCATCGCTGCGCCCCACACGCGGCTCGTAGGTCAGATAGACGCCCAGGCTCGCCGGCGAACTCAGCCCCGGCCGTTCGCCAATCAGCACGGCCACCATCCCGGCATTCATCAACTCGCCGATAGGGTCCCCGATCGCCACGCGGGCTTGTGTGGCCACGACGATCGAGCCGACGTGCCAGCCCTTCAACTGGGCGATGGTGCGATCGATCAAGGGGAGCGCATGCGAGGCCGCCGCTTGAGCCGACAGTCCATCCGCAATGACGAACACGAGATCGGGCCGCACTTCCGCCGACGCCGCATGCTGCGTCAGCTGCGCCATGCTTTCGGCGTCCAGCATTCGCCCGAGGTCCGGACGGCGCAGATACTGCTCGCGGCTTTGCGCGGCGCTGCACACCTCGATCGAATCGAGGGTCCTTCGGTCCAGCTCAGCCCTGAGCGCTTCGAGATCGAGCGGCGTATGCACAGCGTCGCGTGCCTGGGCATGAGCCACGGTGAACGCAAGCAGCGGGGCGGTCGGCAGGCTGGCGCCCGAGCGCCCGAGTGCGATCCGCGCATCGGTGAACTGACGCAATGCGTTCCACGGGTTCTCGTCGACAGTTCGCATCGAAACGCCCGACAGGTCCCGGTTCGAGCGCGTCATGATTCGATCCAGTCGAGAAGCAAGGGCTTGCTCGCCTGCTGCTGGATCTGCCCCGATGCGTCGGTAATCCGCATCGATTCGAGCCACGCTTCGAACTCGGGCGCGCGTCCAAGACCGAGCAGGCGCCGTACATACAGCGCGTCATGAAACGATGTGCTCTGATAGTTCAACATGATGTCGTCGGCGCCGGGTACGCCCATGATGAAGTTGACGTTGGCGGTGCCGAGCAACGTCAGCAGCGTATCCATATCGTCTTGATCGGCTTCCGCATGATTCGTGTAGCAGATATCGCAGCCCATCGGCACGCCCAGCAGCTTGCCGCAGAAGTGATCCTCGAGGCCAGCGCGGATGATTTGCTTGCCGTCGTACAAATACTCCGGGCCGATAAAGCCCACCACTGTGTTCGTCAGGAACGGATTGAACTTGCGAGCGACCGCGTAGGCTCGTGCCTCGCAAGTCTGCTGATCGACGCCATGATGCGCGTTCGCTGACAATGCGCTGCCCTGTCCGGTTTCGAAGTACATCAGATTGTCTCCGACAGTCCCTCGTTTCAACGACAGGCCTGCGTCATACGCTTCGGCAAGTAGCGACAGCGACACACCGAATCCCGCATTCGCCTTTTCGGTACCGGCGATCGATTGAAAAATCAAATCCACGGGTGCGCCGTGTTCGATCGCGGCCAAGGTATTCGTGACATGGGTCAACACGCAGGTCTGCGTGGGCACGTCATACGCGCGGCGGAATTCATCCATCATCGTGAGCAGCGCGGTGATCGCCGCGAGCGAATCGGACGCGGGATTGATGCCGATCATCGCGTCACCGCAGCCATACATGAGCCCATCGACGATCGATGCCGCAATGCCTTTCAGATCGTCGGTCGGATGATTGGGCTGCAGCCGCACGGCGAGGCGCCCCGGCAACCCCACCGTATTGCGAAACCGGGTGACGACAGGCCGCTTGCGCGCAGCGAGTATCAGATCCTGATTGCGCATCAGCTTCGATACGGCGGCAACCATCTCCGGGGTGAGGCCCGCGGCAATCGCGGCGAGCATCGCGCTATCGGTGGTATCGGCAAGCAGCCACTCGCGAAAATCGCCGACGCTCAGATGAGCGATTGGAGCAAACGCATCGGGCGAGTGATCGTCGACGATGAGGCGCGTCACTTCGTCCGCTTCATACGGAATCACCGCTTCGTCGAGAAATGCGCGCAGCGGCACGGCCGCCAGTGCCATCTTCGCGGCCGCGCGCTCCTCCTCCGACGCGGCGGCGAGCCCGGCCAGATCGTCGCCCGAGCGGCGCGGGCTCGCTTTCGCGAGCAGCGCGGCAAGACCGTCGAACCGATAGCTGCGCGCACCGATGGTTTCGCGAAAGTTCATGCCAGCGCCCTCGCTCGCGGGGATGGAAAAAACACTATACGCCGTTGCCGCCGATCGTCCGCTGACTTTTCCATTGACCCTGCTGAACTTCGAACAGCGTATAAGGTGGCTTGATCAAATCGCCTTGCGGATCGAAGGCAATCTTTCCGGTGACGCCTGTCACGGTCACTTTCGGGAAAGCTGCGGCGATTTTTGCGCGATCGAGCGAGTCGGCGTCGTGTATAGCCTTGAGCATTGCCAGTGCCGCGTCGTACGCGAACGGCGCATACAGTTCGACGTCCTGATTGAAATGCGCCTTATAGCGCTTCGCAAAATCCTGTGCCGAAGGAAGCTTGTCGAGCGCGGGGCCGGGTTCCAGGTCGCGTGTGCCTTCGCCCGCGTTCCCGGAAATCTGCAAGAACGCATTGCTCTTCAGCGCACCGGCACCGAAGAGGCGCGCGGTGAGCCCCAGCGATCGCATTTGCTTGACGAGCATCGCCCCTTGTTCGTCAAGGCCGCCAAAGAAAATGATATCGACGTTCTTCTGTTTCAACGTTGTCAGGATCGCCCGAAAATCGACCGCCTTGTCGTTCGTGAACTCGCGATCGACGACGTTGCCATTCGCTTCCTTGGCGCCTTTTTCGAATGCGTCGGCAAGGCCCTGGCCGAATGCCGTACGGTCGTCGATGATACCGATGCGCTTCGCCTTCAACTGCTGTACGGCGAATTGACCTGCGATCACGCCTCCCACTCCGTCATGCCCCATCGTGCGGAACACATTCGCAAAGCCCTGATGCGTCAGCACGGGGTTGGTCGAGCCCGGCGTGATCATGGCGAGATTCGCCTTGTGATAGACGGCCGATGCGGGAATGCTGCAGCCTGAGTTGTAGTGGCCGATGACCCCCACCACGCCGTCATCGATCATCTTCTGCGCGACCTGTACGGCAACGCGCGGATCGGCCTGATCGTCCTGCGCGTCGAGCACGAACTTGACCGGCTTGCCGCCGATGGTCGGATGTTTGGCGTTCTCTTCATCGAGCGCGAGCTGTGCGCCGTTCTCGAGATCCTTGCCGACACGCGCGACCGGCCCCGTCAGCGGGCCGGCGAATCCAATTTTGACGATTTCCGGCTCGGCGCCGTACGACGGCGCGTGCGCGCACAGCGCTCCCAGTGCGAGTGCGACTACCCAGTTCAGGCGTTTCATGATGTCCGTCCTCTGTTGTACAGGCTGTTGCGGTGGTTAAAAGCGGCGCGGGCTATAGGGCTCGAGATCGATGGGCGGCTGGCGGCCGGCCACGAGGTCGGCGACGATGCTGCCCGTCACGCCGCCCAGCGTGACGCCCAGATGCTGATGTCCGAACGCATAGATGACGCGCGACGAGGCGCTCGATGGTCCGACGACGGGCAAGCCATCGGGCAGGCTCGGCCGGAAGCCCAGCCAATTGCTGTCCGGTTGCCGAAGCTGCGGCAACGCTTCCCGGGTGGACGTCGTAATGAGACGCAGCAGTTTTGCGTTCTTCCGCGGCCCATAGCCGCCCAGCTCGACCGTTCCCGCCGCGCGGATGCCGTCATGCATCGGCACCATGTAAAAGCCGCGCTCGGACCAGCCGCATGGGCGGGAAATCAGCGATGACATACCAGGGAAGCGCACGTGGTAGCCGCGTTCGGTATCGAGCGGTACGCGGTCGCCGCATTGGCGAGCAAGGCGGCCGGAAAATGCGCCGGCGCAGACGATCGCGTATTCGGCGGCAGATGGGCGGCCGGTCTCGTCGACGATACGCAGACCGCTCTTCAATGGAGCAAGCGTGCTGACCGCGGTGCGTTCATGCCGCAACCCGCGGTTGACCAGCGACGCGTACAGCGTTTGCAGAAATCCGTGCGGATCGCTCAGGAACCAGCTGTCGCTGAATACCGTTCCATACGCAAAAATGGACGCGAGATTCGGTTCGAGCTGGCGGATGCCGTCGCGATCGACCGTTTCGAAATGCACACCGAGCGAACGGCGCAACGCGAGCGATGGCTGCGCAGCATGAAACGAGTTCGCATTCGAGTACAGATACAAGCACTCGCGTTGCCGGACGAAGCTCGACAGCTGAGCGGATGCAAGCATGTCCCGATATCCGTCGAAAGCTTGCGAGAGCAGGCGAGCCAGTGCTTGAGCGCTGTGCTCGTAGCGTTGGGCTCTCGCTGCCAGCATAAAGCGAACGAGCCACGGCGCAAGCTGCGGCAGATACTGCCAGCGAATCCTGAGCGGGCTGGTTGGCGAAAACAGGAAACGCGGCAAATTGCGAAAGACGTCGGGGTTGTTGACCGGGATGCAGCCATACGGCGCGAATGTGCCGGCGTTCCCGTAAGACGTGCCTTCGCCGGGACCCAGCGGATCGAAGAGCGTGACGCGATGCCCGTCGCGCATGAGCCAATACGCGGCCGACAAGCCGATAAAGCCCGCACCGAGGACAGCGACTTCGGCCATGTTGTCGCGCCTCCTTGCGCGTTTTGAATCCCGATCGCTCCGCGAGCGAACGATGCCGTACAAACGACGAGTTCATATTCACACAAAGATTTTTTGTGTGCAATATATTTGGGTTTGTGTGGGGATAGGTATTTTCCCGATCCAATGAGGGCGCTCTTTGAGACAGAGCCGCGATTCCGGCGAGGCCACGCTGCCGTGAACCGGACGCGACCCAATACGCGCAGCCTTTGCCATACATGGTAAGATTTGTGTGGTCTGGCGAATTTTTGTATGGAGTTGCTACCTGAATGAAACTCGAACCGAGCCGCACGAACGGTGAGCAAGCTCTCCCCACAAGAGGGCGTCAGGCCACCTACCTCGAGGTGTCGCGCAACCTCGAAGAGAAGGTTCGAAGTGGGCATTACCCGCCCGGTAGCCGCTTGCCCGCACAACGCGATCTCGCGGTGGAGCTCGGAATCAACGTGTCGACGGTATCCCGTGCGTACAAGGAACTGCAGGCGCGCGGGTTGATTGTCGCCAGCAAGCGTCGGGGGTCGATCGTCACGGGAGGCGCGATGCCGTCGGTGCAAGCGCGGGCGCAAAGCGGCGTCAATAGCGCCGATGCCAGCGCGGTGATCGATCTGACGGTCAATCGTCCCGCGACGGGGGAGTTCCTCACGCAACTTGCGCGCACAATGGCGCAAATTTCGCACGATCCCCGTTACGCGCAGGTGCAGGAATATCAGCCACCCCAGGGGCCCGAGTGGGCGCGCGCGGCGGGCGCGCAATGGATTGCAGCGCCGGGATTCTCGCCGACGGCCGACAACGTGGTCGTCACGAGCGGTGCGCAGCACGGCCTTTATGCGGTGTTGAGCAGCTTGATGGGACACGAAGGCGTGATCCTGTCGGATCAGTTGACCTACTACGGTCTCAAGGCGCTTGCGCCGGTGTTCCAGTTCGAAATCGTCGGTATCCCGAGCGATGAGGAGGGGCTGCTGCCGGATCGTCTCGAGGACGCATGCAAGCGCATGCGCGTGAAGGCGATTTTTGTCGTGCCGAATTTGCAGAATCCGACGGTGGTCACGATGAGCCTCGCACGGCGCGCGGCGCTCGTCGATATTGCGCGACGGCATCATGTCGCGATCATCGAGGACGATGTCTATGGGCCGCTCCTGCGTACGCGCTTGCCGACGATTGCAAGTCTGTGTCCTGAATTGACGTTCCACGTCGCCTCGACGTCGAAGATTCTCGCCCCCGGGCTGCGGATCGGCTATCTCCATACGCCGCCGCATGCTGCCGCGCTGGCCGCCGAGGCGGTGCGCACGACGGCATGGATGCCGGCGCCGTTATCGACGCTGATCGTCACGCGTTGGATCGAAGACGGTACCGCGCAGACGATTCTCGACGCGCAGCGCAAGGAGTTGCAGGCCCGCCAGGAACTTGCGCGCGAGCTGCTGCCGGCCGGATATCTGCACAGCGATCCCGCGTGCATGTTCGTCTGGCTGAAGGTGCCGCCGCCGTGGCGCTCCGACGACTACGCGGCGAATGCGCTTGCACGCGGCGTCAATACGATGCCGGCATCGGCGTTCGCGGTCGATCGCTCGACGGTCGAGCATGGTGTGCGGATCAATCTCGCGTGTGCGGCGTCGCGCGAGCAGTTGGCGCGCGCGATGCAGATTCTCGCGCAGACGTTGAGGGATCGGCCGCGTGCGTTGTTCGGCACGATCTAGTCCGGGGTGGGGCGGGCGGCTTTCCGCTAATAAGAAGACGGGCAAATTCACCATCGACACGTTGGTAGAAATGTTGAGCCGTGTCGGCAAGCCCGTGCGTCTCGCAATCGGCTGATGGGGCGTCGCGATCGCGGCGTATCGCCGGCGTACGCAACCCCGAATCTCGTCCTATGCGGATCGAAACGCGCGGCATGTGCGGGCGAAAAAAAGCCGCACATCCAAAGATATGCGGCTTTTCGCTGAATAGTGGTGCCCGGGGTCGGACTCGAACCGACACGCCTTGCGGCGGGGGATTTTGAGTCCCCTGCGTCTACCTGTTTCACCACCCGGGCTTTCGGTGGCCCGCGCAGGAAAGCGCTGGCCGAAGAGCGCGATTATGGCTGAAAACGCGTGCGCCGGCAACATTGGCAGCGCATCACCGGCAGCTGCCGGGCCGCCGTCCCCATCGCCCGTCGCTTATTCGCTGATAAAAACGAATTTCCCATCGCGAATCGTCCCCATGACGCTCGCTCGCTGATCGAGCCCCACGTGGTCCTTCTCGCTCGTATTCACGACGCCATTCGGAACCACAAGCTCGTGCGCATGCTCGAGCTCCTCCCGCAACGCCATGCGAAATTGCACGGTTCCTGGCTGCGCCTTCTTCAACGCCCGCGCCACGGCATCCTGCAACCGCGGATAAACGCCAGCGGCATCGCCCGCAAACTGCGTCACCGAGCCCGGCCCATATTTGCCTTCATACGCGCTCACGAACGCAATCGCCGCCTTTTTCGCTGGATGATCGGCCGGCAGCGTGCGCGCCACCACTACAGGCTGGGTCGGAAAAAGCGTCCCTTCGACCTCCCTGCCGCCAAGCCGGATAAACTCGGGCGTCGCAATGCCATGTGTTTGATAGATCGGCCCCTTGAACCCGCGCTCGACCAACGTGCGCTGCGGCAACGCGGCGGGCGTGCCGGCGCCCGCCACGAGCATCGCATCGGGCCTCGCCGCGATCAGCTTCAATACCTGTCCCGTGACGCTCGCATCGTTGCGGTTGAAGCGCTCTGTCGCGACAAGCCGGATATGCCGCAGCTCGGCGAACTTCTTGAATTCGTTCAGCCAGCTATCGCCGTAACTGTCGGCGAATCCGATAAACCCAACTGTCTTCACGCCATGATTCGCCATATAGCGCGTCATCACGTCGGCCATCGCGCCATCCGTCTGTGCCATCTTGAACGCCCAGACGCGCTTGCCTTCCTGTGGCTCGACGACGCTCGCGGAGCCGATCAGCGTGATCATCGGCGTTTGCGAGGCCGCGACCGGGTCGAGCGCCGCGAGCGCGGCCGGCGTGATGTTCGGCCCGACGATCACATCGACATGATCCTCATCGATGAGCTTGCGGATATTCGCAACGGCCTTGCCGGGGTCGGTCCCATCATCAAGCACGATGTACCGCGCTTTTTGACCGGCAATGGTGGCCGGCCACATCTGGATCGCGTTCTTGCTCGTCATGCCGATGACGGCGGCAGGCCCAGTCGAAGACAAATCGATGCCGACCGTAAGGTCGGCGTGTGCTGCCGAGGCAAGTGCAAAAGCCGCGCACGCAAAGGCGCGGCGCAAGAAGGCGGCGGTCGACACCATGTGAATCTCTCGTGGTTTTCGTAGCGTGGAGGCTGAGCGGCAGCGCCCAGCCGGATTCAAAGCTCGTAGTTTTCGTGTTCGCCCTTGAGCGCCTGCTCGATCAGCTTGCGCGTGAGCGACGGTGAAAGCAGTTCGACGAGCGTATAGACATAGCTGCGCAGATAGGCACCCTGTTTCAACGCGATCCTCGTGAGGTTCGTGCCGAACAGATGGCCGACCGGCATGGCACGCAAATGCTTGTCGCGTTCCGCGTTGAACGCAATGTCGGCCATGATGCCCACGCCGAGCCCCAACTCGACATAAGTCTTGATGACATCCGCATCGATTGCCTCGAGCACAACATCGGGCGTGAGACTGCGCCGCGCGAACGCCTCGTTGATCTTGGTCCGGCCGGCGAACGCGGCTTCGTAGGTGATGAGCGGGTACTGCGCGAGATCCTCCAGCGAGAGCAGCTTGCGCTCCAGCAGCGGGTGATCGGCGGGCATCACCGCGACGTGATGCCACTGGAAGCAAGGCAGCGAGACAAGCTCCTTATAGTTGGAGATCGCCTCGGTCGCGATGGCGATGTCGGCCTGGTCGTGCATGACCATTTCCGCAACCTGCGTCGGACTGCCTTGCAGAATCGAAAGATGCACCTTCGGAAAGCGCCGCTTGAACTCGGCGATGGCGGCCGGCAGCGAGTACCGCGCCTGCGTGTGCGTCGCCGCGATGACGAGATTGCCCTGATCCTGCGCCGCGAAATCCTTGCCAACCCGTTTCAGGCTTTCAACCTCCTGAAGAATCCGCTCGACGGACGCCAGGATGATCCGTCCGGGCTCTGTCAACGAGCGCACACGCTTGCCGTGCCGCGTAAAGATTTCGACCCCGAGCTCATCCTCCAGCTCGATGATCGCCTTGGAAACGCCGGGCTGGGAGGTGTAGAGCGCCTTGGCGGCCTCAGTCAGATTGAAGTTCTGGCGGACGGCCTCGCGCACGAACCGGAATTGGTGCAGGTTCATTTATAACCCTTGCGCATAAGGAAACAATTTTTTAGTCGTTTGAAATATAAGACCAGTTTATTACGATCTCCGGACGTTTATCAATACGCTTAGCAGTTTTTGTCATTAGCAAATGAGCCGGCGGCCGGTAGAAGAGGGCAGCGGCCGCCGAGCCGCGGGACGTTCGTTGTTCCGCGTTGGAACGAATCGC
>CBJLAJ010000041.1:0-35151 GCA_966421005.1 uncultured Paraburkholderia sp.
GCGATACCACTGAGGCAGAGCGTACCGTCCGACGTGATCCAATCGTGCGCCGAACCGCCCGTGTCATGTGCCAATGTCGCGACAGGCGCCGGCGGTGCAATATCCACATAAGCCGTCGCCCAGCTGAGCGTGCCATTGCCGAGCCGGATCGCGTAATTGAAGCTGTCTTGCGCGTAACCCAGCGTGTTGAAACTGTTTGCAAGCCACGAGGCGTCGAGGTGGCTCGCATCGTATCCGACTTTTCCGTCCGATGTGATCCAGATGTGCGCGCCATGCGCGCTGTAATCCGTACTGACCGCTTCGGCGCGCGTGGTGTCCTGAGTCAACAAGGCACTCTGTTCCAGGGATACCGTCGATTCGGTACCGCTGTCGACGGAATACAGCGTCTTCGCTGCTCCGCCGAGATCGTTGGCCATCACGTTCAGGTAGACAACGCCGAGCGAGTTGTCGGTTATGCCTGTCTGAGCGGACGTATAGACGTCGTCCGTTGCTTGCGGCGTATTGCTGATGGAGACAGTCGTTCCGCTAGTGATGGTCGCCATGATTTTCCCCGATATATAGTACGTGGCGCAGTGGTTCTCGACGAAGCGCTGCTGCCGATGCCATCTGCAATTAAAAGTGAAATCGTCCTGACTTCAACGCTCGCGCAATGCGGTTTCCTTGGTCTTGATTACGGGCTTGAGCAGGTAATGGAGTACGGTTCGGCGTCCAGTCTGGATATCGACCGTCGCAATCATGCCCGGCACGATTCGCACGGGTTCGAGCTGGCCGCTGGGCTTGCTCGTCTTCGTGCGGACGAGGACGCGGTAGTAGCTTTCCGGCTTCTCGTTAGGCCTCTCGGGCACCAACGTATCGGCGCTGATATCCTCGACCGTGGCGGAAAATCCACCATAGATGGAAAAGTCGTAAGCGGAGAGCTTCACCATCGCGTCCTGCCCTGGATGCAGAAACGCGATATCCGAAGGCTGCACGCGTGCCTCGATCAGCAACGTTTCGTCGAGCGGCACGATCTCGAGCAGGTCCATGCCTGGTTGAACGACACCGCCTACCGTGTTGATCTTGATCTGCTTGATCATGCCTCTCACAGGTGCCCGCACGATCGTGCGCGTGACACGATCTTCCAGCGCAACGTTGGCGGCGCTCAAGGCTGCCTGTTCGGCGCGTGTTCCGTTCAATTCCTTCATCGCGTCCGCCCGGAAGTGCGCTGTCAGCTCATCGATCTTCTGGCGAGCTTCACGCCATGCAGCTTCCAGTCGCGGAATGGCGAGACGGCTCGCATCGAGCTCACCCTTCATATCGTTGGCTTGGCGCTCCAGCCGCAGTACTTCCACGTCGGAAACGGCGCCCTTTTGAGCAAGCGGGCTCGTCAACTCCAGCTCCTTGGCGACAAGGCTGTAACTATGCTGCAGTTGCACTTCGCGCGAACGCTTCTCTGCCAGTTCCTGACGATGTTGCTCCGCTTGTTGCTTGAGCACGGCCACATTCGCTTGCAGTTCGCGCTGACGCGATTCGAACAGCGATTTTTCCTGATCGAGCAGCGCCAAATCGGTTTGCTCCAATTGCGGGGGCGCGACGAACGGCATGTCGTTCGCTTCCGCGGTGAGCCGCGCGATTCGGGCGATCAACGCATGGTCCTTGGTATTTCCCTCTTTGTACGACGACGCAAACCGCGTGTCGTCAATGCGCATCAGGGGCTCGTCTTTCTGCACGACTTGTCCAACGCGGACCATGATCTCGGAGACGACGCCACCATCGAGGTTTTGCACAACTTGAATCCGACGCGTCGGGATGACCTTTCCCTCGCCAACGATAACCTCGTCCACCTTGGCAAGCGCGGCCCAAGTCAGAGCGGCAATGAAGAAAACGAGAGTCGCCCAAAGGATCCAGTGGGTGAAGTAGCGCGGCCCTTCCATTACGGCCGCGCAGCGATCGCGCATGAATGCCGTATCGTCATGCCGCGGTCGCAGCGCGGTAACCACGCGGTTCGCGAGTTCCGCAAGCGAGCCGCGGGAAGCCGACGAGGCGGCCACCCCGCTATGTTCAGCCGGCTGCGACATGAAGCTTCCTCCCAGCGAGCGCGGCCAGGATCTGATCCTTTGGCCCGTCTGCAATGACGCGTCCCTGATCCATCACGATGAGACGGTTGACGAGCGTCAGCAAGGACGCGCGATGCGTGATCAGCACGAGCGTACGACCTTCGAGTTCCACGGCGAGTCTGGCTTTAAAGAGTTCCTCGGAGCGGTTGTCCATCGCGCTGCTCGGCTCGTCGAGCACTAGAACAGGCGGGCAGAGCAACTCCGCGCGCGCGATCGCGATCGCTTGCCGCTGACCGCCAGATAATGCCTCGCCTCGCTCGCCAACGGGCAGATCGAATCCATTGGGCAGACGGTCGATGAAGTCGGCCACCCCCGAAATCCGCGCCGCGCGTAGTACCGCCGCGTCGTCCGTGCTCGGCGCACCGAGCATGATGTTGTCTTTCACCGTGCCATTGAAGAGCACCACGTCCTGCGGAACGTGTCCGATACTGCGGCGCAGTTGTGCGGGATCGAATTGGCGCAACTCGACTCCGTCGACGAGTACATTCCCGGAAGCGGGCGGGTACAGGCCGAGGATCAGTTTCTCGACCGTAGTCTTGCCCGAGCCCACGCGGCCGATGATGCCGACACGTTCTCCCGCCGCGATCCGGAATGAAACGCCATCGAGCGCATTGCCCGTTTGGCGAGGATAGGAAAATTGGACGTTCCTGAACTCGATGCTGCCACGCAGCGCGGGGCGATGGACGAACTGCTTGTCGGCCGGACGTTCGACGGGCAGGTGCATCAACCGTTGTATCGACGCCAGCGCGCCGCGCGACTGATGGTAGCGGGTCAGCAGCGACGCAACCTGGCTCAAGGGAGACAATGCACGGCCGGTAAAGATGGTGCAGGCGATGAGCCCACCCGTGGTGAGCTTGCCGTCGGCGATCATATAGACGCCACATACGACGACGATGAGATAAGTGGCTTGCTGCGCGAACGCGGCGAAATTGACTGCGCACGCGGACAAAAATCGCGAGCGCAAGCCAAGGCGCGCCAATTGGCCAACCGTCTGTTCCCATAACGCTTGCATCGGGCCCTCGGCGCCGTTGACCTTGATGGCCTCGAGCCCGATCAACGATTCAATCAATAGGGCTTGCCGTTGTGCCGTATGGCGCTGGCTGGCCTCGACCGCCTTCGCGAGCGGCCCTTGCACCGCCAAGCCGGATCCTACGACGAGCGGCAATGCAATCAGAGGAAGCCATCCGAGGGGGCCGCCAACCCAGAACATCGCCGCGACGAACACGGCGCAAAGGGGGAGATCGATCAACGCGGAAGCGGTCGCCGAGGTGAGGAATTCTCTTACTGCTTCGAACTCCTGAATGTTGGAGGCAAACGCACCTACGGAAGGCGGGCGTTCTGCCATCTGAATCGCCAGCACCTTCTCGAACAGATTGGCGGAGAGGATGACGTCGATTTTCTTGCCTGCGACGTCGATAAAGTAGCCTCGCAGCGAACGCATGACCAGGTCGAACACAATCACCAGCATGACGCCGGCCGCCAAAGCCCAAAGCGTCTCATGCGTGTGGTTCGGGACCACGCGGTCATAAACGTTCATTGTGAAAAGCGGCATGGCCAAGGCGAACAGATTGACCATCAGCGATGCGATCATCACTTCCGCATAGATGGGCCACGACTGCGCCACCACGCCCCAGAACCAGTGGCTCGGGCGCGGAACGGCGCTGCCCGGATCGCACGCGTGATATCGGTGAGCAGGGCGCGCGAAGAGCACGTGGCCTGAATAGCGTTCCTGCAGCGCGGCTGCGCTGATTTCCTGTTCTCCGTCGCCCGTCTCGGGCAGGATGATTTGCATGCTTGCGCCGCTATTCCTGCGCAGCAGCACGCACGCTTGCTTATCGTGCAGGAGAAGGACCGCCGGCAATACCATGTCCGTAATGCTTTCGATCGGACGTTTGTCGAGCTTTGCCGATATGCCGACGCGGGCCGCTGCACGAATGAACAGTGCCGGCGTCAGGCACTGATCGATCAGCGGGAGGCCCGCAATGAGCGTATCGGCTCCCGTTGGCTGATTGAAGAGCCGAGTGAGCGCGATCAGGCATCCGAGCAACGGATCGCTTTCGATTCCGGACGTCGGGGGAATCTGCCATGTTCGAGCCGTGGGCCCGCTCGCCGCCCCGGCGCCTGCCTCCGATATAGAGGAATGCATTTAAAACGTGCGCGCGGAAACGGGGAGGGCATCTCGATTCAGCGATCCCCCGAGCGCTGAATGCCCCACTGTGAAGGCGGTAGCCTGGTACATGACGTCTTCCCTTCCTTGGTCCTATGGTTTTTATGCGCAACTAATAGTTATCCGCTGGCGGCGGTGCACTGTCTTAGCAAGCAGTACGCCAGTGTCGGTAAACCCAGCAGCGATGCGGGATGAACGGCGATGAGGCGAGCGAACAAGCAAAAAATGGCGCGTTTGTCTCAAATGTGAGACGAACGTCAAAGCAAATGGACGAATAGGGTGACCGCCGGCTCCAGGCAAACGCCTGTATGCGGAGGTCCACGGGGGAAGCAGGCTCAAATTTCGCGCGTCCGAGTTGTCTCAGTTCGGAGACGATTCATCGCCTGACATCGACTTCCATCGATTGATAGACATCACGCATCAATCGATCGAAAACTTGCACTTCACATCGCCGGCCGTTCCGAAGAACAATGCGAGGTCGCTCAGAAGCTCCAACGTACCATCCGCGAGCGGAGCACGAACTAGAACCATTCGGAGACACCTCCATGTCACAAACAGCCGCCATCGCTTCCGAACGAAGTCGTGCGAGCGCCACGGTACTGCGCGTCACCGCCGGCAATTTCCTCGAGCAGTTCGACTTCTTTCTGTTCGGCTTCTATGCGACGCAAATCGCCGCGATATTTTTTCCATCGTCGAGCGAATTCGCCTCGTTGATGATGACGTTCGCCGTGTTCGGCGCGGGCTTTCTGATGCGACCGATCGGCGCGATCGTTCTCGGCGCCTACATCGACGATGTCGGCCGTCGCAAAGGCCTGATCGTCACGCTTTCTCTCATGGCTGTCGGGACGATTCTGATTGCCTTCGTGCCGGGCTACGCCAGCATCGGTCTAGCCGCGCCTGCGCTCGTGCTCCTGGGCCGTCTGCTGCAGGGCTTCTCGGCGGGCGCCGAGCTCGGCGGCGTGTCGGTATACCTCGCCGAGATGGCGACACCGGGCCGCAAAGGCTTCTACACGAGCTGGCAGTCGGCAAGCCAGCAGGTCGCGATCGTCGTGGCCGCCACGCTCGGATTCGCGCTGAACCAATGGCTCAGCAAGGGCATGATCGCCGCATGGGGGTGGCGGGTACCGTTCTTCGTCGGCTGCATGATCGTGCCATTCATCTTCGCGCTGCGCCGCAATCTTGCGGAAACGCGGGCGTTCGAGCAACGTCAGCATCGGCCCGATGTACGCGAGGTGTTCCTTACACTGGCTCGCCACTGGTCGATCGTGCTTGCCGGCATGCTGCTGGTCGCGATGACCACAACGAGCTTTTACCTCATCACCGTGTATGCGCCGACCTTCGGCAAGAGCGTGCTGCATCTGAGCACGGCCGATAGCTTGCTGGTGACGTTATGTGTCGGCGTGTCGAATTTCGTCTGGCTGCCCATCGGCGGTACGCTGTCCGATCGTTTCGGACGCCGGCCGCTGCTGGTCGGTATGAGTATGCTGACTGTGCTGACCGCCTATCCGGTGCTTTCGTGGCTCGCGCATGCACCGAGTTTCACGAGCATGCTCGTGGTGCTGCTGTGGTTGTCGTTCATGTACGGCGTTTATAACGGCGCGATGGTCGTCGCGCTCACCGAAATCATGCCTGCCGAGGTGCGCGTGGCCGGATTCTCTCTCGCATACAGTTTGGCCACCGCCGTATTCGGCGGCTTCACGCCTGCCGTTTCGACGGCGCTGATTCACTGGACGGCCGACAAGGCTGCACCCGGATACTGGTTGAGCTTCGCCGCCGCGTGCGCATGCTGTGCGACATTCGTCTTGTATCGGCGCGTGCCGGCGGCACTCGGTGTCGCTCAGTCGCAATGAGATAAAAGGACACCTACGATGATGCGGGCCTTTCGATCCGTTTTACTGAAGCTTTTTGCCGTCGCGTTTATCGGTGGCACGGTTGCAGCGACGAACGTGCAAAGCGCGGAGCTGCACGTGATGACCTCCGGCGGCTTTACGGCAGCCTATCAACTGCTCGGCCCGCGCTTCGCCGCGGCAACCGGAAACACGGTGGAAACTATCCAGGGCCCGTCGATGGGCAAGTCCGCCGCTGCCATACCGAATCGGCTTGCGCGTGGAGAGCCTGCGGACGTCGTGATCATGGTCGGTTATGCACTCGACGATCTGATCAAGCAAGGCAAGGTCGTTCCTGGCTCGCGCGTCGAGCTCGCCGATTCGCGCATCGGCATGGTGGTGCGCGAAGGCGCGCCAAGACCGGACATCGGTTCGCTCGACGCGTTGCGGCAAACCTTGTTGCACGCAAAGTCGATCGCCTATTCCGACAGCGCGAGCGGCGTATATATCGAGCGCGAGCTCTTCAAAAAGCTCGGAATCGAAGAGGACGTCAAGCTAAAGGCGAAGATGATTCAACGGATTCCCGTTGCATCGGTGGTCGCGACCGGTGACTATGAAGTCGGCTTCCAACAGGTGAGCGAGTTGCTGCCCGTCAAGGGCGTAACGTTCGTCGGCACGATTCCGGAATCGGTGCAGTCCGTCACGCGTTTTGCCGCCGGTATCCCGGCCGGTGCATCGCACCCTCGGGAAGCCAAGGCGCTTCTCGATTATCTTGCGTCGCCGGAGGCGCGGCCGGTAGTCGAGTCGACCGGGCTCCAGCCGGTGGTCAGCGAGCATTGAGGCGCTTTAACGAGCAGGCGGGGCACGCGCGGCATGGGTGCACGGGCGCATGGGCGCATGGGCGCTTGCGTCAGAAATCGAACGGTTTACGATCTCTGCCGTGCGGTTTTTTTCGCGGTGCCGCCGGCGTCGCGCTTGCGCTGCATTTCGACAACCATGCTGTAGAACTCTTGCGCGGCGGGTGTGAGTTGCCGGCCGCGCCGGTGTACGAGACCGACGCGGCGCGTCACGACAGGGTCGACGAGCGGTACGCTCGTCAGTAGCGGATGCTCTGACTGCGGCATCGCCATCGAGGGCACGGCGGCGACGCCAAGCCCGGCTTCGACGAGCCCGAGTGCCGTCGTCACATGGCGTGTTTCGCATACGCTCGGCGCGTGCGGTGCGACGTCCGCGAGCGCTTGGTCGAGCAGCAGGCGGTTACCCGAGGTCTTGTCGACCGAGACATACTCGTGTTCATAGAACTCGCTCCACGAAACGCGTTTCTTCTTCGCGAGCGGATGATCGCGTCGGCAGGCGACGACGAAACGATCCTGCATGAGCAGCTTGAATTCGACGTCAGCGTCCTGACTGCCGACGAAGCCGACGCCGAAGTCGGCTTCGCCGTTTTTGACGGCGTTCAGCACCTCGTTCGCGCTGGCGTCGAAGAGCTTGACGCGGATGCGCGGATAGCGGAGGCGATATTGGGCGATGACGGTTGGCAGGAAGTAGTGCGCAGCTGACGGCACGCATGCAATCGTTACGTGACCCAGGCGGCTCGAGGATACCTCGCGGATGCTGAGCAGTGCGGCGTCGAGGTCATCCAGCAACTGCTCGGCGCTGGGCGCGAAGGCTTGTCCGACTGTCGTCAGGGACACACGGCGCGTGGTGCGCTCGAACAGACGCACGCCAAGTGCTTCTTCCAGCTTCTCGATGCGTCGGCTCAGGGCCGGCTGCGAGATGTTGATCGATTCGGCGGCCTTGCGGAAACTGCCCAGCTTGATCACTGCCGTGAAGGCCTGCAGATCGTTGAGATCCAAGTGGATGCCCACTGTCTATGCTCGCTGTTTTGGAAACGCCCTATTGTGCATGAGGTCGGGACCATCGGTTGTCGGACGACAACGTTGCCATGATGCGTCGCCCGAAGGAAACAGGCTAGCGAGTAGCGAATTACACGTTGCACGCAACGAACCGGGCACCTAAAATGGGGCTTGCGTGCTCGCAACGTATAACGGGCCAGCTTTTCGCTCCTATGGAGACCTCGTTCGCTAAAGGAGCAACCTATCGGGAGAGGATGGTGAGACCCTCTGAGGCACTGAATCAGCATCGAGACGATATCCGGCGAATTGTTGCTGCGAACAAGGCGGTGAATCCACGCGTGTTTGGCTCGGTGGTGCGAGGTGAAGACGCAGACGGGAGCGATCTGGACATCCTCGTCGACCCGCTTCCCGAGACGTCGCTATTTGATATCGGTGGCATCCAGTACGAACTGCAGTATCTGCTAGGCGTGCCGGTGGACGTGCTCACGCCGAAAGGCCTCTCGATCAAGTTCAGGGCCGCTGTGCTGGCGGAGGCAGTACCTGTATGAACGCTAGGCAACGAAAGATGCGGCTCCCGGACTATCTCTCGCATATGCTGGAAGCAACGCAGCTCGCGCAAAAGCACGTGGGCGGTGTTTCAAAGGAAGAGTTCCTGGATAACCGGATGATGCAGCAGGCGGTACTGATGAATCTGGTAATCATCGGCGAGGCCGCGACGCAGATCCGCGACGAATGTCCAGAGTTTATCGATGCCAATCCGAACCCCGCACTTCCGTGGCACCAAATGATTGGTATGCGCAACCGCGTTGCGCACGTTTACTTCGATGTTGATCTCGACGTAGTTTGGGTCGCGGTGAAGGACCATTTGCCGGCGCTTGAACGCTATCTCGCGGGACTTCCCGAGTTGTCGGGCATACCATTGGAACCGGGCGCCGACGAATCTCGACTATAGGCGCGTTTTTGCATTTGGATTCACTATGGGTTTGAAGACGGAATTAAACCGCGCGATAACTGAGCCCAAGCGCCCGGGGCGTCCGGCGACGGGGTCTTCGGCGGATGCCAAGACGGCTACACAGCGTGTGAAAGCGCTGGAGGCCGAACTGATCGCATCGGGTGGACGTATTCTCGGGCGGGTACGCCTGTCGGCGGACGCCGCGCAGGCCCTTGCGCATCTCTCCGATAAGCATGGATCGGATCGCGCGGCAATTGAAGCGGCACTGATCGCCCACAATAAACGTCGCCTGCATCGCTAAGGGTGAACGCCGTAGCATTCCCTTGGCGGAGCAGTCCACGTGGCTGGTGCTGGTCGGCCGCGCGATTTCACTCAACCAAATTTATCCAGCAAGCTATACCAGGCAACCCCCGCCGCAATGTAGAAACGCTGCAGTCCATGCAGCGGAATCGGTGTCATCGGCGATCGAGGATACGGGAACGCACTGCCGCTATCCGCCAGCCGCGCCGCAATATGCCGCCCGAGGCTCGTACATAGCGCAATGCCGCGTCCGTTACACCCAAGCGCCATCGTCACGCCGGGTGCCGGCTCATGAATATGCGGCATGAAATCCCGTGTGATGGCAATGCGCCCGGCCCAGCGATATTCATAATCGAGTGGCCCCAACTGCGGAAACAGCAATTCCAGCGAGCGTTCGAGATGCGCGAAATCGCGAGGGCCACGTGGCTCGGTAAAGAAGCCGCGTCCGCCCATCAGCAAGCGGCCCGCCGCATCTTTGCGGAAATAGAGCAGCAGCCGCTGTGACGTCGAAGCCGTTTCGCCGCGGGCCAGTATCGTTTTCGCATACTCAGTGCGCAGCGGACGAGTAGCGACAATAAAGCTGTTGGCGCTCAGTACTGTCTGCGCCAATCCTGGCCATAACGCGTCCGTATAACCGTTGGTGGCGATCACCACGCGCTCGGCATGCACTTCGTGTCCGGCATGGGTGGTCGCCACCCAACGCGTACCTTGCCTCTCCAGCTTCGCCACGGGTGTCTGAGCGTGCACGCCCCCCCCTGCGTTTTGCACAGCGCGCACGAGCCCGCGTGCATACGCCAAAGGCTGGATAGCGCCGGCGCGGCCATCGAGCCAGCCGCCCGCAAACGCCTCCGTACCGACACGCCGCGCCACAGCGGCCCGATCCAGCAACTCGACGCGCACGCCACGCCGTTCCCACTGTCGCGCCCGCGCGTGCATGGCCGGTACGCTCTTTTCCGAATACGACAATTGCAGCCAGCCGGCGCGTGCCGGCTGACAGTCGATTGCATGCCGCTCGATCAGATCGAAGACGAGATCGGCGGAGCCCGATACCGCATCGATCAGCGGTTCGGCGCGCTTTGCGCCCAACATGCGCACGAGATCGTCCGGATCGTGCTTGAGCGTCGGGTTCACTTGTCCGCCGTTGCGGCCCGACGCGCCCCAGCCCGGTTCGTTGGCTTCCAGCACCGCGACGCGGGTACCGCGTTCCGCCAAATGCAACGCGGTGGAGAGCCCTGTATAACCGCCGCCGATGACGAGCACGTCGGTGGCGATCGATTCGAGCAAAGGGGAGAAGGGCGGCGCGGCGGGCGCGGTTGCGGCCCACAGCGAGGGCGGCAACGGCTCGCCGCACTGTCCCCCATCAGTACGCGGTACCGTCATAGCGCGGCGTCCCGCGTGGGCGCATCAGCGGGCTTATGCAGTACGCGGCGCAGGAAGTCCTGCGTTCGCGGCTCGCGCGGCGCGCCCAGCACCTGCGCCGCCGGGCCTGCCTCGACGATGGTGCCGCTATGCAGGAAACAGACGCGATCGGCCACCTCGCGCGCAAATCCCATCTCGTGCGTCACCACGATCATCGTCATCCCTTCGCGAGCGAGCCTGCGCATGACTTCCAGCACATCGCCCACAAGTTCCGGGTCCAGCGCCGAGGTGGGCTCGTCGAACAACATCGCTTCGGGCTCCATCGCCAATGCGCGCGCAATGGCGACACGTTGCTGCTGACCGCCGGAGAGCTGATTGGGATAAGCCTGCGCCTTGGCGGCGAGGCCGACTTTGTCGAGCAGCGCCATCGCCTTCGCGCGCGCGGTGTCGGGACGCTCACGCTTCACATAGAGCGGGCCTTCCATCACGTTCTCGAGCACGGTGCGGTGAGGGAACAGGTTGAACCGCTGGAACACCATGCCCATGCGACTTCGCAGCATATGGATCGCCTTGCTGGCGCGGTCCACGCGTTCGCCGAAGGCAACGATTTCGCCGCCATCGTATGACTCGAGCCCGTTGATGCACCGCAGGACGGTCGACTTGCCCGAGCCCGACGGGCCGATCAGACATACCACTTCGCCTGTGTCGACTTCGAGGTTCACGCCGCGCAGCACGTGATGATCGCCGAAATGTTTTTGCAGCCCGCGAATCTCGATCATGGTTTGCTCCTGCCGGCGCCCATGCGACGCTCCAGCCTGCGCAACCCATAGACCAAAGGCAAACTCATCAACAGGTACAACAATGCCACCAGCGTGTACACGGTCATGTTCTGAAAAGTCGACGAGGCGATGAGCTGTCCGGCGCGTGTCATTTCCGCGACGGTAATGGTGGAGACGAGCGACGAGTCCTTGAGCATCATCACGAGCGTATTGCCGTAAGGGGGCAGCGCAATACGGAAGGCCTGTGGCAGGATCACGCGGCGCATGATGAGCGCGCCGCGCATACCGAGCGCCTGTGCGGCTTCGTGCTGGCCGGCATCGACGGCTTCGATACCGGCGCGGAAGTTTTCAGCCTGGTAGGCAGAGTAGGCAATGCCAAGCCCGATGACACCCGCCTGGAACGCGCTCAGCTGAATCCCGATGTCCGGCAGTACGAAGTAAATATAGAAGAGCTGCACGATGATCGGCAGCCCGCGGATGACGTTGACGATGCTCGAGCCGAGTGCCGATATCGGGCGTACGGGCGAGAGCCGCATCAGCGCGAGAACGAGGCCGATCAGGCTGCTCAACAGGAACGACAACACGGTCACCTGCACCGTGACCACCGCTCCCTTCAACAAAATCGGCAGAAAGTCTATCGCTTGCTGCGTGAACGCTGCGGCATCCATGGCGAATCAGATGCCCCACTTTTGAACGATCGAAGACAGCGTGCCGTCACCCTTGATCTTCGCGATGGCCTTGTTGATGCGACCGAGCAGTTCGGCGTCACCCTTGCGCACGACGAGGCAGACATCGCCGACATTCACGGGTTTGTAGCTCGAAACGAGCTTCACGCCGTGCAGCGTGTTCTGGCGGATCTGATAGGCGACGATGGGTTGATCGCCAAGGCCGGCCTTGATGCGCCCGAGTGCCAGGTCGCGGGTCATGTCGGCGATCGAGTCGTAGCTGCGGACTTCCTTGAAGACGCCCTTCTTGTTGAGCATGTCGAGGAACACCGTGCCGACTTGCGCGCCCACGACTTCGCCCTTCAAGTCATCGAGCGAGTTATAGGCCTTGTTGTCGTCGGCCTTGACCAGCAAGCCTTCTCCATACGAATAGACCGGATCCGAAAAGTCCACCGCCTGGGCGCGCGCCGGTGTCTTCAGCATGGCCGCCGAGATGATGTCGATCTTGTTCGAGGTCAGGGACGGAATCAGCGCCGCAAACACCGTTTGCTGAACGTTCACATTGAAGCCGCCCGCTTTGCCGACGGCGGTTACCGTATCGACCATCATCCCTTGGATCGAATTGCTCTTGACGTCGAGGAAGGTGAACGGCACGCCGGTGGCGGTGGCGCCTACGTTGTAGGTGGGCGAGCCCCCTTGAGCCCAGGCCACGATTGCGGTGCCGACGAGGCCCAGAGCCAATGCGACGCGACGCGAAAAAGAGACGAGGGACATCCGACACCTCCGAGACAGGTTTACATTAAGAGCCCCGATGATCGATCCATGAAAATCGATAAGCCATCATGGAAAACCATATATCGACGTACACGAATCGATATGCGATTCTTATCCCATCGAGAACCGCTATAGAAGGCACCGCCCTCCGTCATGACCGAAACCGAAGACGTCCCCAATCTGCTGTTCAATCAGTCTTTAGAAAAAGGTCTGGCCGTGCTGAGCGCGTTTGATGCCCAGCGCCGAACCATGACGATTGCAGAAGTGGCGGCCGCGGCCGGGATCAATAAAAGCTCGGCGCAGCGAATGGTGTTCACGCTCGAGCAGCTGGGCTATCTGCGCAAGCATCCGCAAACGCGCCGCTATCAGCTCACGCCCGCGGTCATGAAGATCGGCTTCAATTACCTCGCCGCCAATACGCTCATCGACGTGGCGAATCCCTTTTTGGCCGAGCTGACCAAGCTGACCACGGAAACGTCATGTTTGACGGAGCCGGATCAACGGGAGATGGTGTACGTCTCGCGCTTCGTGAGCGCCCATTTTGTGCCGGTCCATATGCCGATCGGCAGCCGCATTCCGATGTATTGCACGGCATCCGGACGTGCGTATCTTTGCGCGCTGGCCGAGCCTGAAGCACGCGCGATCGTCGAGGCGTCCGATCGCATTGCCCATACGGCGCATACCCGAACGGACGTGGCCCGCATCATGGAGGTGTTGCGCGAGGCGCGGCAACGCGGTTATGCCACCAATCGTGAAGAACTTTTCCTGGGGGATATGACCATCGCCGCGCCCATCGTAAGCGCCAACGGTCGACCTCTGGGCGCGATTCACCTCGTGGCACCGACGGGGCGGTGGAGCCTCGAAGAGATGGAAGCCAAACTGGGCCCGCCGCTGCTGCAATGCGCGCGGGCCATCAGCTCGTCGGTGCGGGCGTTGGGCTAGCGCCCGCACGGTCTCAGTCCACCTGGAGGACGTTCTTCGCGGCGTTCCCCAAGGGAATTTCCTACGGGGCATCCCCAAAGGGAACTTCCTACGGGCCCTAGTCGAGCGCTTTACCGCCCGTTTCCTCGAACATCGATACCGCGATCAACGAGATCAGCACGCACCCGATCATGTACCAGGCCGGCGCCATCTTGTTGCCCGTCGAGCGGATCAGCCAGGCTGCGACGAGCTGCGCCGTGCCGCCGAATGCCGATACCGCGATCGCATACGCGCTCGACATGTAGCCCGCGCGCAGGTGCTTCGGGAAATTCTCGGGCATCAGTGCATAGGCGGGCGCCGAGCCCATGGTGTAGCACAGCATCAACACGATCAGCGCGCCCAGTACGACGGGCAGCGACGGAAAGTGCGTCATCACCCAGAAGGCGGGATACAGCAGAACGATCAGCGCAACGCGGCCGATCTGCGTCAGCGGCTTGCGTTTGCCCATGCGATCGGACCATGCGCCGTAGATCGGACACATCACGAGCGAGATGACGCTCGATGCGACACCCGCGAACATCGACATCTTCGGCGGCAGGCCAAGGTACTGGATACAGTACGTCGGCATGTAATACATCATCACGTACGTCGAAACCGACATGCCCATGATCGCGAAGATCGTCAGGAACCAGTTGCGCACGTAGCGGCCGCGCAATGGATCGTCGCGGCTCGCCAGCGCTTTCGCGGCGGGTGGCTCCTCGCGGATATGCCGGCGCAGATAGATGCCGACCGGCGCAATCAGCGTACCCATCAGGAACGGGATGCGCCAGCCCCAGCTGTGCATGGTTTCATCGGTGAGCAGAAAGCCAAGGCTCGCCGCGAGACCCGAGCCAAGCAGCGCCGCCGCCCCCTGGCTCGCCAACTGCCAGCTCGCGCGAAAGCCGCGGCTGCGTGCGCCGCCCATTTCGAGCAAGGTCGCCGTGGCCGCGCCGAATTCGCCGCCCTGTGCGAAGCCCTGTACCAGCCGCGCGATGACGACCAGCACCGGCGCCGCCACGCCGATCTGCGCATAGGTCGGCGCAATACCGATGGCTGCCGAACCGGCCGCCATCAGCAGAATAGTCAACGTGAGCGCGGGCTTGCGGCCGGCGCGATCGGCATAGCGGCCCAGCACGAAACCACCGAGCGGTCGCATCACGAAGCCGACGGCGAACACCGCGAATGCGAGTAGCGACGACATGATCGGATCGTTCGACGGGAAGAACTGCTTGCCTATCGTGAGCGCGAAATAGCTGTAGACAGTGAAATCGAAGAATTCAAGCAGATTGCCGATGACTGCGGCGAAGACGATCTTGCGCTGCTGCGCCGGCGTCATCTGCGCATCGTCGCGTGTGCTCGCGTGGGAAACCGATTGCGTAGCGGTTGAACTCATGCTCGATCCTTGCTCAGGAAACGCTCGACAAGCCTTGTCCAAAAGGCGGCGCCGATCGTGAGGTTGTCGTCGTTGAAGTCATAGTGGGCGTTGTGCAGCATCGGGCATCCTTCACCATTGCCAAGGCGTATGAAGCAACCCGGGACTTTTTGCAGGTAGTAGGCGAAGTCCTCGCTGCCCGCGATGGGTGGAAACGGCGAAATCACGTGTTCCGGACCGACGAGCTCTTCGGCGATCCGACGCGCGAACGTTGTTTCAGCCTCGCTATTGATGAGCACGGGATAACCGCGAATGAAGTCGATCTCGGCGCTCGCGCCATAGGCTTGCGCCTGTGACGCGATCAGCCCGCGGATGCGTTCTTCCAGCGTTGCGCGCACCGTCGGCGAGAACGAGCGCACGCTCATTTCGAGCACGGCGTCTTCGGGAATCACGTTCGGTGCATGACCTGAGCGGAATGCGCCAACGGTGATGACAGCCGCTTCGGTCGGATCGATGTTGCGCGATACCACCGATTGCAACGCCATCACGATGCTGCTGCCGACTACGACCGGATCGACCGCGAGGTGCGGACGAGCCGCATGTCCACCACGGCCGACGATGCGCACCTTGACCGTATCGCAGGCCGCCATCAGAGGCCCGGCGCGGAAACCGAATGTGCCTGTCGGTACGCCCGGGTGATTGTGCAGCCCGAAGATGGCGTCGCACGGAAAGCGCTCGAACAGTCCATCGGCAATCATGCGTTGCGCGCCGCTGTCCGAGCCTGCCTCTTCGGCCGGTTGGAAGATGAGGTGCACGGTGCCCTCGAAGTTGCGTCGCTTGGCGAGTTGCCGCGCGGCGCCGAGCAATACCGTCGTATGACCGTCGTGGCCGCACGCGTGCATCTTGCCATCGTGGATGCTCGCGTATGAAAGCCCGGTCCGTTCCTGAATCGGCAGCGCATCCATGTCGGCGCGCACGCCGACGGTGCGCGTGCCGCTTCCCGTCTTCAGCGATGCGACGACGCCATGCCCGCCGACGCCGCGTGTCACGTCGTAGCCCAACGCATCGAGCTTGTCCGCGACGAAGCGCGACGTTGCCTCTTCCTCGTACGTCAGCTCGGGATGCTGGTGGATGTGATGGCGAATTTCATCGAGCTCGGCTCGCGCGTCGGCGAGATCGGCGAGTTCACAATATCCGGATTCGTGCGTTTCACGCATGGGCAGGTCTCCTCCCTCTTGGCATATGGCTTGAGCCCGCATTATCCCAAGGCAATAAAACCGATCCATGCGCTCCGACGTGCGACAATGTTGCATCCAATGCAACGACGAATCCACGATGCGTCCTCATGAACTCGCCATCAGTGACCGGACGATGTCCTATCTGGAGGCCATCGACGTCCATGGAACCATGCGGGGGGCGGCGGAGGCGCTGGACGTGAACGTGTCGACGATCAGCCGGCAGATTGCGTCGATGCAGCGGGAGTTGCAGCTCGCCTTGGTGTCGCGCAAGGGACGCGCGGTGACATTGACGGAAGCGGGGCACGCGGTAGTCGACTACTTTCGCGAATGCGAACGCAATGCACGCCGTTTCAGATCGCAGCTCGACGAATATCGCGGGCTGCGCCGAGGTCGCTTGACCCTCGGCATCGCGGAAGGATTCATCAACGATTTTGTTGCGGGCGTACTGAAGCAGTTCAATGCGCAGTTTCCACAGATTACCGTGGAGTTATGCAGCGCGATCTTGCCTGAGATGTTACGGATGGTGCGGGACGACGAGGTCGATATTTGCCTGATGGCGGGAATCGAAAAGGACCCTTCGCTCGTGATGCGGCGGTTACAAAGCGAATCTTTGTGTGCGATCGTCTCCTTGACGCACCCGCTAGCCAAGCTCGAAACGGTCTCGCCCACTCGACTGGCGGGCGAGAGTCTCATTTTCATGCCCGAGACGTTCGCTGTGCAACGCTACATTCAGGCTACGTTCCACGATATACGCCCGATGCCCACGCCGCGATTCAGATGCGATCGGTTCGTGACAGCGTTGACCATGGCTGCCGAAGGGCTCGGCGTCGCTTTCATGACGCGTCGCGCAGCCGCCCGGCAGATCGCCAACGGTGAAGTCCGCGCGATTCCTATCGATCATCCGATCGCGCGTTCGCTCGACCGATTCATCGTCATGCGCGCGGGGCGTCGTCTTCCCCCCGCCGGCAATTTCCTCTGGAAGGAAATCGTGCGCGTGATGTCCTCAGTGTAAGTCCGTCAATGCAAAATGGCTTCGGCAATACCCGCCATCGCCGAAAGGCTGACGACAGCCAGCGGCGGCACCTTCCAGCGGGCCAATAGCAAGAAACCGCCGGTAGCCACAGCGAAATCGACGCGGGACAGAACGGCGCCTGTCCATACCGGCGCATAGAGCGCGCTCGCCAGCAGCCCGACGACGGCGGCATTCACGCCGGATAACACCGCCGTCATCGATGGATGGGTGCGAAGCGCTTGCCAATAGGGCAGTGCAGCGAGTACGAGAAGCAATCCTGGCAGGAAGATGCCGACTACGGCGAGCAGTGCGCCGTAACCATGATTGGGGACGCCGCTCATGATCCATCCCAGGAACGCGGCGAACGTGAAGAGTGGGCCGGGAACGGCTTGAGCCGCACCGTAACCGGCAAGAAACGAATTCGACGACACCCATCCGGTCGCGACGGTTTCGTTTTGCAATAGCGGCAAAACCACGTGACCTCCGCCGAACACGAGCGCGCCCGACCGATAGAAGGCCTGGAATGCACGCGTGGCCTGGCTGGAATCGAGCGGCGCGAGCGCCGGTAGTCCTAAAAGCAGAGCGCCGAACAAGACCAGCGCGATCGTGCCCGCGGTACGCGAGACGGGAAACGCGTCCGTATGTTGACGCCCCGGCACGGTTGCCGATTCCGTTGTTCCGCACAGGACGAAGCCGAGTGCGGCACCCAGCACGATGACGATCAACTGCGCGTAGACGGTCGGCAACAGTGCGAGCATGGCGATCGAGGCGAGGGCGATGCCGGCGCGGCGACGGTCAGGGCAAAGTCGCCGTGCCATATCCCACACAGCTTGTGCCACGACCGCCACGGCGACGAGCTTCAAGCCGTGAACGAGGCCGGTCCCGATGGGGCCGCCCAGATCCGGCGCGACCACAGCGAAAGCGATCAGCAGCGCGACGGATGGCAACGTGAAGCCGCTCCACGCGGCGAGTCCGCCCCGCCAGCCGGCGCGAAGCAGCCCGATCGAAAAGCCGACCTGGCTGCTCGCGGGGCCTGGGAGAAATTGGCAAAGGCCAACGAGATCGGTGAACGTTTCATCATCGAGCCACCGCCGGCGTTCCACGAATTCGCGGCGAAAGTATCCAATATGCGCAATCGGGCCGCCAAAGGACGTCAAACCCAGTTTCAGAAAGACGAGTAGTACTTCAAACACGGATGCCGTGCGATTTGCGTAGGGCGACGACGTGCTGGCTTTCATGGCACTTGGAATATCGATGCACGTGGGGACGAGGCGTGCGTGAATGGCGCAAAGATAATAGCGCACCGCGAGCCGTTCGGTTCGCACGCAATTGACGCATATCAAGGGGGCATCGGCGCAAGCGCGCAAGATTGGGGCAGATGCATCCGTGCGCTGACGAGAGGAGTTCGATGATGCAAGCAAGATATCGAATCGGGTCCGCGACGCTGGCGATATTCGCGGCGATCTTCGGCATACTGGTTGCGATCGACGGCCTGCTATCCGATCAGGAAAGCGTATTGCGTTATGGCGCAGCGGCTGTCGTAGTCAGCATTGCGGCGTTCGTACTTCTGCTCAATCCGAGAACTGGCATCGACGACGATGCGCACGCCGATCGGCGGAAGTGAAATGCGCAGCTCGTGACGCAGGCGTTTGGCGACGCAGTTCGCGTCATTGACTCAACACCCATTCGATCAGCGTGTGCGCATCTTGCGGCGATAACGGGCCGCCTCGCTCCGACGGAGGTGGCATGGGCATATCGCCCCAATGCGCTTTACCGCCAAGACGCAGCTTCTGTTCGAGCATGACAGCCGCTCCGGGTTTGTCGCGGTAGCGCTCGGCAATCTGACGAAACGATGGCGCGAGAAACGGCGAGTCGACAGTGTGGCAAAACATGCAGTGCTGCTGATCGATCAGCTCCGTGGGCTCGGGTTTGGCGCAGACGGGCAGTGCGGCTGCGGCGGTCAATACCCAGGCCGCGCCGAATGCGATCGTTCTTTGCCAGCGGTTCATCCTGCATTCTCCGTAATGAAATCAATGCGACATCAGCACCGGCATCGGCATCGATTTGAGCATCGAACGCGTCACGCCGCCCAGCACCAGCTCCTGCCAGCGCGAATGGGCGTAGCAACCCATCACCAGCAGGTCCGCGCCGAAATCGGCTGCGCTGGAAAGAATCGTTTCGCCGATCCGCATGTGCTCGACGCCCTCGATCTCTCGAGCGGTGACGTTTGCGCCATAGCGGGAAATGATCGCGGCGATATCGGCGCCGGGAATGCGATTCGAAGAAGCATCGCTCTTCAGCGCGTTCACCGAGAGCACGGTGACTTGCTTTGCGCGCCGCAGGAATGGCACTGCGTCGTGCAGTGCGCGCGTGGCTTCCCGGCTGCCATCCCATGCCAGTAAGACGTGAGAACCGATATTGTCGAAGTGGCCGGCGTAAGGCACGACAAGCACCGGTCGTCCCGAAGACAGCACGAGGTTCTCGACGAACTGCGCGGCCACGAATGATTCGGGGTCCTCTGGATTTTCCTGGCCGGCGATGACCAGATCGGCCAGACGAGCCGCGTTAGGGACGCACCGGTTGGCGTATTCCGCGGACCATTGCCATTGCCCGGCAACCTTGAGACGCAAAAGCTCGGCATGAAAAAGCCGCTCGAGCGCGCCTTGCTGCTGGGTGCGCCGCTGATCGAATTCGAAATAATACTCAGCGCTACCCGCCATGGGATAGAAGACCCCGGGATCCGGCCGGTAGGTCGTGAAAAAGCCCGTGAGGTAGGCGTCGAACTGCTTGGCGAGCGAGATCGAGACTTGCAAACGGCTATGTGCGACTTCGCTCGTATCGAGGTGAACGAGGATCGTTTTATAACTCATCGCCGCTGCTCCCCACAAAGAAATGGCGGCACCTACGGGTGGCCTTGACCATGACTTCCAGTCTATGAGCGCAGCGCGTTTTACAGTTGATGCAGGTCAAGCGAAGCGCGAGCGCGAGCCGTGGCGGCGGCCTAAGCATTGGCTAAGTGCTTGCAACCGATCCCGCAGGCTGATGCACCGTCTTCTTCGGACGCGGCGCATCCGCCAAATCCACCGATTGGAGATAAGTCGGCACTTCGCAGCGCCAATGCAGTTCCTCTTCGATTCTGCGACGCAGCGCATCGGCCGCGGCGGGTTCGCCGTGTGTGACGAATGTCCGCTCGGGCGGCGTAGTCATCGCCGATAGCCAAGTGAGCGTTTCCCGATAGTCGGCATGCGCCGACAGCGATGAAATGGATTCGACCTTCGCGCGCACCGGGACGTACTCGCCATGAATCTTCAGCGCCGGGGTATGGGCCTCCAAGGCGGCACCGCGCGTTCCCGCCGCCTGGTATCCGACCAGCGCGATGGTATTGTGCGCATCGGGCGCGAACGCCTTCAAGTGATGCAGCACGCGTCCGCCGGTGAGCATCCCGCTTCCGGCGATCACGACCATCGGACCGTGCCGGCTCGTCACCTCCTTGGATTGATCGACGGAGCGCACCATCGTCGCTGCCTTGCCGATCGCGTTGGCTTGAGTCATCGTGAGCCGATGCTCGTGCAGATGATGTCGATAAAGATCGGTCACGGCGATTGCCATTGGGCTGTCGAGAAAAACCGGCACGTTGGCCATGCGGCCCGTTTCCTTGAGCTGCGCGATGTAATGCAGAATCGTCTGCGCTCTGCCGACGGCAAATGACGGAATGACGACGACGCCACCTTGTTTGAACGTGCGGGCGAAGATTGCCGCCAGTTCGGCTGCCGGATCGCTTTGCACATGTAGACGGTCGCCGTAGGTCGACTCGACGACGAGGTAATCCGCGTGCATCAGTGGCATCGGTTCACGCATGATCGGATCGTTCGGCCGCCCGAGGTCACCGGAGAATGCGACCGTTTTGCCGTCGATGTACATGACGAGACTCGCGGCCCCCAGGATATGTCCGGCGGGAAGGAAGCGAAAACAGGCGCCATCCGCAAGCGTAACGGGGCTGTCGAAATCGCACCGAACGAGTTGCTTGAGCACACGCTCGGTGTCATCGAGCGTGTAAAGCGGAAGAGCGGGGTGGTGCTTCGAGTATCCGTGCCGGTTTGCAAAATCCGCTTCTTCCTCTTGCAGCCTGGCGCTGTCGCGCAGCATCACGCCGCATAAATCGACTGTGCTCGACGTTGCATAAACGGGGCCGCGATAGCCCAGGCGGGCGAGCACGGGCAGATAGCCGGAATGGTCGATGTGGGCATGGGTGAGAATCACCGCGTCCAGCGTATCGATGGGAATCGGCAGCGGCGCCCAATTGCGCAGGCGCAAGTTCTTGGTACCCTCGAACAAGCCGCAATCTATCAAGACACGAATTCCCGCGCCCTCGAGCAGATATTTCGAGCCAGTGACGGTTTCCGTGGCACCAAGGAATGTGAGTTTCATGGAGCATCCTCCGCAGTGGCATGCCATCGATTGCGCACTTCACAGATCGACTCGCTCCATCGTCTCGCGCATTTCGATTGCCGTTGCTGACGCAGATCAATTTAGCCAATTTCGCGCAATGCGAGGGTAAACCGCCATTGCTCCACGGATTTTCTCGCCCAACACTCGGCCTTAATCCGATGTGCTAGATACGTGTCTGATATATCGGACAAACCGCTTGCTGGCTTCTTGATATTTCGTGAACCTGCCGAAAGGGAGCGATGCCGGCTTGCGCGTCCGTGACCATCTCCTGAAGGGATCGACATGAAAGTCAAACGCGCAAAAGTTGCCTCTTCGTTGTTCGCGCTCGCCGCGCTACTGGTGGCAACCGGCTGCACCAAGGTCTCGTCGGCGCCGGATCAGGCGGCGACGTCTGGCGCTTCGACGCTCCAGGCTGTGCTGCAACGTGGCACGCTGCGCGTCGGCGATTGCCTCACGTTCGCGCCGTTCGGGTTCTACGACAAGAGCGGGCAGCCGGATGGCTATGACGTCGATCTGGCAAAAGAACTGGCGAAAGAGATGGGCGTCAAGCTCGAGATCGTCAATACGACGAGTGCCAACCGCATTCCGAATTTGCAGACCGCCAAGGTGGATGTCGTTTTCTGCAATTTCACGCGCAATCTCGAGCGCGCGAAAGTGATCGATTTCACGACGCCGTACGTTGTCGCCAGCGAGGCGCTGCTCGTTAAAAAGACGAGCGGCATCCAGTCTGTCAAAGATATGGCGAATCGGACGATTGCGACGGTGAAGGGCTCGACTAATGGCGACGAAGTCCGTTCGCTCGGTATCCCGGTCAAGATTCAGGAATACGACAGCTCGCAGGCCGCGATTCTGGCCGTGAAACAAGGGCAAGCGGACGCGATGATCGAGGACAACAATTTTCTCGCGTACCAGGCGAAGCTCGACCCTGACTTCGTCGTCACGAACGAAGCGCTGGTGCCGCTCGAGTACAACGCGTTCGGCGTCAAGGCCGGCGATCAGCAGTGGCTCAACTACCTGAATCTTTTCCTGTTCAACATCAATGCGTCGAAGCTCAACGCGCAGCTTTACAAGAAGTGGTTCGGCGCCGATCCGCGCTATGCCCTGAACCCGCAGTTGTAAGGCGCGGCGGATGTTACCGGATGCGATCCGAGCGATGAGGAGGGCTGGATGAGTTACGAGTGGCTGACGCTCTGGGGCTATGTGCCTGAATTCGTCAAAGCAGCCTGGTTGACGCTGCAAGTGACTGTGCTCGCTTTCGTATTGGCGTTGGTGCTCGGTCTGCTGGCAGCGGTGGCCAGTATCTCCCCGGTGGCCGCATTGCGATGGATCGCTCGCGGCTACGTGGAGGTTATCCGCAACACGCCTGTCCTGTTGCAGATTTTCATCGTTTTCTTCGGGTTGCCGTCCGCCGGCCTTTCGCTCGATGCGTACTGGGCGGGCGTCATTGCACTGGGCCTGAACGTCGGGGCCTACCTGTCGGAAGTGTTTCGTGCAGGCATACAGTCAGTGCCGCGTGGGCAACGGGAAGCCGCCGGCATTCTCGGGCTCGAGCCGACACAGGTCTTCACCGAGATCGTGCTGCCGCAGGCCGCACGTGCGGTGTACCCCGCGATCGTGAATTATTTGATTCAGCTCCTGCTCGGTACATCGCTGCTGTCGGCCATCGCACTGCCTGAGCTGACCGGAACCGCCACGGTGATCAACTCTCGAACGCTGCTTTACGTTCAGACCTTCGCGGTGGCGCTCATCGCGTATCTCGTGCTCAGCAACGCGCTCTCATGGCTTGCCGGACAACTCGGCGCACGAATCTTCCATCCTCCGCTGGTCATTCGGCCGCGCTCGCGTTTCGCGGGTTTATCGTTGCGACGGCCCCACCGGGCTTGACTTGAGCGTCGGAGCCATCACATGTCAGTCGAATTGTTGAAAACGAGTCTTTCGATCCTTCTGCAGGGATTGATGACCACGCTGCTGCTTTCGGTCGCGGCGATTGTCGGCGGAACGGCGATCGGCCTCGTTGCGGCTGTTTTGAGGTCGTTTGGGCCATGGGGAACGCCCCGCGTCGCCAAGCTCTATACCGAATTGTTTCGCGGTACGCCCGTTCTTATCACACTGATGTTCATCTACTTCGGCGTGTCCTATTTCGGCTACGCAATCGACGTGTTCGCGGCTGGGGCGATCGGCTTGAGCATCTACCAGGGCGCATACATCGCAGAAGTGTTCCGCTCGGGAATCGAGGCAGTGCCGAAAGGGCAATGGGAGGTATCGCAGATTCTCGGTCTCACGAAAGTTCAAGCGTTCTCATTCGTGGTACTGCCGCAAACCGGGAAGATCGTGCTGCCTCCGCTTGTCGGGCAATACCTGTCGTTGATCAAGGACACGTCGATCGTCAGCATGATCGGCATGTCCGAATTGATGCATGGGGGACAAGCTATCGTCGACCGGATCGGAAAGCCCGTCGAGATCTATGGGCTTGTCGCCGTCATTTACTTCGTCGTGTGCTTCCCGCTGTCGCAATGGGTACGCCATCATGATCGCAGGAGACTGTCGTGAGCAGCCAAGCAGAACTTGTCAAACCCATCATTTCACTCGCGAGCGTCAGCAAGTCGTTCGGCGCGACTCAAGTGTTGAAAGAGATCGATCTCGACGTGCGTTCAGGTGAAGTGGTGGTGTTGATCGGTGCGTCCGGGTCGGGCAAGAGCACCGTGTTGCGAATCATGGCCGGGCTCGAAACGTCGGATTCCGGGGAGGTCTGGATCAACGAGGTGCCGCTGCACGACCCGGGTCGGGCACGTGAGATCCGCGGCCACGTTGGCATGGTCTTTCAGCAGTTCAACCTGTTCCCTCACAAAACCGCGCTCGGAAACGTCACGCTTGCGCTCGTCAAAGCCCGCAAGATGACTGCGGCCGATGCACGCAAGCGCGCGATGGAGGTTCTCGATCGAGTCGGCCTCGCCGACAGAGCGGAGCATTACCCCAGTCAGCTCTCGGGCGGCCAACAGCAGCGGGTAGCCATTGCGCGTGCCCTTGCGGTTGAGCCAGGCATCATGTTTTTCGACGAAGCGACTTCCGCGCTGGACCCCGAACTCGTCGGCGAAGTCACCGAGGTGATGCGAGGTCTCGCGCGGGACGGAATGACGATGGTGGTCGTCACCCATGAGATGGGCTTCGCTCGCAAGACCGCCGATCGCGTAGTGTTCATGGACAAGGGCGTGATTGCCGAGCAGGGCGAGCCGGAACAGATCTTCGTGAATCCGGCGAACGAACGCACACGACAGTTTCTGCACCGGGTGCTCGACCATTGAACGCGGCGGCTCGCCAGATCGTACCGCTCGGCGAGCGCTTACTGTATGACAGCACAGACGGAGCGAAGGGATGGTGGCAACAGAGTCGGCGCGGGCCCGGGGCGTGGATCGCGTCATTGCGATATTTCGGCAACTGCATATTGCTCAGCGCCCGATGGGCATGCGCGAGCTGATCGAGGCGACAGGCGCACCGCGTTCGAGCATCTACGAATTGGTTGCGCTGCTCTCGGAGGCAGGGCTGCTCGAGACGACCGCGGATGGCAGCGTGTTCTTCGGGCGCGAAATGCACTACTACGGTTCCGACTACGCGACGCACAACGATCTGATCAGTCGTGCGCATCAGGCTATCCTGGGGCTCGTGAGAAAGTACGAAGAGACGACACAGCTATGCATGCTCGAGGGTAACAAGTACACGGTCGTGCTGTCCGAGAGTAGCGCGAGGCCGTTCAACATCAGTTCGGACATCGGCGTGAGGGTGCCGATTCCGTGGACTGCCACGGGACGCCTGCTGCTTGGCCATCTGAGCGCGGATGAGATTCGGGTGCTCATTCCGGAGGACGATTTCGTTCTCGACAACGGCACGCGGATCGAATTCGATGACTTTCTCCATGACGTGCAACATGCCAAGGATCAGGGCTATTGCTGCACGGAAGGGTTATCGAATGCCTTCAGACTTTGCATGGCAGCACCGGTTCGCGACCGGACCGGACTCCCGACAGCCGCACTGTGTTTTATGACGGGGCGCGACACGAGCCCGGCGCGGCGAAGCGCAATGCTCGACGATCTTTTGCAGTCGGCGAAGGCGTTGTCGGAACGATGATGTTCGAAGTATTCAGACGGGAGGACAGGATGAGGCGTTATGGTGTGGAAGGCGGAAAGGGTACGGGCGGGCAACATATGCCGTTCGCGCGCGCAGTCGAGGCGGACGGCTGGTTGTATGTGTCGGGCCAGACGCCGATGGAAAACGGAGAGGTCGTGAGTGGTGGCGTCGTCGAGCAATCGCATAAGGCGCTGCAGAACATGTTCGCCATCCTGAAGGAGGCCGGTTATGGCGCCGAAGACGTCGTACGCTGCGGCGTGTGGCTTGACGACCCGCGCGATTTCGCGTCTTTCAATAAAGTGTTCCGCGAGTATTTCGGCGAACACCCGCCAGCGCGCGCGTGCGTCGTGTCGAGCATGGTGATCGACTGTAAGGTCGAGGTCGATTGCGTAGCGTATAAAAAGCATGGACAGTAGGGCGGTATCGTCATGAAAGCCAACACCGACCAAAGCCGAGACATCGATCCCCATAGCAAGGGTCTCGGCACGCTACCCACCGCAAGCGTGCCGCTCGACCGTGCTGCCGATCTCGGCTGGAATCTGCTTGACGAAGATGTCAGCCTGCCCGCTGCCGTGCTGTACGCGGATCGTATCGAGCACAACCTGAACTGGATGCAGGCGTTCGTTGCCGAATATGGCGTCAAATTCGCTCCGCACGGCAAAACGACGATGGCCCCGCAGCTATTCCGCCGGCAGTTGGACACCGGCGCCTGGGGCATTACGCTTGCGACGGCGCATCAGACGCGCGCGGCCTATTTCCGCGGCGTCAGGCGCGTGCTGATGGCGAACCAGTTGGTGGGGCGGCAGAACATGACGATCGTTGCCGAACTGCTGGCCGACCCGACGTTCGAATTCTTTTGCCTCGTCGATTCGGTCGAGGGCGTGGAGCAATTGGGGACGTTCTTCAAGGCAGCAGGGCGATCGCTACAGGTGCTGCTCGAGCTGGGCGTGCCGGGCGGGCGTACCGGCGTGCGCGACGATGCGCAGCGCGACGCCGTGGTCGACGCGATTGGGCGCTTTCCGGGAACATTGCGGCTGGCAGGCGTCGAACTCTACGAGGGCGTACTCAGCGACGAGCAGTCGATCCGCTCTTTTCTGCGCCGTGCCGTCCAGACGACGCGCACGCTGGCCGATGCCGGTCGTTTCGATCGATCGCCGCCCATCTTGTCGGGCGCCGGCTCGGCTTGGTACGACGTCGTCGCCGAGGAGTTCGCGGACGCAGCAAAGGATGGTCGGATCGACGTCGTGCTGCGGCCCGGCTGTTATCTGACGCACGACGTCGGGATCTACAAGAAGGCACAGGCCGGCGTTCTCGCACGCAACCCGACGGCGCGACGCATGGGTGAAGCGCTGTTGCCAGCGCTGCAGGTTTGGGCATACGTCCAATCGATTCCGGAGCCCGATCGCGCGATCGTCGGGATGGGTAAGCGCGATTGCGCGTTCGACTCGGGGTTGCCCGTGCCCGCGCGGCACTATCGCCCTGGCACCGGTTTGCCGCGTGACATCGACGCCGGGGACAACTGGGAAGTCACGGGCCTCATGGATCAGCACGCATACATGCGCATCATGCCGGGCGCGGATCTGAGAGTGGGCGACATGATCGCATTCGACATCTCGCATCCGTGCCTGACCTTCGACAAATGGCGCCAGGTCCTGATTGTCGATTCCGCTTATCGCGTGACCGAGGTCGTCGAAACGTTCTTCTGAAGACTGGGCCGGTTCGAGTGCCTTCTGCCTCAACGGCCCTTCGGATTTCGTGGCCGCGGCAGGTTATGGGCATCGAGCCAGGCAGGCCCCTCCGCATACATTTCCTCGATCAATTGCTTCACGAGCTCGAGATACTTCGAGGTGTCGTTAGCGCGGTGATTGAGAATGACAGGTGAAATCGCGCGATCGCTGTCCAAGAGCCGGTAATGCACGTCTTGACGCATCTGCCGCGCCGAAGAGGGAATCACGCAGACGCCGAATCCCGCTGCGACGAGCCCGACAGCGGTCTGGATCTCGCGCACTTCGAGCACTTCGCCAAGTCGCACGCCATGGCCGTTCAACGTGCTCAACACCTGATCGGCAAAGCTCGGGCGCGGCTCCTTGGGATAGACGATCAGCTTTTGTCCGTTCAATTCGTCGATGGGCAGTGGTGTGGCCGCCTGCGCCAAAGGACATCCGAGCGGCACGGCCACGGCGAGCCGTTCCTCGCGAAGAACGATGCCGGTGACGTTGGGATCGCTGTGGCGGACACGACCAAAGCCGATGTCGATGCGGCCTTCCTTCAGGGCCTCGATCTGTTGAACCGACATCAATTCGACCATCTGGATATCGAGTTCCGGCGCGGCCTCGCGCAACTTGCGCATCAGCGTCGGTAATCCGCCATACAACGTCGACGCCACAAAGCCGATCGACAAGACGCTGCGCTGATGCAGTCCCACGCGCCTCGTGGCCGCCCGCATCTGCTCGACGCGCCCCAGTATCTGCATGGCCTGTTCGTAGAAGAGGCGGCCCGCGTCGGTCATCTGCACCGGCCGGCTGTTGCGCATCAGCAAAGGAACACCCACTTCCTCCTCGAGCAATTGAATTTGTCGGCTCAATGGCGGCTGGGCGATATGAAGCTGCTCGGCTGCGCGCGTGAAATTACGCTCGCGGGCCACAGCGATGAAGTAGCGGAGTTGGCGCAGGTCCATATTGGGCGGCAAAAAAGCGTTGAAAGAAGCGTTGAATGATCGATACCTGATAGGTATGTTGCGCTGCAGAATCGCTCCTCCGAAGTGGATTCAGGCTGCTTCATATCTTAAAGGTATCGATGTCGATAAAAAAGGTGTTGGACGCCGAGAAGTCGTGGGACGTATAAAACCACCCATGGACTCTACTTACGCAGCACTTCAAATGAGCGCGCCGACGATCGAACGCATCGAAACCCGCCTCGTCGATTTACCGACGATCCGCCCGCACAAGCTCTCCGTTGCCACGATGCATGGGCAAACGTTGATGCTGGTGAAGGTGTATTGCAGCGATGACGTCGTCGGTATCGGGGAGGGCACCACGATCGCCGGCATGGCCTATGGGCCCGAAAGCCCCGAATCGATGAAGCTTGCGATCGATGCCTACCTTGCGCCCGCGATGATCGGCAAGGACGCCACGCGCATCGAGGCACTGATGGCGTATCTCGGCAAGCTCGTGAAGGTCAATCACTTCGCGAAGAGTGCGTTGGAAACCGCGTTGTTCGACGCGCACGGCAAGCGCCTCGGCGTGCCGATGGGCGAATTGCTCGGCGGACGCCGCCGCGATCGTCTGCCGGTTGCTTGGACACTGGCTTCGGGCGATACCGCCAGGGACATCGACGAAGCAGAACAGATGCTTGCCGTGCGCCGGCACAAGATCTTCAAGCTGAAGATCGGCGCGAAAGCGCTCGATGCCGACATCAGGCACGTTGCGCAAATCAAGCGCGCGATGGGCGAGCGTGCGGCGGTCCGCGTCGACGTCAACATGGCGTGGAGCGAGACGCAGGCGGCGCGCGGCATTCCGGCGCTGGCCGACGCGGGCTGCGAATTGATCGAGCAGCCTGTCGCCTCGCCCGCGGCGTTGGCACGCCTGACGCGCCGGTTCCCTGTACCGCTGATGGCCGACGAAATCATTCAGGGTCCGCATAGCGCATTCGACATCGCGCGAAACGACGGCGCCGATGTGTTCGCCATCAAGATCGAGCAATGTGGCGGGCTCTTTGCCGCGCAACGCGTCGCGGCGATTGCCGATGCCGCGGGCATCGAGCTCTATGGCGGCACGATGCTGGAGGGTGCATTCAGCACGATCGCCTCCGCACATCTCTTTGCCAGCTTCGCCAATTTGCAGTGGGGTACCGAATTATTCGGCCCGCTTTTGATTACCGAAGAAATCCTGACCGAACCGCTGGACTACAGCGACTTCGAGCTGACCGTACCGGCTGGCCCTGGCCTCGGCATTGAACTGGACGAAGCCAAGGTCAGACATTTCACGCGCGACGGGCTCGCCAAAGTCACCAGGCCATCCCGATAACGCGCTATCTGAGACAAGGACATCGACGATGCTTTTCCATGTACGAATGGACGTGAACCTTCCGGCCGATATGTCAGCCGATGCGGCCGGCGAGATCAAGGCACGCGAGAAAGCGTATTCGCAGGCGCTGCAGAAAAGCGGCAAGTGGCGCCATATCTGGCGCCTCGCAGGGGAGTACGCGAACTACAGCGTCTTCGACGTCGAAAGCAATGCGGAGCTGCACGACATTCTGAGCGGCTTGCCGCTCTTCCCGTACATGAAGATTTCGGTGACACCGTTGTGCCGTCACCCATCGTCGATTCGCGACGACGACGTCTGAGGCGCAACCGGATTCCCCAACCGGGTTCAGTCTGAAAACAATGTGGAGACAGTCATCATGAGTACCAAAGTGTTCGACACGAAAGAAGTGCAGGACCTGCTGAAGGCGGCCGCGAATCTCGAAGGCAAGAACGGCGATGCGCGCTTCAAGCAGATTGCCCATCGCTTGCTCGGCGATTTGTTCAAGGCTATCGACGATCTCGACATTACGCCCGACGAGGTGTGGGCTGGCGTCAACTATCTGAACAAACTCGGTCAGGACGGCGAGGCGGCGCTGCTGGCCGCGGGCATCGGCCTCGAGAAGTATCTCGACATTCGCATGGATGCAGCGGACAAGGCCGCCGGAATCGACGGCGGTACGCCTCGGACGATCGAGGGCCCGCTTTATGTGGCCGGTGCGCCGGTGCGCAACGGCGTCTCTCGAATCGACATCGATCCCGATCCCGATGCCGGCCCACTCGTCATTCGCGGTGCCGTCACCGGTCCGGACGGCAATCCGGTGGCCGGTGCGCTGGTCGAATGCTGGCACGCCAACTCGAAGGGGTTCTATTCGCACTTCGATCCCACTGGCGCACAACGCGAGTTCAATCTGCGCGGCGCAGTCAAGACCGGCGCCGACGGCAAGTACGAAATCCATACGTTGATGCCCGTGGGCTACGGCTGCCCGCCGCAGGGCGCGACGCAGCAGCTCCTGAACGCGCTCGCCCGCCACGGCAACCGTCCGGCGCACGTGCACTTTTTCGTCACGGCCGAGAACTGCCGCAAACTGACGACGCAGTTCAATATCGAAGGCGATCCGCTGATCTGGGATGACTTCGCCTATGCGACCCGAGAGGAATTGATTCCGCATGTCGTCGAAAAGACTGGCGGCATAGGGCTGGGGCTGAAGACCGACGCATACAGGGAAATCGAGTTCGACGTCGCGTTGACCCCGCTGGTTCATGGCAAGGACAACCAGATCGTCGAGCGCCCGCGCGCTTCGGCCACCGCATAGCCGGCGCGGGCGGCGTCTTCGAAAGGCCGTCGCCCAATTTATTCGGGAAATCATTCGACCGCGTTGCAAGCGCTCCGCGCACCGTTTGGTGTGCGCGGCGGGAGAGGGAACATGTCTGCCATCAACGACAAAGCCAACGAACTGGATCACCTGCTGTCCACCGCCGTGCAGGACGACAAGCAGACCGGCGTATTTCGCTGCCGTCGCGATATCTTCACCAACGCCGATTTGTTTGAACTGGAGATGAAACTCATCTTCGAGAACAGCTGGGTGTATCTGGCCCATGAAAGCCAGATTGCGAACAACAACGATTACTACACCACATGGATCGGTCGCCAGCCGATCGTCATCACCCGTGACAAGAACGGCGAATTGCACGCAGTCATCAACGCGTGTGCGCACAAGGGCGCCATGCTTTGCCGGCGCAAACACGGCAACAAGGGAAGCTTCACCTGTCCATTCCATGGCTGGACTTTTTCCAACGCCGGCAAGCTGCTGAAGGTGAAGGACGAAAAGACGACTGAATATCCGGTGCAATTCAACAGCGGAGGATCGCACGACCTGAAAAAGGTCGCACGTTTCGAGTCCTATCGCGGCTTTCTGTTCGGCTGCCTCAGCGCGGACGTGCTGCCGCTTGCGGACTACCTCGGCGAGGCGCGCGTCATCATCGATCAGATTGTCGACCAGGCGCCGAACGGGTTGGAAGTGCTGCGCGGCAACTCCTCCTACATCTACGAAGGCAATTGGAAGATGCAGATGGAGAACGGTTGCGATGGCTACCACGTGAGCACGGTGCACTGGAATTACGCCGCGACGATGGGGCGCCGCAAGGAGTGTGGGACAAAGGCCGTGGATGCCAACAGCTGGAGCAAGTCGATCGCTGGCGTGTACGGGTTCGATCATGGCCACATCCTTTTGTGGACCAAAACGATGAACCCGGAAGTGCGGCCTGTTTATCGGCATCGCGACGAAATCAAGGCGCGCGTCGGTGAAGCGAAAGCGGACTTCATCGTCAATCAGACGCGCAACTTGTGCGTGTATCCGAACGTGTTCCTGATGGATCAGTTCAGTACACAGATCCGCGTGGTGCGTCCGATCAGCGTGGACAGGACGGAGGTCACGATCTTCTGCTTCGCTCCGAAGGGCGAAGACGCGGCCGATCGGGCAACGCGTATCCGTCAGTACGAGGATTTTTTCAACGTCACCGGTATGGGCACCGCCGACGATCTCGAAGAATTTCGCGCGTGCCAGAACGGGTACGCCGGTATTACTGCGATGTGGAACGATCTTTCGCGCGGTGCGCCGTTGTGGATCGACGGTGCGGACGAGAACGCGCAAAGGATGGGTTTGAAGCCGCTGATCTCGGGTGAGAGAAGCGAAGACGAGGGCCTCTTCGTCTGTCAGCACGAATACTGGGTGCGGGTAATGCGCAATGGGCTGAAGCAACAACGGGAGGCGCAGGCATGAGTTTCGATTACCACGCAATCTGCGCCGCGCTGTATCGCGAGGCGCGCATGCTCGACGATCGTCAATGGGACGAATGGCTCGCTTGTTACGCCGATGACGTGACCTACTGGATGCCCGCGTGGGACGACGACGATCAGCTTGTCGACGACCACGAGGGTCAGGTCTCGCTGATGTATTACCCGGACCGGGGCGGCCTCGAAGACAGAGTGTTTCGCATCAAGACCGAGCGCAGCGGCGCTTCGACGCCCGAACCGCGTACGAGCCATAACGTCACTAATGTGGAAGTGCTGGCCGAGCGCGGCGACGAGGTGGACGTGCGGTACAACTTCCATACGCTCAACCATCGCTACAAGGTCACCGACCAGTTTTTCGGCACGATGTTCGTGACTTTGCGCAAGGTCGATGAGCGCTTGCTGATTTCGTACAAGAAGATCGTGCTGAAGAACGACTACATCCGACAAGTGCTCGACGTTTATCACGTTTGACGTGCAACCGTGGGAAAAGCAGGGAAGTGAAGGAGGTTCCATGTCCAGCTACAACATCGCGCTGACCTTTGAGGACGGCGTCACCCGCTTCATCGAATGCAAGGCCGGCGAGAAAATCCTCGATGCGGCGTTTCGCGCGAAGATCAATTTGCCCATGGATTGCGCGGACGGTGTCTGCGGCACTTGCAAGTGCCGCGCAGAAAGCGGGCGCTACGATTTGGGCGACAACTATATCGAGGATGCACTGAGCGAGGACGAAAAGCGAGTTGGGCTCGTGTTGGCGTGCCAGATGGTGCCCGAGAGCGATTGTGTGATTGCGGTGCCGGCATCGTCCATCGTCTGCAAGACCGCTCAGAGCAAATTCGTTGCAACGGTTGCGAAGGTCGAGCCGCATAACGATGCGGCCGTGGTACTCGAACTGGACGCCGGTGCGAGTGCGCCGGCGTTCCTGCCCGGACAATACGTCAACATCGACGTGCCCGGCAGCGGGCTCAATCGCTCCTATTCGTTCTCATCCGCCCCCGGCGATTCGACGATCAGCTTTTTGATCAAGAAAATTCCCGGTGGCGCGATGAGCACCTGGCTCGAATCCGCGCGCGCCGGAGACAAGCTCGATCTGATCGGCCCGTTGGGAAGCTTCTACTTGCGCGGCGCGCAGCGCCCGCTGCTGTTTCTCGCGGGCGGTACCGGCCTCGCACCGTTTCTGTCGATGCTGGAGGTACTGGCTCGCACCGGGTCCGAGCAGAAAGTGCATATGATCTACGGCGTCACGCGCGATCTGGACCTGGTGCAGATCGAGGCCATCGAGGCGTATGCGGCAAGGTTGCCGAATTTCAGCTACGCCACGGTGGTGGCCGACGCGAGCTCGAACCATCCCCGCAAAGGGTGGGTGACGCAACATATTCCGGCCGAGGCGCTCAATGACGGCGACGTCGATGTCTATCTCTGCGGGCCGCCGCCGATGGTCGACGCGGTTCGCTCGTATTTCGACGAGAACGGCATCAAGCCCAACAGCTTCCATTACGAGAAGTTCACACCGAACGCGACGGCGAAGGCGGTATGACCATGCAGCGATTCGCAGGCAAGGTGGTGGTGGTGACCGGTGCGGCGCAGGGCATTGGCCGTGGCGTCGCGCTGCGTGTGGCCGCGGAAGGCGGCAGGGTCGTGTTGGTCGATCGCGCCGATTTCGTCGGCGATGTGGCCGGGCAAGCGCCAGCGGAGTGCGCTGCAGCCTTCGTCGCGGATATGGAAACCTATGAGGGTGCTCACGCGTCGATGGCGTTCGCGGCGCAGCGATTCGGCGGGATCGACGTGCTCGTCAACGGGGTAGGCGGGGCGATCCGCATGCGCCCGTTTGCCGAATTCGAACCGGCCCAGATCGATGCGGAAATCCGTCGTTCGTTGATGCCCACGCTGTACGCCTGCCATGCCGTATTGCCGCATCTGCTCGCGCGCGGCGGCGGGACCATCGTCAATATTTCGTCGAATGCCACACGTGGCATCCGACGCGTGCCCTATTCGGCGGCGAAGGGCGGCGTCAATGCGCTGACGCAGTCGTTGGCGATGGAATACGCGCAGCACAACATTCGTGTCGTGGCAACGGCGCCCGGCGGCACCGATGCGCCTCCACGGCGCGTAGTGCGCAACCCCGCGGGCGATAGTGCGCAGGAACGCATCTGGATGAACGAGGCGGTCCAACAGGTCAACGAATCGACGTTCCTGAAGCGCTACGGCAGCATCGACGAACAGGTCGCGCCAATTCTGTTCCTCGCCTCCGATGAAGCCAGCTACATCACGGGGACGGTTTTGCCTGTTGCGGGCGGCGATACGGGTTGAGGTATCGACCCGGAGCGGTTGCGATGGGCGGAAGACGCTTTATCGCGGGTAAGGCCGGCTACCGGTGGCTGTTGTAGTACTGCCGGTTGTAATACTGGC
>CBJLAJ010000042.1:0-34829 GCA_966421005.1 uncultured Paraburkholderia sp.
AGCCTCCTCGGGGCGGCCCAGCGGAGGCGGATGATGGAACGACCGCCACGCTCACTTCGTTCGCTGCCCCCCGCGGGGGCGCTCAGCCTCCTTGGGACGGCCCAGCGGAGGCTGAGATGACCGAGAGCGGGGCCCGCCCCGCGACCGTACCCACGCAGGCGCAGCCCCCTTTGCCTGTCATTGCCCGCGAGCGGCTCGCGAGTGCGCGCGTGCTCGTGGTCGGCGACGTCATGCTCGATCGCTACTGGTTCGGCGACGTCAATCGTATCTCGCCCGAGGCGCCCGTGCCGGTCGTGCATGTCCAGCGTCAGGAGGACCGGCTCGGCGGCGCCGCGAACGTCGCGCGCAACGCCGCGGCGCTCGGTGCAAGCACGGGGCTGCTGTGCGTGGTAGGCCATGACGAGCCCGGCGAGCGCATCGTCGAGCTGTTGGAGCACAGCGGTGTCGTGCCGTACCTCGAGCGCGACCCGGAACTGCCGACCACGATCAAGCTGCGCGTACTCTCGCGTCAGCAGCAACTGCTGCGTATGGATTTCGAGAACATGCCGGCGCACGAGGCGCTGCTCGCCGGACTCGCGCGCTTCGACACGTTGCTCGCCTCGCACGATGTCGTGCTGCTTTCGGACTATGCGAAGGGCGGGCTCACGCACGTGACGCAAATGATCGCCAAGGCGCGGGCGGCCGGCAAAGCCGTGCTCGTCGATCCGAAGGGAGACGACTGGGAGCGCTATCGCGGTGCCACGGTCATCACGCCGAATCGGGCCGAGCTGCGCGAGGTGGTCGGCCGATGGAAATCAGAGGACGACCTCATTGCGCGCGTTACGCAATTGCGCGCATCGCTCGACATGGAGGCACTCTTGCTGACGCGTTCGGAAGAGGGCATGACGCTCTTCACGGCGGATGGCGTGCTCAACACACCGGCGCTCGCGCGCGAGGTCTACGATGTGTCGGGCGCGGGCGATACCGTGATCGCCACGCTTGCCGCGATGCTCGGCGCTCGCGTACCGCTCGTCGATGCCGTCGCGCTGGCCAATCGCGCGGCGGGTATCGTCGTCGGCAAACTCGGTACGGCGACCGTGGACTATGACGAGCTTTTCGCACTCTCGCACTGAGACGAGCCGGGTTCGCGACCGCGCCCCCGTTTCGTCTTGAAGTTCGAGCACGTTTGAGCACGTTTGAGCGAACCGATTTCCAAACATCCCTTTCATTGCGAAACCGATCATGACTCTCATCGTCACCGGCGCTGCCGGCTTTATCGGCAGTAACCTCGTCAAGGCGCTCAACGAGCGTGGCGAGACGCGTATCGTCGCCGTCGACAATCTCAAGCGCGCCGACAAATTCAAGAATCTCGTCGATTGCGAGATCGACGACTATCTCGACAAGACCGAATTCGTCGAACGCTTCGCCCGGGGCGATTTCGGCAAGGTGCGCGCCGTGTTCCACGAAGGAGCCTGCTCCGATACGATGGAAACCGACGGCCGCTACATGATGGACAACAATTTTCGATATAGCCGGGCCGTACTCGATGCCTGCCTTGCTCAGGGCGCCCAGTTTCTCTATGCGTCGTCAGCGGCAATCTACGGCGGCTCGACACGCTTTGTCGAAGACCGCGCTGTCGAAGCTCCGCTCAACGTCTATGGCTATTCGAAGTTTCTGTTCGATCAGCTGATCCGCAGGGTGCTGCCGGATGCGAAGAGCCAGATTGCGGGCTTTCGCTACTTCAACGTATACGGTGCGCGCGAGTCTCACAAGGGGCGCATGGCGTCGGTGGCCTTTCACAACTTCAATCAGTTCCGCGCCGAGGGCAAGGTGAAGCTCTTCGGCGAGTACAACGGCTACGCCGCCGGCGAGCAGACACGCGATTTCGTATCGGTCGAGGATGTGGCCAAGGTCAACCTCTTTTTCTTCGACCACCCGGAAAAATCGGGCATCTTCAATCTCGGCACGGGCCGCGCGCAGCCGTTCAACGATATCGCATCGAGCGTCGTCAATACGATGCGCTCGCTCGAGCATCAGGCGCCGCTTTCGCTTGCCGAAATGGTCCAGAGCGGGCTCATCGAGTACGTGCCGTTTCCCGATGCGCTGCGCGGCAAATATCAGTGCTTCACGCAAGCCGACCTGACCCGTTTGCGCGCGGCCGGCTATGACGCGCCTTTCCTCACGGTGCAAGAGGGCGTCGACAGATACGTGCGTTGGCTATTCGGCCAGCTGTAAGAGCAGGGCACCTCTCACTACACTGGGATCTCTCGGCCGGCTTTTCCTCGCGCCGGCCGCTCGATCAACGGAGGTCCCATGTATCAACGATTCCTCGCCGCATGCCTTCTGGCCGCTGCATGCGGCAAGCTTTACGCGGCCGTCGATGTCAACGCCGCTGACGAAGCGGCGCTGCGCAGCGTCAAGGGCATTGGCCCCGCCAAGGCACGCGCCATTCTCGACGAACGCGCACGCAACGGGCCATTCGAAGATGCGTCGGACCTGGCCGCGCGCGTCAAGGGCTTCGGCGGTCGCACCCTCGAACGGCTGCGAGCCGAAGGCTTATCGGTGGGGCGGCCGCTGTCCGTCCCGTCATCGGCCTCACCCTCCATCCCGGTATCGAGCTGTATTCCGAGCCGCACAGCGAGTGCGTCGGCGCGTCGCGCCTCGGTGGCCGTAACGCATCGATGAAGCATCGGCGGTGCACTGCCGCGCTGCCGCACTGCACTGGCAGATTCGCCTTCTCGCAGGTCTCCTTCACCGTCATGCAACGTGACGGCTTCCCGCGGCTTGCCGCGGGTTTTTTGCGTGGGTGGGTGCGACCGCCGCGAGCGACAGCGCGAGCACGTCGACACGCGCGGCCGAGCAGCTCCGGCACGCTGCGACGTGCTGCTTTACAATCCATCCCAATACCCGTATTCCCAATCGCTCATTACGTCACGCGCTTTGCGCGCCTAACTCATGCCTTACAAGACTATTGAAGATACGGTCGGCAATACACCGCTCGTACAACTCGTGCGCGTAACGGACGACGAAATCCGCAGCCGCAACAATGTCGTTCTCGCCAAGCTCGAAGGCAACAATCCCGCGGGCTCCGTCAAGGACCGGCCCGCATTGTCGATGATCAAGCATGCCGAGGCGCGAGGGCGGATCAGGCCCGGCGATACGCTCATCGAGGCGACGAGCGGCAACACGGGCATCGCGCTTGCCATGGCTGCGGCGATCCGCGGCTACAAGATGGTGCTTGTGATGCCCGAGGACCTCTCGGCCGAGCGGCGTCAGAGCATGGCGGCGTACGGCGCCGAGATTCTGCTCACGCCGGTCAAGGGCGGGATGGAATACGCGAGGGATTTGGCGGAACAGATGCAGCGCGAGGGCAAGGGCGTGATTCTCGATCAGTTCGCCAACCCCGACAATCCGCTCGCACATTACGAGGGCACGGGCCCCGAGCTTTGGCGCGAGACCGAGGGGCGTATCACGCATTTCGTTTCGTCGATGGGTACGACCGGCACGATCATGGGCGTCTCCCGCTATTTGAAAGAGCAGAGTGACGCGATCGAGGTCATCGGCGCGCAGCCCGAGGACGGCTCGCGCATTCCGGGAATCCGCAAATGGCCCGAGGCCTATTTGCCGAAGATTTTCGATCGCAGCCGTATCGATCGCACGGAGAACGTTTCGCAGGCGGCTGCCGAAGCCATGGCGCGCCGCCTCGCCGCTGTCGAGGGCATCTTCTGCGGTATTTCGTCGGGCGGTGCTTGCGAGGTGGCACTGCGCGTTGCCCGGCAAGTCGAAAATGCAACGATCGTGTTCATCGTTTGCGACCGCGGCGACCGTTATCTCTCCACCGGTGTTTTTCCCGCCTGACGGCGCAGTGCCATGCCGCGTCGCGGTCTCGGTCAACTTCGACGGACCGCGCCGTGCTCGAAAGACGTTCGTCGAGCGTTCAACTGGAGGGCGCGGCCGCGGCTTCGGCCAGCATGCGCGCTTTCACGCGCTGGCCGAGTTCGTAGACGGCAAGTGCGTAAAAGAAGCTCCGGTTGTAGCGCGTCAGCACATAGAAGTTTTCCAGGCCGAGCATGTATTCGGTGGGCTGACCTGGCGTCGGCAGATCGATGACGAGCACGGCCGTGGCCGCCTCGGCGTTGGTATCGAGGCCCGGTTCGTCAAGCGACATGCCGGCGCTCAGCATCTGCGAGAGCGGCCAATGCGGCTCCGGCTTGCCGTCCGCTGCTGCCTGGGCAATGCCGATACTGCCTGCGTCGTGCGCGATCTTCCAGACGACCGGGCGTCCCGTATTCCAGCCGTTTTCGCTTAGATAATTGGCGACGCTACCGATCGCATCGGCAGTGCTCGCGCGCAAATCGATGCGATTGTTGCCTTCGTAGTCGACGGCGTATTTGACGATGCTGCTCGGCAAGAACTGCGGAATGCCGATGGCTCCGGTGTAAGAGCCGCGCACACTGCTCGGATCGAGCTGGGCGTTGCGCGTCCAGACGAGATAGTCTTCGAGGTTCTTGCGAAACGTCATTTCGCGTTCCGCGCGATTCGGCGTGTTCGGATAATCGAACGCAAGCGTGGTCAGCGCATCGATCACACGAAAGTTGCCCATGTACTTCCCGTAGATCGTCTCAACGCCAATGATGCCGACGACGATTTCGGGCGGCACGCCATACTGCTCATAAGCGCGCTGCAGCGTCGCCCGATTGTCCCGCCAGAACTTGACGCCGGCGTCGATGCGAACCGGATCGAGAAAGCGCGATTCGTACGCGTGCCAGTTTTTGAGGGCGGGCGTGGGGGACGGCGTGACGAGTTTCACCACGGTAGCCGAGTAGTCGGCGCCCGCGAAAAGCGCATGAAGCGCCGCAGGGTCGAAATCGTAACGGGCGACCATGTCGTCGATGAACGCATCCACATCCGCGTTGTGCGCGTAGCGCTGCGGGATGATCTCTTCTTCGAACGTCTGGCCTTGCGAGGCCGGTTGCGGCTCGGTTTGCGACACCCTTATCGCATGATGCGGAGGCCGGGTTTGCGCCAGCGCCGTATTGCCGGTGACGGCAGCAAAAGCGAGGGTGGCTGAGAGGGCGGCAAGACGTTTGGCTGCGCGTGTGGCAAGGATGACGGTCATGTTTGGGTGGGGTGCGAACGGCAGGCGGTGCGTGAACGTTTCGGGGCTCGGCGCAGTATAACGAACGGGCGGCGGACGCGAAACCGCGGCGGTTGGCACCGCGTAGGCGGGGTGGCCGGCGCATCCCTTTTCGCCGGTGGCGCTGGGCCGCGTATGGTAACGTAGCTACGTTGGAGACATGCCGCCCGGCGACCACGCGAGCACATCATGGCGACCGCTTTCTATTCACACCCCGAGTGCCTGCTTCACGAGATGGGACCGGGGCATCCCGAGTGTCCCGAACGCCTGCAGGCGATCGAAGACCAACTGATCGCAAGCCGCATCGCACCCCTCGTCCAGCGCGAGAGCGCGCCGCGTGCGGATCTCGAGCAGATCGCGCGCGTGCATACGCGCGAGCATATCGATTACATCGAGAGCCGGGCACCGGCCGAAGGCTACGCCTGGATCGATCCCGACACAGCGATGAACGCCCATACCTGGCAGGCAGCGCTCCATGCCGCGGGAGCCGCCGTGGCGGCGACCGACGCCGTCATCGAGGGCCGGTACGAGAACGCCTTTTGCGGAGTCAGGCCGCCCGGACATCATGCGGAGCCGGGGCGCGCGATGGGTTTTTGCTTTTTCAACAACGTGGCGATCGCCGCGCGCCATGCGCTCGAAGCACACGGTCTCGAGCGCGTGGCCATCATCGACTTCGACGTGCATCACGGCAACGGAACCGAAGCGGCATTCGCGGGCGACGAGCGTGTGCTCATGTGCAGTTTTTTTCAGCACCCGTTCTATCCATTCAGCGGTACGGACAGTGAAGCCGCGAACATGGTCAACCTGCCGATGGCCGCCCGCACGAAAGGCGAAGCCGTGAGGGAAGCGATCGATCGCGTCTGGGTGCCGCGTCTCACGGCATTCGAGCCCGAGATGATCTTCATTTCGGCCGGTTTCGACGCGCACCGTGAAGACGATCTCGGCAACATGGGGCTCGTCGAAGACGACTACGTCTGGATAACCGATCGAATCCGCGGCATTGCCGCGCGCTATGCGCGCGGACGCATCGTGAGCTGTCTCGAAGGCGGCTACAACCTGTCGGCGCTCGGTCGTAGCGTGGCTGCCCACGTGCGTGCGCTGGCGGGGATTTGACGCGTCGAATGTGACGCGAGCGGGCGGGCCGGCGGGCCACCCGCGTTCGCTGTCCGAACCATGGAACGATGGAGGTGACGTCCATGAACTCCGATTCATCGTCGATCCGCCCGGCCGGGACATCGGCTGGCACAGACCACACGGGCGTGCTGCTCGTCGAGCATGGCGCGTACGGCCTTCCGGGCGTCGTGTGCGTGACGCTGAACCGCCCCGACGCGTTCAATGCGCTATCGGAGCAATTGATTGCCGAGCTGCATGCCGCCTTGGGTGCCATCGCGAAAAGCGATGCGCGAGTCGTCGTGCTTGCCGCCGCGGGCCGCGCGTTCTGCGCGGGCCACGACCTGAAAGAAATGCGCGCGGCGCCGTCGCTCGCCCATTATCAGGCGCTCTTCGCCCGCTGTTCTGCGCTGATGATGACGATCCAGCGGATGCCGCAACCGGTCATCGCCCGCGTGCAGGGTATGGCGACAGCCGCGGGCTGCCAGCTCGTTGCGATGTGCGATCTCGCCGTGGCGGCCGATACGGCGCGCTTTGCGGTATCGGGCATCAACGTGGGGCTCTTTTGCGCGACACCGTCCGTCCCGTTGTCGCGCAATCTTTCGCGCAAGGCGGCGTTCGAGATGCTGATGACGGGCGAGTTCATCGACGCGGCGAAAGCGCGCGACGAGGGGCTCATCAACCGCATGGTGCCGCTCGATGCGCTCGACGCCGAAGTAGTTGCGCTCGCGTCGGGGATTTGCGCCAAGCCGGCCGCGGCGGTGAGCGCGGGCAAAGCGCTTTTTTACCGGCAGCTCGAAACCGGCATCGAAGCCGCGTATCAGCTTGCGGGGCAGACGATGGCCTGCAACGCGATGGAAGACGCGACGCTCGAAGGGATGCAGGCGTTCGTGGAAAAGCGCAAGCCGAACTGGCCCGTTTGATCGCTCGGATACGCCGCCCGTGGCGTGCGCGAGTGCCGCGAGCGATCAGGCCAAACGGGCCGCGATCCAGTCGATCAACGCATCGATCACGCGTGTGCGATCGAGATCGTTCATGGTCTCGTGATAGCTGCCTTCGTAGAGGGTCATCGTGCAATCGGCGGAGCCCACTCGGCGCGCGAATTCCTGGCTTCCCGCGGGTTCGGTCAGCTTGTCGTCGCTGCCGTGAAACACGAGTATGGGAAGGCTGAGCGCCGCGCGTGCGTTTGCGATACGCCTCATCGCAACGAGGATCTCGGCGCCGGTCCGCGCGGGTATCGGACCGTGGTGCACAAGAGGATCGTTGCGATTGGCCTCGACGACAGCCGGATCGCGCGCGAGGAGCGCGGGGTCGATTTTCATGGCGGGGAAACGCGGCCAGACGCGGCTCACGAGCTGGCTCGCTGCGACCATCCAGCGCGGCACGTCACGGCCGACAGCGAGTGCCGGGCTCGACAGAATCAGTCCCGCGGGCGGCTGCAGACGCGGCCCGACCTGCGCGGTATGCGCGAGCCGCTCGGCCGCAAAAAGCGCTGCAATCGTGCCGCCCATGCTGTGCCCCATGAGGAAAAAGGGAATGCCCGGGCGGGCGGCGCCGAGCAGCGCTTCGAAGTCGAGCAGATAGTCGTCGATGGATTCGACCCATGCACGCGGACCCGGCGATTGCCCATGTCCGCGCAAATCGACAGAGACCAGCTCGATACCGGCTACGCAAAGTCGCGCGGCAAGCGGCGCGTAGCGTCCGGCGTGCTCCGCCAGGCCGTGAGCGAGCGCCACGGTTGCGCTGGGCGAAGCGCCTTGTCCTTGCGCGGGCCAGCGATACAGCGCGAGGTCGAGACCGTCCTGTGTGCGGACCGTCGAGCGCTGAGGATCGGCGTACGAGCCGGTCGTGTCGGGCGCGACGCCCGACGGTGCGTCCAAACTGGCCATGATGGGCTTCCTCGCTGATGAAATGCGAGCGCCATCTTAAATCCGTGCATGTCGAGCCGGCGCGAGAAAACGAGACCCGCTGCTCTAATTCCTCTTGGTTATGAGGTATTGAGAATTAATTATGAAAGCTTATTTGTGCGGCGCGATAAAATAGCGGGTCCGGATGCCCAGTCAACCATGACTGGCCGGCCGTCGCCCTGCACAAAACGCCGGGCGACATCCTCCGTCGTTTTCTTTTCATGATCGAACTACGCAACGTTTCACAGCGCTTTGCCGGTCCGGGCGGCTCGGTCGAAGCGCTCAAAGGGATCGACTTGACGATTCCTCCCGGCCAGATATTCGGCATCATCGGCCGAAGCGGCGCCGGCAAGAGCACCCTCGTGCGCACCATCAATCTGCTGGCACGGCCGAGCGCGGGAGAAGTCCTCGTCGCAGGCCGCGCGTTGACCGGCCTGCCGCCGGCGCAGCTGCGCGCCGCGCGCCGCGAGATCGGCATGATCTTCCAGCACTTCAACCTGTTGAGTTCGCGCACGGTGTTCGAGAACGTCGCGCTGCCACTCGAACTCGCGGGGATGAAGCGTTACGACATCGACGCCGTCGTCTCTCCGCTGCTCGAACTGGTTGGCCTCGCGGCGCAGCGGCAGCGCTATCCGGCACAGATCAGCGGCGGGCAGAAGCAACGCGTCGGCATTGCGCGGGCGTTGGCGAGCAAGCCCAAGGTGCTACTCTCGGATGAGGCCACCTCGGCGCTCGATCCCGAAACGACGCGCTCGATCCTTGAATTGCTGAAGCGCATCAACCGAGAGCTTGGTTTGACGATCGTGTTGATCACCCATCAGATGGAGGTCATCAAGGAAGTTTGCGATCGTGTTGCGGTGCTCGACGCCGGACGCATCGTCGAAGCGGGGCCCGTGGTCGATGTTTTCCTGCGGCCGCGGCACGATGTCACGCGCGTGCTGCTCGGCGATGTCATCGCGCACGAGTTGCCTGCCGCGGTCAAAGCGCGCGTCGCAAAACACCTCGAAACCGGGGCGGGCCAGCTGCTGCGGCTTGCGTTTGCGGGAGGCAGCGTCGATAAGCCTGTCTTGTCCGAAGCCATCCGACGCTATGCGCTCGACGTCAATATTCTGCACGGTCAGATCGACGAGATTCAGGGCCGGGCCTTCGGCTCGCTGGCGGTGCTTGCCGACGGCGAACCCGATCGGCTCGACGATGCGCTCGCTTACCTGCGCGCGCAAGGTGTCGTGGTGGAGGCGCTCGCGCATGTTTGACGAAATGTTCCCGATGTTTCTCGCGTCGTTCTGGGAGACCCTGGTCATGGTCGGCATATCGGGCGTCCTCGGCGCGCTGGTCGGCCTGCCGTTGGGCGTACTGCTGTTTCTGACGGAGCGAGGCGGCGTGCTCGAACACGTCGCCGCCAATCGCGCGATGGGGCTCACGGTCAATGCCGTTCGCTCCACCCCGTTCATCATCCTGCTCGTGGCGGTGATCCCGTTGACGCGATTGGTCGTCGGCACCTCGATCGGCACGGCCGCCGCGGTCGTTCCGCTCACGATTGCCGCGGCGCCGTTCATCGCGCGTCTCGTCGAAACGGCGCTGCGCGAAGTCGATCGCGGGCTGATCGAGACGGCTGAGGCGCTCGGCGCGACGACGCGCCAGATCGTATTCAAGGTGCTGTTGCCCGAGGCGCTGCCGGGCATCGTCGCGGGGCTGACGATCACGTTCGTCTCGCTGGTCGGTTATTCGGCGATGGCGGGCGCGATAGGCGGCGGCGGACTTGGCGATCTCGGCATTCGCTATGGCTATCAGCGGTTCTTGCCGGAAGTCATGCTGGCGGTCGTGGCGATCCTCGTCGTGTTCGTTCAGCTCGTGCAGTCATTCGGCGATTGGCTCGTGCGGCGCTTGAGCCATCGTTGAGAACATCGGTGCGGTTAGAAGCGTGCGGTTAGAGGCGTTGATCGAGAATCCGGGCTTGGCGAGCCGGCTCGGCCTCATTAAAATAAAACGATCGTTCGTTATCTAGGCGCACCGTCGAGCGCAAGTCCGCTCGATATCCGGAGCCCGGCGCGGCGGCTCCTCGGGCTGCTGTTTTGGCTGTCGTTATAATGGCCGCTGGGTTGACGTATTCGTAACTTTGGAGCGTGTGCATGAAAATTCTGGTGCCGGTCAAGCGCGTGGTCGATTTCAACGTGAAGGTGCGCGTGAAGTCGGATGGCACGGGCGTCGATATTGCGAACGTGAAGATGTCGATGAACCCGTTCGACGAAATCGCGGTGGAAGAGGCGGTGCGGCTGAAGGAAGCGGGCGTGGCGACGGAAATCGTCGCGGTGTCGTGCGGCGTGGCGCAAGCGCAGGAGACGCTGCGCACGGCGCTGGCGATCGGTGCCGATCGCGCGATTCTGATCGAATCGAACGAGGAGTTGCAGCCGCTGGCGGTGGCCAAGCTGCTCAAGGCGCTGGTGGACAAGGAGCAGCCGCAGCTCGTGATTCTGGGCAAGCAGGCGATCGACGACGATTCGAACCAGACGGGGCAGATGCTGGCCGCGCTGGCGAACTTGCCGCAGGCGACATTCGCTTCGAAGGTGACGATTGCTGACGGCAAGGCGACGGTCGCGCGCGAGGTCGATGGCGGCGCGGAGACGCTGACGCTGACGTTGCCCGCGGTCGTGACGACGGACTTGCGCCTGAACGAGCCGCGTTATGTGACGCTGCCCAACATCATGAAGGCGAAGAAAAAGCCGCTCGAGACGCTCAAACCCGAAGACCTTGGCGTGGATGTCACGCCGCGTCTGAAGACGCTGAAGATGGCGGAGCCGCCCAAGCGCAGCGCCGGTGTGAAGGTGCCGGATGTGAAGACGCTGGTCGAGAAGCTGAAGACCGAAGCCAAGGTGCTGTAAGGGGAGCGCGAAGAAAATGACGATTCTGGTAATTGCCGAACATGACAACGCGACCGTCAAGGGCGCGACGTTGAACACTATTGCAGCTGCCCAAAAGATCGGTGGGGACATTCACGTACTGATTGCTGGGCACAACGCGCAGGCGGCGGCCGATGCCGCGGCGAAGATCGCGGGTGTGTCCAAGGTGTTGTTGGCCGACGCACCACAGCTGGCGGCAGGCTTGGCGGAGAACGTCGAAGCGACGGTGCTCGAAATCGCGAAGGACTACTCGCATATCGTGGCGCCGGCCACGGCCTACGGCAAGAACATCGCGCCGCGCGTGGCGGCCAAGCTCGATGTGGCGCAGATCAGCGAAATCACGGCGGTGGTGTCGCCCGACACGTTCGAGCGGCCGATCTATGCGGGCAATGCGATCGCGACGGTGCAATCGGCCGATCCGATCAAGGTGATCACGGTGCGTGCGACGGGCTTCGACGCCGTTGCGGCCGAAGGCGGCAGTGCCGCGATCGAGAAAATCGAAGCGGCGGCCGACCGGGGCATTTCGCAGTTCGTCAACCGTGAGGTGACCAAGCTCGACCGGCCGGAATTGACGAGCGCGCAGATCGTCGTCTCGGGCGGCCGAGGTCTCGCCAGCGGCGAGAACTATCAGAGTGTGCTGGTACCGCTTGCCGACAAGCTCGGTGCCGCACTGGGCGCTTCGCGCGCCGCGGTGGATGCGGGCTATGTGCCGAACGACTATCAGGTGGGGCAAACGGGCAAGATCGTCGCGCCGCAGCTGTATGTGGCGGTCGGTATCTCGGGCGCGATTCAACATCTGGCCGGCATGAAGGATTCGAAGGTGATCGTGGCGATCAACAAGGACCCGGAAGCGCCGATCTTCAGCGTGGCCGATTACGGGCTCGTCGGGGATTTGTTTGCGCTAGTGCCGGAGCTGGTCGCCGAACTCGGTTGAACGAACGACGAAGCGCCGTTCGACGAGGCGCCTGACGGCAGCAGGGAAGGGGCGCGACGCGCCCCCTTTTTTTTTACGGCCACCGTTAGCGCTTTAGCGCTTACGGAGGCCCAATGCAAAGCAAGGCCACCGTTAGCGCATTAGCGCTTACTGAGGCCCAATGCAAAGCCTAACGCCAATGCAGAGCAACGACTCGGGAGGGGAACACGATGAGCTATACCGCGCCTATCAAGGACATGCTGTTCGCGATGAACGAGCTGGCCGGTCTCGAAACGCTGGCTACGTTGCCGGGCAGCGACGACGCGACCGTCGAAACGGCGCAAGCCGTACTCGGCGAGTCGGCCAAGCTTTGCGAGCAAGTGCTTGCTCCGCTGAACGTCGAGGGCGATCGCAATCCCAGCGTCTGGAAAGACGGTGTCGTCACCGCGACGCCGGGTTTCAAGGAAGCCTTCCGTCAGTTCGTCGAAGGCGGTTGGCAAGGCGTGCAACATCCCGTCGACTATGACGGACAAGGCCTGCCCAAGCTCATCGCGACGCCTTGCGTCGAGATGCTCAACGCAGCGAATCTTTCGTTCGCGCTTTGTCCCTTGCTGACCGACGGTGCCATCGAGGCGCTGCTCACGGCCGGCAGCGCCGAGCAGAAGCAGCGCTACGTGCCCAAGCTCATTTCGGGCGAGTGGACGGGTACGATGAACCTGACCGAGCCGCAGGCGGGCTCGGACCTCGCGCTGGTGCGTACCCGCGCCGAGCCGCAAGGCGACGGTACCTATCGGGTTTTCGGCACCAAGATTTTCATTACCTGGGGCGAGCACGATATGGCCGAGAACATCGTCCATCTCGTCCTTGCGCGCACGCCCGATGCCCCCGAGGGCGTGAAAGGCATTTCGCTTTTCATCGTGCCCAAGTTCCTGATCGACGAAGACGGCAAGCTCGGCGCGCGTAACGACGTGCATTGCGTGTCGATCGAACACAAGCTCGGCATCAAGGCGAGCCCGACTACGGTGCTCCAATTCGGCGACCATGGCGGGGCGATCGGCTATCTCGTCGGCGAGGAGAACCGCGGCCTCGAATACATGTTCATCATGATGAACGCCGCGCGTTTCGCCGTCGGCATACAAGGCGTGGCCGTCGCCGACCGTGCGTATCAGAAGGCCGTGGCTTATGCGAAGGAGCGTGTGCAAAGCCGCCCCGTCGACGGCACGGCGAAAGGCCCCGTCACGATCATTCATCATCCCGATGTACGCAGAATGCTGGCGACGATGCGTGCGCTGACGGAAGGCGCGCGCGCCCTCGCTTATGTGGCCGCCGCGCATTGCGATGTCGCGCATCGCCATGCCGATGCGGCGGTGCGCGCCGAACATCAGGCACTCTACGAGTACCTCGTTCCTATCGTGAAGGGATGGAGCACTGAGCTCTCGATCGAAGTCGCCAGTCTCGGCGTGCAGGTGCATGGCGGCATGGGTTTCATCGAGGAAACCGGTGCTGCGCAGTATTATCGCGACGCGCGGATTTTGACCATCTACGAAGGTACGACGGCAATCCAGGCGAACGACCTCGTCGGACGCAAGACGTTGCGCGACGGCGGCGCCGTGGCAAAGAAGTTCGCGGCGCAAATTCGCCTGACGCTCGATGCGCTTTCGGCGCACGAGGGCCCCGCTTTCGCGGCTATGCATACGCAATTGTCGACGGGCCTGCGCTCGTTCGAAGCCGTCGTCGATTTCGTGCTCGCGAACGCGAAGACCGATCCGGGTGCCGTATTCGCGGGCAGCGTGCTGTACCTGGAACTGGCGGGCATCGTTCTCGCCGGATGGCACATGGCGCGCGCCATGCTCATCGCGCTCGACAATGAAGCCAGCGATGCGCCTTTTTACGGCGCAAAGATCGCAACAGCACGCTTTTTTGCGGAGCAGCTCCTGCCGCGGGCCGCTGCGCTCGAAACGGCAATCGTCAGCGGCAAGGGTGGGGAAGGCGTCTATGCGCTTTCCGAAGATCAGTTCTGAGCGCCCCCACGGTTTTGCTCGAGAAAATGCAAACGGCGCCCGTGTGGGGCGCCGTTTGTGCTGCCTGGGCTCGTTGGGTGGCGTGAGCCGTTACGCGTAAGCGGGGCGGGGCAAAGCGTCGACGTCGCCCAGATAGCGATGCACCGAGAGGTCATCCGCCTGGATAGCGGGGCGCCGGCCGGAGATGAGGTCGGCGAGCAATTGGCCCGAGCCGCACGACATCGTCCAGCCCAGCGTGCCGTGGCCGGTGTTCAGGAACAGATTCGCGACGGGCGTGCGACCGACGATCGGCGTGCCGTCCGGTGTCATCGGGCGCAAGCCTGTCCAGAAGGTTGCATTCGCCGTATCGCCGCCCCCCGGGAAAAGATCGTTGACGCACATCTCGAGGGTTTCGCGGCGTGCGTTGCGCAGCTTCTGGTCGAAGCCCACGATTTCCGCCATGCCGCCGACCCGAATCCGGTTATCGAAACGCGTAATCGCGATCTTGTACGTTTCGTCGAGCACCGTCGAAACGGGCGCCGCGGCCGCATCGACGATGGGCGCGGTAATGGAATAGCCCTTGAGCGGATAGACCGGAATCTTCACGATGTCGGCCAGAAATTGCGTCGAATAGGCGCCGAATGCGACGACATAGGTGTCGGCGCGCAGCGTTTCGCTGCCGCAGCGCACGCCTGCAATTTTTCCGCCCGCCATTTCGAGCGCATCGACGGGCGTGTTGTAGCGGAACTTCACGCCCAACTGTTCCGCCAGTGCGGCAAGGCGCGTGGTAAAGAGCTGGCAGTCGCCCGTTTCGTCGCCCGGCAGGCGCAGCCCGCCCGTCAGCTTGTGCGAAACGGCGGCGAGCGCCGGCTCCGCGCTCGACAGCCCGGCCGGATCGAGCAGTTCGTAAGCGACACCCGCTTCGCGCAGCACGGAGATATCTTTTTGCGCACCGTCGAGCTGCTGCTGTGTGCGGAACAGTTGCAGCGTACCGCCCGCGCGGCCTTCGTACTGGATACCCGTATCGGCACGCAACGATTGCAGGCAATCGCGGCTGTATTCCGCCAGGCGCACCATGCGGCCCTTGTTGACCGCATAGCGTTCGGCCGTGCAGTTGCGCAGCATTTGCCACATCCAGCTCAGTTGGAACGGCGTGCCGTCTAGGCGGATCGCAAGCGGTGCATGCTTTTGGAACATCCACTTGACGGCCTTCAGGGGAACGCCCGGTGCGGCCCAGGGTGCCGCATAACCGGGGGAGATCTGACCCGCGTTCGCGAAGCTGGTCTCGAGCGCCGGACCCGCGGCGCGATCGACCACAGTGACTTCATGGCCCGCGCGCGCCAGGTAATAGGCGCTCGTTACGCCCACCACGCCGCTACCCAAGACGATGACTCGCATAGCTACTCCAAAGACGGCTTAATCCAGTGATTGGAGCTATAGTATTTCGACAAAAGCAGTTTTTGTTTTCGTACTTTTCATATTTTTGGTGAAAACAGTGAGAACACAGCGCCAGCCGGTTCGCAAACTCGACAAACTCGACCACCATATCCTGCGCATCCTTCAGGAAGACGGCCGCATCGCGATGAAGGACTTGGCCGAGCGCGTCGGGCTGACGGTGACGCCGTGCATCGAACGCGTGAAGCGGATGGAGCGCGACGGGGTCATCATGGGCTATTACGCGCGGGTCGATCCGGCTCAGCTCGGGGCGGCCCTGCTCGTGTTCGTCGAGATCACGCTAGGCCACAAGAGCGGCAATATGTTCGAGCAGTTTCGGCGGGAGGTGCACAAGATTCCCGAGGTGCTCGAATGCCACCTGGTGTCGGGCGAGTTCGACTATCTCATCAAGGCGCGCATCGGCGAGATGGCCGACTACCGCAAGCTGCTCGGCGACATCCTCTTGCAGTTGCCGGGGGCGGTGCAGTCGAAGAGTTATGTCGTCATGGAAGAAATCAAGGAAACGCTCTCGATTCCCGTCGCGACTTGAGACGAACCGTTCGCGCGGTGCGTCGGTGCCGCGGCGCGTGGGTTCGCCGCGGCACGCGCCAGCAGATTCAGGCCGGTTGCGCTACCGCATCGAGAAAGCCTGTGACGCTGGCGAGGCGCCCCGTCGTATCGACGACAGCGAAGTCCGATCCCTTCGCCGCAACCGAGCCGTCCGGGCCGACGAGGTCCCACGAAAAGCGCAGATAGGAGCCGAATCCGTCAATGTCGGTGGCGAGGCGGAACACGTGGGCAGGGAATCGTTCGTGGACGGCCGCAATCATGGCATCGATGCCTTCATGGCCCTTGCCTTCGAGCATTGGATCGACATAGCGGGCGCCCTCGGCGTAGGTTTCGGCGATCAGCGCGCGGCGGCGGACGGCATCGGTCTCGTTCCAGGCGGCAAAGTAGCGGGCGACGAGATGGGTATGTGCGTTCATGTCAGACTCCTTCGACGTTGAGCGGGCGGCGCGAGGCCGCGGGTGGCGCGGCCGCCGCGTTCGGCAGCGGTGGCTCGCTTGGGATCGAAGAATCGTCGAAACGGCGAAGCCGGTCGATTACGTCGCAGGTAATGGAAATGCGGCACCGATTCGCTATGATCGACGCCATGAATACGCCTGCCACCTCGTTTCCAAGCGCTGCCGCGCCGCGCGGCCTCCCCCGCACCGTCGGCGATTTGCTGCGCGAATGGCGTCAGCGGCGCCGCATGAGCCAACTCGTGCTCGCCACTGAGGCGCAGATTTCGTCGCGGCATCTGAGCTTCGTCGAATCGGGCCGCGCCGTGCCGAGCCGGGAGATGATCCTGCGCCTGGCCGAGCGGCTCGAGGTGCCGCTGAGGGCGCGCAACGCGCTTTTCGTGGCGGCCGGCTACGCGCCGCTTTTTCGCGAGCGGCCGCTCGACGACCCGCAACTCAGTGCCGCGCGCCATGCGGTCGAACTCGTGTTGCGCGCACACGAGCCGTTTCCCGCGCTGGCCGTCGACCGGCATTGGACGATGATTGCCGCCAACGGCGCGCTCGCGCCGCTCGTGGCCGGCGCGGCGCCAAAACTGCTCGAGCCGCCTGTCAATGTGCTGCGCCTGTCGCTGCATCCCGACGGTCTCGCGCGCAACATCGTCAATTGGTTTGCCTGGCGCGCGCATGTGCTCCATCGCGTCGAGCGTCAGGCCCAGACGAGCGGCGACGCGGTGCTCGAAGCGCTCGTCGAGGAACTGGCGGCTTATCCCGCGCCGCCCGGTGCCGAAGATTCGGACGATGAGGGCGGCGCGCTCTCGGACATTGTCGTGCCGTTGCGCTTGCGCACTGCGCTCGGCACGTTATCGTTCTTCAGCACGACGACCGTGTTCGGGACGCCCGTCGACATCACGCTCGCCGAACTTGCCATCGAGGCATTTTTCCCGAGCGACGAGCAAACGGCCGAAGCGCTTCGCGCATACGGCCGCGGACAAGCGGCGTAGCATCGGACGCCACGCCTGCGCCAAGCCGGTCTTTCTACACTTTCGCTTTTGCCGATGCCGCCGGCAGCGTTCGGCGTGCGGGTTGACAGAGCGCCGCGAGCACGGCTGCGGCCGAAAGGACGGCCGACAATTTCATCGCGGCGGCGAATCCGGCAGCGAAGGCTTGTGCCGACGCATAGCGTCCGACGACAGAGAAAGCCACGACGGCGAGCGCGATGCCGGCGGCGCCCCCGAGAATACGGAACATGTTGAAGATGCCCGAGGCTTTGCCGATCTCTTTCAGGCTCACCGCGCCGACCGCGGCCTTTTGTGCCGCCGGACCGGCCATCGAGACGCCGGCGCCAGCCATTGTCAGTGCAACGGCGAGGTGTGCGTAGGGCACATCGGGCGTCGCGTTGTACGCGACCCAGGCGAATCCGAGCGTTTGCAACGCAAGCCCCACGACCATGAGCGCGCGTTCGCCGATCTTGTCGACGAGGCCGCCCGCAACGGGCGCGACCACGAACAGTGTGGCTGTCCATGGCAACAGACGCAGACCGGCGCCGAGCGGATCGCACCCTTGGGCCATCTGGAAGAACTGCGGCATGAAGAATACGACGCCGTACATCGCGGCGTAAAAAAGAAAGCTCGCCGCGATGCTGGAGGAAAATGCGCGCGAGGCGAACATGCGCATCGGCATCATGGGCTGAGCGGCAACCCGTTCGCGGACGACGAATGCAACGGCGAGCAGCGTGCCGGCCGCGAACGCGGCGATGACTTCAGCGCTGGACCAGCCGGCCACACAGCCGCGAATGAGGCCCCAAACGATGCCGAGCGCGGCACTTGCCGCGAGCACCATGCCCGGCATGTCGACAGCCACCGTGGCACCGAAGCTCTCGGGAATGCGCCGCCACGCAAGCGGGACGATGACGAGCCCGATGGGGACATTGATCCAGAAGATCCATTGCCACGAGAGCTTGCCCGCGATGGCTCCGCCGAGCAACGGTCCAACGATGAGCGCGAGACCCGTGATGCCGCTGAAAAGTCCGAGCGCCTTGCCGCGCTGCTCTGGCGGGTAGGCGGCGGTCAGGATGGCCATCGCCAGGGGCATGACGAACGCCGCGCCCGCGCCCTGGACAATACGCGCGATGACGAGCCACGCGACGCTTTTTGCAAGCGCGCATCCCGCGGACGATACGGCGAAGAGCGTCACGCCGAACAAAAAAACGCGTCGGCGACCGAAGCGGTCGCCCAGCGCGGCACCGGTGAGCAGCACCGTGGCGATGCTGAGATTGTAGGCGTTGACCGTCCATTGCAACGCGTCGAGCGACGCGCCGAGATCTGCCCGGATCGCGTTGAGCGCGGTGGCGACGACCATCGAGTCGAGCATCGCCATCAACGCCGCGACGGAGGTGAGGGCAAGCACCCATTTTTGCATCGTTTGCTGATCGGTCTGAAGAGTCATCATACGGTCCTGTTCTCTATGGGTTGGCTGCATTTCGATCGATGAGGATGCCGGGGCGCGATGCACGTCGTGCGACGATGAATGCGGGCACCCGACAAAGGTAGCTAGACGCTCGTGTGCGTTCGAGCGACGGAATCCGCTGGCACGGTCAGCAGGAAATCGGCGACGGCCGCGTTGAACGACGCCGCGCGGAGCACCGGCTCGGCATGCATCCCGTCCGGCAGCACGACGAGCCGGGCTGCCTCGATGCGCGTGGCAATACCTTCAGCCACGATTCGGTAGAACGGCCGCGTCAGTGCGCCGTGCGCAATTGCGACGGGCATCGTCAGCGAGGGCAATGCGCACGCGTCAATGCCCGGCAACGGCGGTGCCTTGAACAGCAGTGCTACCGTGCGCGCATTGTCGAGAAAGATGTCGCGCGTCTCGGCGGGCAGGTTATCGAAGAGCCCTGGTTGGCCGTGGGCGCAATCGAATACTTGCCGCACGGCATCGGTCGTATCGTCTCGGCCGAGCGCCGCGAGCACCGGCCCCACCATTTCAGCCCGGTCCTTCGCGGCGGCTTCGGCTGCGGCGCGATCGCCGACCCACGCCAGGTTGGCGGGCTCGTAGGCGAAGAGCGAACGAACGCACTCGGGATGGCGCGCGGCGAGTTCCAGCGAAAGCGAGGCGCCGTATGACCAGCCGACGACATGGACGGGATCCACCGCCAACGCTTGAATGAACGCGGCGAGGTCCTCGACATGCGTATCGAGGGAAAACCTACCGCCTTCGTCGGGCCAGGGCGCCAGACCGAAATAACGCTGCGTCGGACCGATATAGCGGTGCGAGCGCGCAAAGGCGGCGCGTTGCTTTTCCCAGACGCGCTCATCCGAGATGTAGCCATGAACGAAGACGATGGGCGAGCCCTGGCCTTCGTCGACATAGTGCAATGCGGTGCCGTTCAGGTCGATATGCTTGACGTTCGTGCTCATCGGCGCGCTCCCTCAACTGTCTTGCATCGCACGATCGATCTCGGCGCGCAGCGTGGCCTGGAAGGCAGCTACGTGCCGGACATCGAGCATCGTGTGATGTTCGCCGCCGACCTCGATATAGCGATTCGCACCGCGCGCGAACAGGTCCCAGCGTTTGAGCTCCCGCTCGAGATAGTCCGCCTTCGTGCCCCAGAGCGGGTCGGCGTAAAAAATGCTGACTGCCTCGACGGTACCCGACGGCTCATGCACGTGACCGATGTCAGACAGTCCAAGCGCGAGCGTCGACCACGCTTTGAAGCGCTGAAAGTCCAGACCGAGCTCCGCCAGCCGTCGCTTGGGCGCGAGCGCAAAGATGGGCTCGCACGGATCCTCATCGGGACTGAGCGTCGTGCGCAGCGAATCGGGCAGGTGCTCCATCTGTTCCCGGTCGATGAGCGAGAGGAAGAACGCGAGCATCACGGCGCTCTCGATCGCATCGACTTTGCCGCGAGGGTGCTTGATGACCGGCGGGGCATCGATGCTGCCGATGAACGCAACGCGCTCGCCGAGCGCCTCGAGTCGCTGCGCGATGGGCAGCACGACGGCGCCCCCGTACGAATAGCCGGCAATGGCGTAAGGGCCGTGGGGCTGGCGCCGGCGAATAGCGGCAACGTAGGTATCGACAAGTTCGTCGAGCGAGCTAAATGGCGTCTCGCCTTCGTTGAACCCGCGCGCGCGAAGGGCGAAAAACGGTCGGTCGTTGACAAAGTAATTCGCCAGGTTCACGAATACGAGGACCTCGCCGACGCCCGGATGAATACAGAAGAGCGGCGTTTTGCCGCCGGTTGTTTGCAGCGGCACGATGGGATCGTATTCGACTGGCATGCCGCGGTTCGGCTCGAGGTGCGAGGCGAGCGCGCGCGCACTCGGGTTTTGCAGGATCGTCACGAGGGAAACCGGGCGAGCGCTTCCGAGCATCGTATGAAGACGCTGCTGCAGCGTCAGGATATCGAGCGACGTCCCGCCGAGATCGAAGAAGCTCGCCGTGGCACTGACGGTATCGACGGGCAGCTCGAACATTTGCGCGAAAACAGTGGCGATGGTTGCTTCGATGGGTCCTTCAGGCGGCACGTGTCTGCCGCTCTGGCGCCGTGCGATTTCAGTGGCATCGGCGAGCTCGGCAGCGTATTCGCCGGCTTCGAGACGTTTTCTCATCGTCGCGCGCTGTATTTTGCCAAGGCTCGTCTTCGGGAAGGCGGTCTTAGGCAGGGGCAGGATCAGCGATGGCCGGAAACCCCACAACAGGATGGTGGTATTGCGCACGGCGATGTTGAGCTGATGCCGGCGAGCTTCATCGGCCGCGTCGATCGTCGACGCGTAGGCGATCACCAGGGATTCCGTGTCGGCGCCCGCCGGTCGCGTCGGAAACGCGGCGACGAACGAACGCTCGATGCCGTCGAGCTGCTCGAGCGCCGTCTCGAGTTCATGACTGAAATAGTTCGCGCCGCTGACGATGATGCTGTCCTTGCTGCGTCCCACGAGACTCAGCTTGCCGTCTTCGATCCTGCCCAGGTCGCCCGTGCGAAACCATCCGTCCGCCGTGAACGCCGCATGCGTCGCTTCTTCGTTGCGGTAATAGCGGCCGAACACCATTGGGCCGCGCAACTGCAGCTCGCCGATCGCGCCGTTGCTCAGTACGTTCGCTTCGTCGTCAGCGATGCGCATGTCGAGCCCTATGACAGGGGTGCCGAGTGCGGCGAACTCGCGCTCCTCGTCGTCTTCCGGAAAGAGCCGCGAGTAGATCGATCCCGCGCAGGTCTCGCTCATGCCGAACGCAGGCCACAGCGCACGTGGCGAGAGACCGTAGGGTGCGAGCAGTTCCAAGAACCGCCGGCCGGTCTCGACGACAACAGCTTCGCCCCCGGAGATGATGTGCCTGAGGCACGAGAGATCGAGCCCGCCAGCGGACCGGACTTGCTTGATGGCGGCATTGATCTGGCCGAACAGGAAATTGGGTGCGAACGTCATCGACACGCGGTGACGGTCGATGAGGCGCAAAAACGAAAGAGGATCGGCAAGAATCGTTGCGGAATCGACGTGGATCTGCCGCGCGCCCACGTAGAGCGGCAGTAGGTGCGCCTCGAGCAGCGCGGCCACGTGATCGAACGAGATCCAATTGAGTGTGACGTCCGAGGCGTCGAGGCGTTGCCGTTCATTCTTGCCGGCCATCGAGGCAAGCAGATTCGCGTGCGTCAGGACAACGGCCTTCGAGTTGCCCGTCGAACCCGAGGTCAGCACGAAGACGGCAGGGTCTTCTGGCGAAGATTCATGGACCGGCGCCGTGTCGAGCCCCTGCGGCGAATCGCGCAGCGCGTTCAACCGGGCAGCCTGGGTGCCGCCGGCAAGCGTGAGTTCGAGCGTTTCCGTAGTCACGATGAGCGGATTGTCGAGCAGCGCGCGCAGATGCGCGATGGTTCTTTCCCAGCGAGGCGGATCGTTGCGGATCGGCGCGACGGGGCAAGGTACGCAGCCCGCCAGCACGCAACCCCAGAACGCCGGGATGAAGTCGCGCGCGAGTTCGAGCAGCAACACGACCTTCTCGCCGGGCCGCCGTCCGCGCCGGCGCAGCGCCGATGCAATCCGATGCGCTTCGTCGAGCAGCGCCGGGTAGGTGACGAATTCGCCTTCGTCGTCGGCGCTCGACAGAAACGAAAGGCCGGAATCGGGATGCAGATAGGCAGCGCGCCAAAGCAGGTCGGCAGCGCTCATCGATTGCGCTCGGTGTGCCCGAGACGGGGTGGCGAACGGTTGTTCCGCGACGGTGGTCAGCATGATGATGTCCTCAAAATGGCTTGGATGATCGCTTTGAGCGTTGTGGAAGGACGCAGTGAGCGCTACGTAAGCGCCAGATATTCAGGACTACTAATTAAGTACGTGGCACATAGGGCGAGTGAAAACGACCGCGGGCGCTCCGAGCGCCGCCTCTCAGCGTTCAGCCCGCGAGCGCCACCGGCGGTTCCACGGGTGCGTAGCGCTTGCGGCGGGCCCGAACCACGTTTGCGAGACTGCGGAGCAGCGGTGCCGTGTCTTCCCATCCGAGGCATGCGTCCGTAATGCTCTGGCCGTACGTCAACTTCGCGAGCGGGGCCACGGGCTGGTTGCCCGCAACGAGACTCGACTCGATCATGATGCCGGCCACTTGTGTATCCCCGAGCGAGATACGCGAGCTGAGCGAATCGCAGACGGCCAACTGGTTTTGGTGCTGCTTGCCGCTATTGCCGTGGCTTGCATCGACGATGACGCGCGCAGGCAGGCCATGCGCGGCGAGCTGTTCGCAGGCGGAGGCTACGCTTTGTGGGTCGTAGTTCGGTGCGCTGCCGCCGCGCAGAACCAGATGCCCATTGACGTTGCCGCTCGTCGTGCGCCTGACATACGCTCCTTCCGCTGTCACCGTGACGAAGCGATGCGGTTGTCGCGAGGCCCGGATCGCATCGATGGCCGGCCTGACGTCGCCGTTCGTGGCGTTCTTGAAGCCGATCGGGCACGGCAGTGCCGAGGCCATCTCGCGATGCACCTGGGATTCGGTCGTGCGCGCGCCGACGGCTCCCCAACTGACGAGGTCGGAGATGTACTGGTGACCGATCGGGTCGAGGAACTCGGTCGCAACCGAAAGACGGAGCGAGGAAATTTCGAGCAGAAGCTGCCTTGCGCGTTTCAGGCCACTGTCGATGTCGTAGCTTTCGTCGAGATACGGATCGTTGATGAAGCCCTTCCATCCGAGGCTGGTTCTCGGTTTTTCGAAGTACACGCGCATTGCGATATGAAGGTCGTCACCGAGAAATTCCTGAATATGGGCGAGTCGACTAGCGTACTGAAGTGCCGCATCGGTATCGTGAATCGAGCAGGGACCGACGATAATCAGTAGTTTTTCCGATGCGCCGCTCAATATCGATGATATCTGCGCGCGGGATCGATCGATAAAGTCATGAATCTCCTTCGGTGATGGAAGCTGCTGAATCAAGTATGCGGGGCTAAATAACTTTGTGTCGCAGAGTTGTGAAGTTTGTTGTCGCGTAAGCATGCTCATGCTCCATGGAACAGCGGATGCGAACTCGCGCGGAGGCGTAGTCGCAATGCAATATGCGTAATATTCCCACTGTGAAAATCAGGAAATGTGCTTCACCCATGGTGGGGCTGGTTATTGGATAGCGGTGCGTGCGAAGTATATGCAGATTGAGAGGCTGGCGACAAGTGTTTTTAAATATCTGATTCGAGGTTTGATAAAACTAGTCGCAATGCGGTAGCTGCTTAAAAGTGAGGAATTTTGAATTTAATTTTCCACGAATTTATTGCGAATTAATACCTACGAAAAATCGCAGCATGGCGCGCTGCATGGACGAGCGATACCTCCGGGAGCGACCCGCCGCGGCACCGCGGAGGATATGCGTGCCGAATTGCGCTAAATTAAGCATTTCGTTCCTCCTGCTCTCATCACGATGTCCATCCGTCTCAACGCTGCCGCGCTCACGGCACTCGCTGCTGCCGCACTGTTCGGCGCGACAACGCCGCTTGCGAAAGTCTTGCTCGGTGAATTGCCGCCGTTCGTTCTCGCGGGGCTCTTCTACCTCGGCAGCGGCATCGGGCTCGCCGTCACGTTGCTTGCACGGCGCGCCGGCCGGGTTGCTCGCGGCAGCGATGCCGAGGTGCCGCGAACGGAGTCAACGGAGCGCATTGCCGCGCGCGACATACCGTGGCTGGCGGGCGCGATCGCGGCAGGTGGCGTGTGTGGGCCGGCCTTGCTGATGTTCGGATTGCGGGCGACTCCCGCCGCCTCGGCTTCGCTGCTGCTCAATCTCGAAGGCGTCTTCACGGCGGTGATGGCGTGGTGCCTGTTTCGCGAAAACGTCGATTGGCAGATATTTCTCGGCATGGTTGCGATTGTGGCCGGCGGTGTCGCGCTGTCGTGGCAGCCCGGTGCGCTGGGCATTTCGCCGGGTGCGCTTTTCGTTGCCGCGGCATGCCTTTGCTGGGCCATCGACAACAACCTGACGCGCAAGATCTCGACGCACGACGCCACGGTGATCGCTTGCGTGAAGGGCCTCGCCGCCGGCTCGACGAATCTCGCCATCGGGCTCGCGCTCGGCGCGTCGACGCCGCGTTTGACGACGGTCGCCGCCGCAATGACGATCGGGTTTGCAGGCTACGGCGTGAGTCTCGTGCTTTTCATCGTCGCGTTGCGACACCTGGGCACGGCGCGAACCGGCGCGTACTTTTCCGTTGCACCGCTATTCGGTGTGGCGCTTTCGCTCGCAATCTGGCCGGCGTGGCCGAATCCTGTATTCTGGTGCGCCGCGCTGCTGATGGGCGTCGGCGTGTGGCTGCATCTGCGCGAGCGGCACCTGCACGAGCATACGCACGAGCCGCTCGAGCATAGTCACCCGCACCGTCACGACGACGGGCATCACAGCCATGAGCACGACTTTGCGTGGGATGGGCAGGAACCGCATGCCCATCCGCATCGGCATGCGCCGATCACGCATACGCACGCGCATTACCCCGACATTCATCACCGGCACCGCCATTGAGCTGCGAAACGCGCGGGCCGTCGATCCGTCATCGCGCTACGGCGTTCATGCTCGAAAACGCGGCGCCGCGTTCGACGAGCTCGACGATGAGCGGTGACGGCCGCCAAAAGAACGCGTCCTCCTGCTCGTAGCGGCGCAGATCTTCCAGCACGCGGGCGAGACCTATCGAGTCCGCATACATCATCGGCCCGCCGCGATAGCGCGGAAAGCCATAGCCGTGCACGAGGGTTACGTCGACATCGAGCGGCCGCAACGCGATGCCCTCGCGCACGATATTCGCCGCTTCGTTGATGACCGCGCTCATGAGACGCCGCACGATCTCGTCGTCGTCGAAATGGCGTGGGACGATGCCATGGCGCTGCCGCTCGGCGTCGATGATCGCTTCGACTTCCGGATCGGGGCTCCCGGTGCGTGCGCCCGGCTCGTAGCGATAAAAACCGCGCCCTGTCTTCTGCCCGAACCAGCCACGCTCGCAGAGTCTGTCGGCGATCTCGACATAACGCATGCGTGCGTCGCGCGTCGGTGCGCGGCGTTTGCGCGCGGCCCAGCCGATGTCGCCGCCCGCGAGATCCACGACCTGGTAGGGGCCCATCGGATAGCCGAACTCGCGCATCGCACGATCGATCTGGTAGGGGGAGGCGCCATCTTCCAGCAGGTAATCGGCAGCCGTCCGGTAGACCGCGAGCAAGCGATTGCCGATGAAGCCGTCGCACACGCCCGCGCGCACCGGCGTTTTTCCCAGGCGTCGCGCGAACTCGAAGGCGGTCGACACGACATCCGTTGCCACACGCGCCGGCACGACGATTTCGAGCAGCTTCATGACATTGGCGGGCGAAAAGAAATGCAGGCCGATGACATCCCCGGGCCGCGACGTAACGTTGGCGATCTCGTCGATGTCGAGATACGAGGTGTTGGTGGCAAGCACGGCTTGCGGTCGGGCAACCCGGTCGAGTTCGGCGAAGACGGCTTTTTTCACCGCCATGTCTTCGAATACGGCTTCGATGATCAGGTCGACCTCGGAAAGTGCCGCGTAGTCCGTGCTGCCGGTAAAACGGCCGAGCGGCGCCTCTTTCGCGGCGCTGGAAAGCCTGCCTTTTGCGACGAGGCCATCGTAGACGCGCTCGATGTGAGCACGCCCGCGGGCGAGCGCGGCGTCGTCACGTTCGATCATGACGACGGTGAGTCCCGCTTCGAGGATCGCGACGGCGATTCCCGCGCCCATCGTGCCGCCACCGATGACACCGGTCGATCCGATCGGACGTGGCTGGGCCGCCTTGGTCTCCGGCGCTTTGGCTGCTTCGCGTTCGGCGAAGAACGCATGAACGAGCCCTGCGCGCTGCGGGCTGTCGAGGCATTCGAGAAACGCGCGGCGTTCGTGTGCGAGGCCTTCGTCGAAAGGCAATTCGAGCGCTGCTTGAACCGCGTCGACGATCTTGGATGGCGAAAAGAGGCCGCGCGAACGTGCCGCGGTATGCCGGCGCGCGTCCTCGATGGCCGTGCGGGCAGCCGTTGGATCGGCTTCGAGCGCGCGTGCTTCGCGCGTTGGCCTGGGCGGCGCATTGCCGGCGACGAGCTCGCGGGCGTAAGCGAGTCCTGCTTCCAGCACGTCATCGCCAGGTCCAACCCGGTCGATCAGCCCCAGCGCGAGTGCTTCATCGGCGTCCGCATGGCGGCCCGAGAGCATCAAATCGAGCGCCGCGGTGGCGCCGATCAGGCGCGGTGTGCGTTGCGTCCCGCCGGCACCGGGCATGAGGCCGAGTTTCACCTCGGGCAGGCCGAGCTTCGCGCCCGCAATAGCGATCCGATAATGTGCCGCTAGCGCGATTTCGAGCCCACCGCCGAGCGTCGCGCCGTGAAGCGCAGCGACGACGGGTTTCGAAGCAGCTTCGATGCGGCCGCAGACATCGGGTAGAGCGGGCGGCTGCGGCGGCTTGCCGAACTCGCGGATGTCCGCTCCGGCGATGAAGTTCCTGCCCGCGCCGACGAGCAGCAGGGCCGCGACAGCGGCATCGTGCTCGGCGGCTTCGATCGCCTCGACGAGCCCGCGTCGGACGTCGACGCTGAGTGCATTGACGGGAGGATGATCGATGGTGACGACGAGGATGTTGCCTGAGCGCGACCAGGTGACGGCGCGAGCGGTGTTCGATGGGCTCATGGGTGCGTGGATTGGATGGCCAGATGGCGATTGTATGCCCGATCCCGCACCCGGTCTTACGCCCAACGGGCACCCGTGCGTCCGGGCGCCGCGGCCATCGAATTCATCGTATGAAATGAAGCGACGCGGGTGCGCTCGGCGCCCCGCGTCGGTGCTCGATTGCCGTCAGGAGGCCGATGTCGAGGCCAATGCGCCGGCGGAGGGAACCGGGCTCGAATCCGGCGACGCCGCGAGCCGGCCCGCGCCGCGCGCCCCGGACGGCGGACCGATGAGCGGAGCGAGTGTCGGACCGAGCGATTTGAGCAGTTGCACGGCCATCGCGCTCGTGTACGAATAGCGCGCCGCGTACGGCTCGTGCGCGAAGGCTGTCAGCGTGCCGAAGAACCGGTTGTCGATGACGAAGACGAACGTGGCGGTCCGATTGACCTTGCGCGATTCGATGAGCCGGTTGCCGGGCGCATAGACCTCGAAGCGCTGATCGCCTGTACCGGTCTTGCCGTAGACGTCGAGCGTGCGTCCGTCCGGCAACGGCAGACCAGCCGCGAGCCGGGCGCCGGTGCCGCCTTGCACGACGTCGCGCAGGAGGCCGTGCACGACATCGACGATCTCGGGCACCACGGCCGCATCTTTGGCGGCCGGCACATGTTCGAACTCTGTTTCGTAGGGCGTGCCCGCCGCGAACTTGAGCGCGCCGATGCTGTGCCCCGGCAACATGCGTCCGTCATTGGCCACGATGCCGATCAGTTGGGCAAGCGCATCGGGCCGGTCGCCCGACGCGCCAACCGCTGCCGCATAAGAGGGCGTGACCGTTTCGAACGGATAGCCGAGCGCGCGCCAGGCCGTCGTAATGCGCGCATAGGCCTCCAACTCCACCATGTGCCGGATGCGACGGTCCTGAGCACCGCGATGATGGGTCTTGAAAAGCCATGCGTACGAGGTGAGGCGCACGTCCTTGCTCGCGTTGCGCAGTTCGCGCTCTGATGCGTTGGGATGGGCGCGCAGGTAGGCGAGCATCCAGAGTTCGACCGGATGCACGCGAGCGATGTAGCCGCGGTCGTTCAGATTGAACTTGTCGGGACCGTATTTGGCGTAGAGGCCTGCCAGATCGTCGTCCGAAATCCGCGCGTTGATTGTGTCCTTGAGCGCGGCGCGCATGCGCGTGTCGAACCAGGGGCGCGGTGCTTCCGGTGCGACGCTGCGCAGTGCCGTGGCCACCTTGGGTGGCGCCTTGCTGCGCATGCCGGCAATGAGCGTATCGAGCGCGGCGTCGGGCGTTTTCCCTTGGTATTTGACGAAGAAGCGGTGCAGATAAACGAGGCTTTCCTGATCCGCGAAACGCGTGAGGTACGTATGGCGCAACTGCGGATCGTCAAGCCAGCGCTGCGACGGGCCGGCCGCCTGGACCATTTCGTAGCGGACGATGTCGCGCATCAAGCGGACGAAGACGAGATTGACCGAATGCTGGAACGCATCGTGGACAGTCAGGATGCGTCCGTTATCGGATTTGTCGAAGTTCGTGAAGGCTTGCATGCCGCCACCGGTCGCGAAGAGCTCGCCCGGGCTGGCGGAGTACTTGCGCTGCACCGCGGCTTGCAGCATCGCGGGGAGCGACCGGTCGTTCGTATGCGAGAGGTAATCGACGGCCCAGCGCGAGAGCGCATCGGATGGATCGGGTTGAACGCGTTTGAGTTCGGCGTTCGACAGGGCACCGTAGCGCTCGTGCAGCGTCGTGACGATCTGCAAGTAGGTGATGATCGTGCGCAGTTTGGCAGTCGAGCCCAGGTTCAGGCGCGCGCCGTGGTTGATGTCGAACGGCTGGTTCACGCTGTCGGTCTGCACGCGCAGCAGGTTTTCGCCGCCGCGCCGCTCGAAGAGCGTGAAGCTGAATGCAATCTTCGACGGATCGTCGCCGGGGCGCAGCATTTCGAAGCCATAGAGGCCGGCCGCCTTGGCGCCGTCCACCGTACTCGCGCGCGCGAGCCGGTCGCTGACCTCGGCTTGCACACGCTTGTCGAGCGTCGATTGCGCCGTCAGATCGAGACGGTTCAGATCGTAGACGTTCGATACGCCCAGCATCCCCATCAGTTGTGCGCGCAACAGCGTGACCGCCTTGCGCGCGACATACGAGGTGGCCGGCTGCGGCGGTGCGGCACGATGCAGCTCGAGCTTTTCGGCCAATGCCGCATCGCGCAGGGAGCTCGAGATGACGCCGTTGGCGGCGAGCACGCGCACGTAGCTATCGGTCAGATGGTCGAGCGCGACCGGATTGCGCACGAGGAAGTACGACGGTGCGCGCTGCGCAATCAGCAGCGAGAGCGCTTGCTTGAATGCGAGTGCCTCGTCGGAAAGCGTCTGGCCCGTCGCTTCGTTGTTGCTGTTGCGCATGCTGGCTTGCGTGAGCAGACGGTTGACCTCGTCGAAATCGCGGCCATACCAGGCTGCCAGGCCATCGCCAAGTCCTTCGACCTCGCCGGTGCCGGGTTGCGCCGCAAGCGGAACCGTATTGAGGTAATGGACGACGATCGAGCGGCGCGCCGGCATCGTTTTTTCACCGCCCATATAGGCGCGCACCGATGCGGACGCGATCTGACGGAGCTTTTCGGGCGGCGTGGCGGTGCGTCCGCCCGGCGAATGGCGGAACTTTTCGGTTTGTGTGGCGAGCGTGCTGCCGCCCGGCGTCGCCTGATGCCGATTGACGAGGCGCAGTGCCTGATCGCTCAGCGCGCGCGAGAAGCGGCCCCAATCGATGGCCGGATTACGATAGGGCTGGCTTGCATCGAGCAGATAGCGATCCTCGATGAACGTGAGCGCGCTCACGATGAGCGGCGGGATCGATTCGAAGTTTCCATAGACGAGGGCGGGATAGCGGGCGCTGAACAGCGGCTCGCCTTGCGTGTCGAAGAGCTGCAGGCCGCCTTGATCTTTTTCGCGGTAAGGCAGGAAGAGTCCTCGGTCCGCGATCGATGTCATCGTCGATGAATCGCGGGCCTGCCGCGTGATCTGGTACCCGTGCGAAATGAGACGCTTTTCGAAATCGGGCAGCCGGGCGTAGCCGAGCCGGAAATCGTAGGGGCCCGCGTGCGTGGGAAAGCGGATGCTGTCGCTCGGCCCCGGGCCCACATCGAACGAGACATCGCGGTCGAACCGCGCCAAATAGCGCGCCTGGAGGCGCGAACTCTGCATCTCGGCCGAGACGAAATAGGCCAATACACCCAGCATGGCGGCCGCGATGATACCGAGGAGCCATTTGATCCGCGCGCCCACGGACATCGTGGCAATGGCGCGCAGCGGCATTCGGGCGAGCGGGCGGTTCATTGTTGGCTCCTCAAGTGCCACGCAAACAGTGTTTCGAACGCAGTCACGGGTACTAGTGTAATCATGCGGCAACGTCTGCGCACCAGGTGTGGCGTTGCGCACGGATGTCGGTGCCGGATGGCCGTATGGACTCATCATTTGTCGCACCTGCGCCACTATTACGGCACAACGCGGGCAAGGCTTAAGCCCGTATTTTTTAGGGGGCTCGCGTCCGTTGTCGGCTCGCAACGGAACGATGGCGGACTCCTCCACGAGCCGTTCGTGTGGTAATCCACCGTGCACCGGCGAATTCCGTTCAGAGGGCTCATTCAAAATTTTGAGATGTGAAGCTGAAACCCTTCCCGGACGCGATTGCGAACCGGTTTCATCCCGGATTGGAGCAGGGTCGCTTTATTCTTCGCCCATCAGACCGAACGGTCTGATCTCATCTATTTGGTGAACTGTGGAGTAGCATACGCCCCTCAGTTCGACGCGCTGAGTATCGCAAGGCGCGTCCCATCGAGAAATCCATGCAACGCTGAATAAAAAGCCTTCGGCGCGTACCTCGTTCGAGAGCCGCTTGGCGGTCTATGCCGCGAGCGGAGGGGGCGCGCCGGGATGGCGATATGCGGGACGCCCACAGGGCGTTCGCGCGATATCGCGCATGCCGTTGCGCGCTCAGGAGCGCGCGATGACGAGGAGGCACTGATGACAAGCTGGGCCGAACAGTTGTTGAATGAGCTCGACGATGCGCAGTCCGATGACGAGGTCTTCCGCAAAATCGAAAACGCTGCGAAGAGTCTTGGTTTCGAGTATTGCGCCTATGGGCTGCGTGCGCCGTGGCCGCTATCGAAGCCGAAAACGCGTCTCGTCAACAATTACCCCGAATGGTGGCAAAAGCGCTATGACGAGGCGCGCTACATCGAAATCGATCCAACCGTCCTTCACGCACGCCGCTCGGCGTTGCCGGTGATCTGGAGCGATGCGCTTTTCGCGAAGGCGCCTCAGCTTTGGCAGGAGGCGCGCGCGGCGGGTCTGCGCGTCGGATGGGCCAAGGCCGCGTTCGACAGCTGCGGCGTGGGCGGCATGCTGACGCTCGCGCGCTCCGGCGAGCCCATTACCGCGAACGAACTTGCGGAAAAGGAAACGCGCATGCGCTGGCTCGTGAATGCAGCACATTTCGCGCTCAAGCGCGTACTGATGCCCGCGCTGATGGATGACCCGGAGCGCGGTTTGACCGAGCGCGAAATCGAGGTGCTGAAATGGGCGGCCGATGGCAAGACATCGGGCGAGATTTCGAAGATCCTCGTCATCTCGGTCGATACCGTCAACTTCCATGTCAAGAATGCGGTCACGAAGCTCAAGAGTGCCAACAAGACCGCGGCCGCCGTACGAGCCGCGATGCTGGGGCTGCTTCACTGAGGCGTTGTATGCCTTGTGCGAGGAATGGCCCGGATGCGATCGTCCGGCGCGAACCGCAATCCGGGCAGCCTGCAGCGCGTCGCGTTACGCGACGGCGCGCGCGCGCAGCGTCTTCGCTTCGCCCGCGAAGGCGATTCGGCCCTCTTCGAGCAGATACGCGTATTTGGCAGCGCGCAGTACTTTGTGGGCGTTGTCGCGTTTCTCCGCCATGAGGACGCTGATACCCTGGCGGTTCAATTGCTCGACGAGTTCGACGATATCGTCGACGATTTCGGGTGGCAGGCCCGCGATCGGTTCGTCGATGAGCAGCAGTGTGGGGCGGAACATCAGTGCGCGGGCAATCCCGAGTAGCTGCTGCTCGCCGCTCGAGAGAGAACTCGCACGGTGCGTCTCGCGTGCCTTCAGGCGCGGAAAGCGCGCAAAGAGTTGCGTGGCGTCGGCTTCGACCCGCGGACGGTCCGGCTCGCGCCAGACACCGGCCAGCAAATTGTCGCGCACCGACAGATTACGGAAGAGCAGGCGATTGTGCGGGACGTATGCAATGCCGCGCGCGACGATCTCATTGGCCCGCTTACGCCGGATCTCCTCGCCAGCGAAACGGATCGAACCGCTTTTGCCTCGCAGCAAGCCGGCAACCGTCATCAGCAGTGTCGTCTTGCCGGCGCCGGTCGGCCCCAGCACGCAGGCGGTCGTGCCGTGCGCAACGCTCAACGACACGTCGTCGAGCACGTCCAGTTTTCCATGGCCGGCAGTCAGTGCTTCGATATGCAGCAGCGGCGGGCAGATCAATTGGCATCTCCAGGTCCGGGCGCGTCGTCCGTTGACGGGGCGCGTGCGCAATCCGACGATTTGACCTGCGGTACCCTGCCGGGACAACTACTAGAAATTGGGGCGTGCGGCTTGCACGCGCTCTTATGCGTACATGTGAAGCATGAACAGTCTGCCAACGGATGATTGCCACGCTTACGAATCGTCGTTGCTCGACATATCGGCGGTGAGCCGGGCCGGAGTCGAGCTGCGACTCGTCGCCATCAATTTGTCGGCGTCGCTCGACGCGCTCCAATTGTCGGTGCTCGATGACGACGAGCGCTCGCGCGCCGCCCGCTTTCTGCGTCGGGAGGATGCGATGCGGCATGCCGCCACGCGCGCCGCGTTGCGCGAAGTGCTCGGCGAGCGGCTGGGACGGCCCGCGCATGAACTCCGCTTCGTGCGCGACCATGCCGGCCGGCCGCGGGTTGCCGATGTTGTCGGCGCCCAGTGCATCGACTCCCCGCGTATGGACGCCCCCCTCGACTTCAACGTGTCGCATTCCGGGGGCTACGCACTCATCGCCTTGTCGAGCACGCGGCGCGTAGGCGTCGATATCGAAGCGCGGCGCGACCGGTACGATTGGCGCGCGGTGGCAAAAAGCGTGTTCGCTCCGCGCGAGATCGAACATCTCGAATCGTTGCCCGAGGACTCGCAAGGCGATGCGTTTTACGACGCCTGGACAGCCAAGGAGGCGCTCGTCAAAGCGCTCGGTACGGGGATTTCGCTGGCCGGCGGCATGATGGGATTCGAGGTGCTGGGCGGGGAACGTGGGATCGGTCGAGCGCCGCGGATATGCGTCGTCGATTCACGGATGCCCCGCGACGCCGGTGTGGCGGGCTACGAGGCGTTGTGGTGCCCCGCGCCCGAAGGCTATGCGGCGTGCGTGGCATGGTCGCGCACGCCGCACGCGCCGACGGGCGAGTGAGGGTGCTTGCCGCGATCAACAGTCGCCGTTGCCAGATTCATCGGACGTCGGTTCTTTGCGCACGGCATCGGCAAAGCGAGCGAGCGCGGCAAGCGAGCCGCTCACGCTCACATATTCCTGCTGACCGATTCTTGCGTCGAGCATCACGGCCATGCCGGATTCTCGAGCCAATTCGATGAGATCCATCTGTTCCTGTCCTTGCGTCGTTTGCGTTTTCGTCATGGCTTTAAAGGGGTTCGCTCGTCTGCCGGAGTGGGTCTGCCGAATCAGCGCATCGGCGAACTCGGCATGCGGTGGGTCGATGGCTCGATCGATCACACGCCTTCGCCCTCTATCAAGCACAGCCCGTACCCGTCGCGAGGAGGTAGGCGCCCCGAGAGAAGACGAGCGCCCCAACGGTGCGCGATGCGCCGAAGTGGCGCATCCGGCATTGCCCGGCCCGCGCCGCTACGGTGCATCGATCGGAGCGGCGATGGCGACATTGGGTGGCGGCCATCCGGACGGGTGGCCGCCTGAGCATCGTTGCTTCGTTGGCTGTATAGACAAGACGATGGGCTTGCCAACACGCATTGCTTACCCGGTCATGAAATGCCTCTTTTTATCGGGCACGCGAGACGTTGGCTGGTGCGAGCGGTGCCAATCCTTTCAAGGCGATCCGACTGACGTTTCGCCGTCATGGAAATCCCTGACTGTCAGCGTGTAAAAACGAGTTGTCTATACAAGCTGGCGGGACTAGACTCCCAGCTCATCGACAGACGCCATAGGATCTTTCCACCATGATGCTCACGCCCGGCCACCTGGATCTCGCCCAGCTCCGCCGCATTGCCCGCGAGCCGGTTACGCTCCAGCTCGATCCGGCGAGCCA
>CBJLAJ010000043.1:0-34243 GCA_966421005.1 uncultured Paraburkholderia sp.
TCCGGTTCGTCCGGTTCGTCCGGTCCATCTGGTCCATCTGGTCCGACAGACTCGTCCGACGATGCCGCGACGCAAGCGGGCACGTTCGGCTCGCGGTTTCGCGCCGCGCTGGCGGGCGAAGCCAAAAAGCGTTTTACCCGGCCTTCGGGCGGAGGCAAGTAAATGTCGTTGTGCCGTGTCAAGCGGTTTGCGCGAACGCTCGCGCCCGCATTGCCGCTTCTCGTTCTGATCCTCGCGCCATCGGGCGCCTTCGCGCAGGCAAACGGCCTGCCCGCATTCACCACGAGCCCCGGCCCGGGGGGCGGTACGACCTATTCGCTGAGCGTGCAGACGATGCTGCTGCTCACGATGCTGTCGTTCCTGCCGGCGATGGTGCTCATGATGACGAGCTTCACGCGCATCATCATCGTGCTCTCGCTGCTGCGTCAGGCGATCGGTACGACCACGACGCCGCCCAATCAGGTCCTCGTCGGCCTCGCGCTCTTTCTGACGCTGTTCGTCATGTCGCCCGTACTCGACAAGGCCTATCAGGATGGCTACAAGCCGTTCTCCGAAGGCACGATCCCGATGGAGACGGCCGTGCAGCGCGGCGTGGTGCCTTTCAAGACCTTCATGCTGCGTCAAACGCGCGAATCGGACCTCGCCCTCTTCGCGAAGATCTCGCATGCGCCCGCGATGCAGGGCCCCGAAGACGTACCGCTTTCGCTGCTCGTGCCGGCCTTCGTCACCAGTGAGCTCAAGACGGGCTTTCAGATCGGCTTCACCATCTTTATCCCGTTTCTCATCATCGACATGGTCGTGGCGAGTGTGCTGATGTCGATGGGGATGATGATGGTCTCGCCCGTCACCATCTCGCTGCCGTTCAAACTGATGCTGTTCGTGCTCGTCGACGGGTGGCAGTTGCTGATCGGCTCGCTCGCGCAGAGCTTTTCCTGATCCCGAACCGCCTTCGAAGTTGCCGCCATGACGCCGGAATCCGTTCTCACCCTTGCTCACCGCGCGATGTACGTCGCGCTCTTGCTGACCGCGCCGCCCTTGATCGTCTCGCTCGTCGTGGGGCTGCTCGTCAGCTTCTTTCAGGCGGCCACGCAGATCAACGAGGCCACGCTGTCGTTCATTCCGAAGCTCGTCGCCGTGACGGTCACGCTCGTGATCGCGGGACCGTGGATGTTGCAAATCGTGCTCGACTACATGCGCCAGATGCTGACGAGCATTCCATCGCTGGCCGGATGAAAACTGGCCCGCGCTAACGCCAGTCCTCACGCCGGCACCGACCCGCAACGACGATGCTCACCGTCACCTACGCTCAGCTGAATGCCTGGCTCACGGCGTTTCTCTGGCCGTTCGTGCGGATCGCCGCGCTCGTTGCCACCGCGCCCGCGTTCAGTCAGTCGAGCGTACCCGCCCGTGTGAAAATCGGCCTGGCCGCGGTGGTCACGCTCATCGTTGCGCCGACCCTTGGGGCGCTGCCGGCCGTCACTGTGTTTTCTGCGCAGGGCGTCTGGATCATGGTCAATCAGTTCATCATCGGCGCGGCGCTGGGCCTCACGATGCAGCTTGCCTTCACGGCCATCGAGATGGCTGGATCGTTGATCGGCCTGCAGATGGGGCTCGGCTTCGCGACGTTCTTCGATCCGAGCTCGAACGCTTCGTCGGAAGTCGTTTCGCGCTACCTGCATACCATTGCGCTGCTCGCTTTTCTGGCGTTCGACGGGCACCTGCAGGTGGTCAATGCGTTGATCGGCTCGTTCCAGGCTGTGCCGATCGATGCGGCGTTGCTCAGCGCGCCGGGCTGGCGCACGCTCGTCCAATGGGGCGGAGCGATTTTCTCGGCGGGACTGCTGCTTGCATTGCCGGTTGTCGTCGCACTGCTTGTCGCGACGCTATCGCTGGGAATCTTGAACCGCGCCGCACCGCAGATCGGCGTCTTTCAGGTGGGCTTTCCAGTCACGCTGATGGTCGGGCTGCTGCTCGTGCAGCTCATGCTGCCCAATATGATCCCGTTCTTCGCCCATTTGTTCGATCTGGGTGTCGATGCGATGGGGCGTGTGGCCGGGTCGTTGCGGTAAACCGCCAAGCACAAATACAAACGGCCGGAACCGATGACTCCGGTTCCGGCCGTATCTCTTGTTCGTGCCGCGCGAGACGGCACGCCCTTCGATCACATGTACTGGAACAGCGACAACCCCTGAATCTTCACGAAGCTTTGCTGCGCCGCCTGCAGCGCGTTTTGCGTAAGCTGGTACTGGCTGATCGCCGAGATCATGTCGACGTTCGTCACGTTCGACAGATCGTTCGTAGCCTGCAGCGAGTTGTTTTTCGTCGTCGTCTGCAGTGCCGTGAGCTCCTGCTCGCGCCCACCCACCGATGCCTGTACCACCGTAATAGCCGTCAGCGAGTTCTGAAACCGCGTCATGCCGGTGGCCAGATTGTTCGACAACGTCGCCTTGGCCGCCGGGTTGTTGTCCGCCGGTGTCTGCAACGCGGCGATCATCGAATCGATCGTCGAGAATACGCTGCTGTTCGCCGAGGCGGTCGCGGGCGTCACCGTGAACGTATCGCTCGGGTTCGGCGCGCCCGAAATCGAGACCGTCATACCGGTGCCGAGCGCGATCGGCGCATTGGCCGTGTAGGCCGTGGCAGCCGTCGTCGAGCCGGTCGTGTTGTCCGTCACCGTGTAGGTCGGCGCAGCCGCGGTCCCGCCAAACGTGATCGTGAACTTATCGCCGTTCGTCGCAACGGAAGGATTGTTGTTCGCCACGCGTCCGATGATGCCAGTCCCGGTATTGGTGGCCGAACCCGCCGAAACGGGCGATGTGCCGATCGACGGCACCGACAAAAAGACGTTCGCGCCCGTATCGTTCGTCGTGATCGTGTGCGAATCGGCCACCTGCACCTCGCGCTGGCCGTTGTCGCCAAGATAATTCACGCCGCCCGCCGCATTGTTCGTGAACGGTTGCGTGGTCGCCTGAAAACCTGAAAACAAATAGTTGCCGGAGCTGTCGCTCGTGTTCGCCAGCGTCAGCAACTGGTCGCGATAGCCCTGCATCGTCTTGGCGATGGAGACGCGATCCGAATCCTGCAACGTACCGTCGCCGGCGCGCACGATCAGCGAGTTGATGCTCTGCATGACGTTCGTCACGCTCGACAGCGTCTTGTCCTCGATTTGCAGCGAGGTCTGCGCCGAATTCTGGTTCGTCGTGTACTGCGTGAGCGTCGCAGTCGTCATCGTGAGCTGCACGGCTTGCGCTGCATAGAGCGGATTGTCCGCCGGCGTCTGCAACAGCTGCCCCGTCGAAATCTGCTGATAAAGCTGATTGAGCGACGATTGCTGATTGTCCATCGTCTGGACACTTTGCGCGAACAACTGGGAGGAAGAAATACGCATCGCTTGCACCTTAGCCGAAGATGCCCATCAGAGTCTGGAACATCGACTCGGCGGACTGAATCACTTTGCTGTTGGCCTGATAGAGCTGCTGGTACTTGAGCAGGTTGGCCGCCTCTTCATCGAGGTTCACGCCCGAGACCGATTGCTGTGCCGCCGTAATCTGCGAAACGAGCGCGCTTTGCGCCGTGTTCGACGATTTCAACTGGGTCGCCGCATTGCCCACGTTGTTGACGTAGCTCGCGTAGGCGCCCGTCAGCGTGGCCGTGCCGTTGCCGAGCGTCGTCGTCGAGACGAGCTTCGACATGGCCAACGCGTTGCGGCCATCGGCCGTGCCGGTGTTCTTCGCAATCGTGAGCGTGTCGCCGTTGGCGGGCGCGCCGCTCATGGTGAACGTCATGCCGTTGTAGGTATACGTATTGCCTGCCGCGTAAGGGAACGAGGTTCCCGTCGTCGCGGCCGCGCCGTTCACCGAGACGCTCGCGCCGACGGGCCATCCGTCGAGCGTGTTCGTCGCCGAGTTGTAGGTGAGCGTAAGCGGCGTGGCGGGCAGCGTGTAGCCGGCCGCGACCGTACCTTGCGTCACCGTCGCGCTGCCGGTATTCGTAGACGCAGTCGATACGAGCACCGGCGAAGCAGCCGCGATCGCCGACGTGTTCGACGTGGCGAGCGCGAAGCTGTTGAGCGCGCCGCGCGTCGGCTGGATCGAGAACGAATCGCCCGAGTTCATCGTGCCCGACAGCGTCAACGCGAGGCCGCCGATCGTAACCGTTCCCGCGCCGAGCGCCGTCGTCGTGCCGACGGTCGAGCCCGACGCGTTGTCGGTGAGCGTGTACGTCGTGCCGTTGTACGACAGCGTGTAGTCGCTCGATGTCGGCTGCGAGCCGTTGGCGAACGCCACCGAAAGCGTCGACGTGCCCGTGTTTTGCAGATTCGAGTAGACGGTCGGCCCGGCGACGCTGAAGAGATTGCCGCCCACGTTGGCCGACAAATCCAGACCCAGCGCGTTTTGCGAATTCACCTGGTTCGCGAAGCTCGTGGCGATGGCGCCGAGCTGCGCTTCGGCCGGGTCGAGCGTCTGGCTGCGAAACGTCAGCAACCCGCCGACAGTCCCGCCCGAGAGCACCGAGCTGGACAAGTATTGCGTCGTCGCCGGCGTCGTGCCGTGAAGACCGTTGTAAGTGACGTCCAGCTCGCTCGGGTCGCCCGACGATACTTTCGTGCCCAGATCGAAGCTCTGATTCGACACGACAAGCGGCTGGCCGCTGCTCAGAAAGACGCTGTAGCCGTTTGCGCCCTGCACGACGGAAACGCCCACCGCCTTCGACAAGTCGGCGACGGCTTGATCGCGCTGATCGAGCAACTGATTCGGCGGCTGTCCCTGCCCGCTCGCATTCGCGATCTGGGCGTTCAGATCGGCGATCTGCTTCGTATAGCCGTTGATCTGGTTGACGGTCGTCGTCAGTTGCTGATTGACCGTCGCGCGCAGCTGATCGTACTGCGCGCCGGTCGCGGTGATCTGGCTCGCGAGCGTTTGCGCGGCGCTCATCGCGCCCTGGCGCGTGGCGAGGCTGCTCGGATCGTTCGCAACGTTCTGAAGGCCGGTGAAGTAGTTCGTGATGGCCGTGGAGATACCGGCCGTCGGGCTGCCGATGAGGTTGTTCAGCTGCGAGGCCATCGAATAGTTCGTGGTCAGCGAGCTGCTCGTCGATTGCGCGTTGTTGAGCTCGGTCGAGAGGTATTGGCTGTAATTGCGCGCAACCGTCACCGAGGACACGCCGCCGCCCATATACCCCGAGCCGGTGTACTGCCCGCTTGCTTCGGCGTAGACGGGATTCTCCACGGTGTAGCCCGTGGTCGACGCGTTGCTGATGTTGTTGCTCGTCGTCGTCAGGCCCCACTGGGCGGCCGCCAGCCCCGAAAGGCCGATGCTGAAGATGTTGTTGGACATGCGTCTTCCTGAAAGGCGGACAGCAGCATTGCCGCCACCTCGTTGAGGGAACACATGTATATCGGCCGCGCGCCGGAAAATTTAAGGGCGCTTGGCGAGTATTACGCGATGCTTTTTCGGCATCGGTGGGCGGACGGGGAGGCCCGCGCGAAGGCGGTTGCGCGAGCGCGTCGCGCAACCGTTTCGTCTTCAGGCGCGCACGAGCGAGCGCCGCTTCATTTCGAGTTGCGTGATGAGCCGCTGCAGCGTGTTTTCGGCGCTGCCGGGCAGCGAGACGAACCGCATGCCGAGCTGGAAGCGCCGGCCGCCCTTGGGCAATTCCGTCGCGCGCAGCGAAACGAGTTCGAGATCGAGCGACAGTGTGCCATGGCCGTTCAGATTGACCTCGACATCTTGCAGCGTCGCGCCCATCGGCAATTCGAGGACCCGCTCGTCAGCCGTGCGCAGGCCGATGCCGCCCAGCGAGATGTCGTGAATCTCGAAGCGGAACGTCTCGCCCTCGGGCAACTGGCCGCGGCAAAAGTACGGATCGAGAATCGGCGCATCGACGCGGAAATACTCGCGCCGCTGCACGTAGTAGAGCACCTCGGGAAACGTCGCCTCGAACGCGGCAAGCCCTTCGAAGCGGGTCTCCGTCGGCGTCGGCGTGGAAAACTCGACGCGCACGCCTTCGGGCGAGGCGCGGAACGTACAGCTCGGCGATGCGAGCATGCCGCGGTTTTGCTCGGCGAGCGCGCCCCAGTCGAATACAAACGTGCGCTCGCGCACGTCGACATCGAGAATGCGCGTGACGAGCTGGCCGCTCTTGTATTGAACGGTCAGGAAGTCTCCGCGATTGGCGAGGTTTCGCAGTTGCACCCCGATTTCAAGCGGATTGCGCCGCCCGAAGTCGAGCGCGGATTCTGCGTCTTCCTCCGTCGAATCAGTCGACTGATTGGTATCCATGGGCTTGCCGTATGCGTGGTCGCGTCAGGCGCTTCACGAAACGCCGACGCACGTGCTTTCGGATAGCTTTCGGCAATCCGAAAAGGGACTATCTGATTAGCGGCATCAAACGTCCGAAGTTTAGAGGTAATCCAGAAATAATTTTTCGAATTTTTGTGAAGTGTGCGCGCGGCAGGCTGGGCGGGGCAAAGCGGGCAATTCGGGGTAAATCGCGCAAAAGGAGGACGGCGAGCGGATTACGCGTCTCCCCCATATTCACCGCCCGTATTCATCGCCCGTATTCATCGCCCGTATCGCGCGGCCACGCGTGGCGAGCCCAGTTCGCCATATAACACGCAAGCCCGAGCGCGAAACCCGCGCCGATCACGCTTGCGCGGGCATTCACGGCGAGCGCCACGACCGTGGCAGCCAGCGCCGCGCTGGCACAGGCGAGGAATATGGCCGGAGCACGGTTTCCCACGCGAACGACGGTCTGTTCGATCGCTTCGACGCCCGGGCCCGTCAGCCGGGAGCGTCGCTGCAACGTGACCGTGCCGCGGCGCGCCGCGACGCGCTCGTCGATCACGCGCGAGCGGCGGCTCGTCGTGGCAAGCACGATCGACACGGCCATGGAGAGCGACGCCCAACCGAATGCGAGCAGCGCGACAGGCATCGTTGCGTGAAGCGCGCCAGCCATCAGCTTGTGGGCCGATACGCCGATGAGAACGATGCCGATTGCACCGAAAAGGCCGCCGCCGAGCCAAATCGGGCTGACGCGCAGGGATTTCGTCATGGTCGCAGCTACGGAGAATGTCGACCGGAAAATGATGGCAGATGCCCGGGGCAACCGCGCGGGCCTTTCCGTAGGCACGAAGCGCGAGCGCGTTTTGCCCCTACGGAGGCAATGCAATAAAAGCTTGGGATGTGTCGATGCTTGGATGGATGCGGCTTCGGCCAGCCGTCTTGCGACAGCCGGCCGGTACCGTCTTCTACTGCCTGGCCCCGTCGCGCCCGAAAGCGCCCCCGTGAGCAGATTTCGTCATCACACCATCTGCTGCATGATGGAAATCAGTTTCTTCGCGTAGTGCGGGTCCGTCGCGTAACCCGCGCGCTGCATGCCGTGCGCAAAGCTTGCGGCGTCATGAGCGTTGTTCACGACCGACGCGTAGCGCGGATTGTTGCGCAGCATGTTCGCGTAGTCCGTCATCGCGTCCTCGTATGAATCATAGGCGCGGAACTTCTCGACAACCTTGTGGGGACGGCCATTCACGTATTCGGTCGTGACCGTCGACACCGTCTTGCCCGTCCAATCCTTGGTCGCCTTGATACCGAACACATTGTGGCTCGGCGAGCCGTTGGCATTCTTGATCTCGCCCTTGCCCCAGCCCGATTCGAGCGCCGCCTGACCGATGATGAAACGCGCGGGAATGCCGGTAGCCGCTGCCGCTGCCTGAGCCGGCGCAGCCATCTTGTCGACGAAGGCATCGACTTTCGACGAGTTGCCGTTGCCATGCAGCGGCGGCGTGAGCGAGCTCGCGCCCGAGTAGCCGGCACCCTTCGATAACGCGCCATTGGCGGCTGCGTTCGAGTAGGCGCGCGCGAGCGCATTCATCATCGCCGCATTGCCTTCGGCACCGACACCGCCCGTGCTACCGGCCGCGCCGAGCGTGCCGAGTGCGCCGGAAGCACCCGATGCCCCGTTCGCGCTGGCGCCCGGGACGCTGCGCGAAAGCTGCTTGATGAGCGCATCGGCCACGCCGACACCCTTGGAGGACATCTGCTGCGCGAGCTGCTCGTCGAGCATCGACGTGAACTGCGCACCGTCGCGCGAGTCGAGCGGGCTGTCTTGCGGCGTCGCCTCGCGCATGCTCTTGAGCATCATCTGCAGGAACACCGCATCGAACTGCTTGGCCACTCCCTTGAGGCTTTGCTGCGGCGATGCGGCGGCCTGAGCGCGCAAGGCATCGAAGCCTTGCACGTCGAGCGCGAAGCGCTGCGACAAGTCCGCGCCGGTATTGGTTACGTTCGATTCCATCTGTGCCTCCTGCAAGCCCGTCGAATGAGCGCCGACGTGCCCTTATATGATCTCGAGGTCCGCGCGCAGCGCGCCTGCGGCCTTCATTGCCTGCAGGATCGACATCAGATCCGCGGGCGTGGCGCCAAGCGTGTTGAGCGCCTTCACGACTTCGGCGAGATTCGCGCCGGCCGTCACGAGCTTCAGCGCGCCGTTGTCCTGCTTGAGCTGGATTTGCGACTGCGGCACCGCAACGGTCGAGCCATTCGAAAACGCGTTCGGCTGGCTGACTGCCGTCGTCGTATTGACGATGACCGAGAGGTTTCCATGCGCCACCGCGCAGCTTTGCAGCGTCACCATCTGGTTCATCACGATCGAACCGGTACGCGCATTGAGAATGACCTTGGCCGCCGCCTGCGCCGGCTTCACTTCGATGTTCTGAAGCTGAGCCATGAACGCAACCTGTTGCGCCGGATCGGAGGGCGCGTGCAGCTGGATCGTGCGGCCGTCGAGCGGCATCGCCGTGCCGCTGCCGAACGCGTTGTTGACCGCCGCCACGACGCGCTGCGTCGTGTCGTAGTCCATATCGTTGAGCTCCATTTGCAGCGTACCGGCCTGCGAGACCTGGGTCGGCACCGACCGCTCGACGATCGCGCCGCCCGTGATGCGGCCCGCCGCGAGCTGATTGACCTGCACCTTGCTGCCGTTCGCGCTGGCACCGGCGCCGCCGATCGCGACGTTGCCCTGAGCGAGCGCATAGACCTGGCCGTCGGCGCCCTTGAGCGGCGTGAGCAGCAGCGTGCCGCCGCGCAGGCTCTTGGCGTTGCCGAGCGACGAAACGGTCACATCGATCGCCTCGCCGGGACGCGCGAACGGCGGCAGCGTCGCCGTCACCATGACCGCGGCGACGTTCTTGAGCTGCATGTTCGTGGAGGCGGACGAGCCGCCGCTCGAGCCGTTGCCGTTCAACGAAATGCCCAGGTTGGCGAGCATGTTCGTGAGCGTTTGCGTCGTGAACGGCGTTTGCATCGTCTGATCGCCCGTGCCATCGAGACCGACGATCAGGCCATAGCCGATGAGCGGATTGTCCCGCACGCCCTGGAACTGCACGAGATCCTTCAGGCGCTCCGCATGCGCGGTACCCGCGAATACGAGCACGATGGGCAGGACGATGAGCGTGAGCAAGCCGCGCAATGCCGCGCCAACACGCCGAGTGGAAACGGTATCCATGATCACCACGGCAAGACGTTCAGGAAAAATCGTTGCAGCCAGCCCATCGTCTCGGCCTCGTTGATGTAGCCCTTGGCCGAGTATTCGATGCGCGCGTCGGCCACGCGCGTGGAGAGCACGCTGTTGTCGCCCGCCACGGTGTTCGGGTTGACGACCCCCGAAAAACGCACGAACTCGTTGCCCTGGTTGATGAGCATCTGTTTCTGGCCGCTCACGACGAGGTTGCCGTTCGGCAACACGTTCGTGACGGTGACGGTGATGGTGCCGTCGAACGTATTCGATGCATTCGCGCCGCCCGTGCCTTGGAATGTGTTGCTGCCCGACGCGCTCAGGTTGACCTTGTGGAACAAGCCGCCGAGAAAACCCGCGGCCGGCACGGACGTGGCTGTCGAACCCGTGCGTCCCGCGCCCGCTGCCGACGACTTCGTCGCGTTGATCTTTTCCTGGATGACGATGGTGAGGATGTCGCCGATATTGCGCGGCCGCTGGTCTTCGAAAAGCGGCCGGCCCGCGAACCCGGGGTTGTAGATCGATCCGGTTGGCTGCGGCGCCGGCGGCGTCGGCGGCGTCGCCGTCATCGGCTGCTGCGTGATCGGCTCCCGATGCTCGACATACGCGCAGCCGGCGAACGTGCTCGTCAGCAAGCCGGCGAGCGCACCCGCGTGGATCAGCGAGAGCGCCGCGCGCAGCGTGCGCATGCGAAACGGAATGGGGCTCGTTTGCGACATCTTCCTTTACCGCCTGTTTCTTCAGTAACGCTGCCTACGGCCTTAAACCGACATCTGGCTCAAGGTCTGCAACATCTGGTCCGAAGTCTGGACCGCCTTGCTGTTGATCTCATACGCGCGCTGCGTCTGGATCATGTTCACGAGTTCTTGCACGACGTTGACGTTCGATGCTTCGACGTAGCCCTGGTTGAGCGTACCGGCGCCGTTCAGGCCCGGCGTCGAGACGTTCGGCGCGCCCGACGAAGCCGTTTCCATCAACAGGTTCTGGCCTTTCGATTCGAGACCGGCCGGATTGATGAACGTGGCCAGTTGCAGCGTGCCGATGGTCTGATTCGTCGTCGAGCCGGCCACGGTGATGCTCACCGCGCCATCCGTGCCGATCGTCATCGACGTGGCGTTTTGCGGAATCGTGATGGCAGGAATCACCTGGTAGCCGCTCGACGTGACGAGCTGACCCTGCGCGTTGGTCTGGAACGAGCCGTCGCGCGTATAAGCCGTCGTGCCGTCGGGCATCTGCACCTGGAAGAAACCGTTGCCGTTGATGGCGATGTCCTTCGAGTTGCCCGTTTGCTGCAGATTGCCCTGTGTATAGAGACGCTCGGTGGCGACTTGCTCCACACCGGTGCCGATCTGGCTGCCGGAGGGCAGCTCCGTTTGCTGCGTCGAGTTCGCACCGGGCTGGCGCAGCGTTTGATAGATGAGGTCCTGGAACACGGCGCGCGAGCCCTTGAACCCGTTCGTGCTGACGTTCGACAGGTTGTTCGAGATCACGTCCATCTGAGCCTGCTGGGCATTCATGCCCGTGGCGGCGATATAGAGCGAGCGGTTCACGGTAAAACTTCTCCTGAAATTAGGGTGCCGGTTTCGTCGAGCGAACCGGTCAGCTGAACTGCAGCAGCTGGTTCGCCGTCTGCTCGTTCTGGTCGGCCGTCTGGAGCAGCTTGGTCTGCATCTGGAACTGCCGTGCGTTGGTAATCATCGAGACCATCGCCGCCACGGGATTGACGTTGCTGCCCTCGAGCGCGCCCGAGGCCACCGTGACCGTCGGGTCCGCATCGGCCGGCTGGCCGTCGGCCGTGCGAAAGAGTCCGTCGTCGCCGCGCTGCAGCGTCGCCGGGCTCGGGTTGACGAGCTTCAGTTGATCGACGACAGCCAGCGCCGTGGGCGGGTCCCCCGGCATCAGCGCCGTGATCGTGCCGTCCTTGCCGATCGAGACATCGGCGCCGGGGGGAATCGAAATCGGCCCACCGCCGCCCACGACGGGCAGGTTGTTCGCCGTCACGAGCTGGCCGTTCTGGTCGACATGCAGATTGCCGGCACGCGTGTAGGCTTCGTTGCCGTCCGCCGTTTGCACGGACAGCCACCCCTGGCCTTGAAGCGCGACGTCGAGCGGATTGCCCGTCTGCGAGATCGCGCCCGGCGCGAAATCGGCCCCCGGCGTCGACGAGAGCACGAACGTGCGCGTCGTGTCGGGGTTGCTCGTTTCGCCGAAATTCATCGGCGCGGACCGGTAGGTCGCAAGTTGCGCGCGAAAGCCCGTCGTCGAGACGTTCGCCAGGTTGTTGGCGACGGTGGCCTGCTGCTCGAGCGCCTGGCTCGCGCCCGTCATCGCCGTGTAAATCAGTCGGTCCATGACTCGCTTTTTCCGATGAAGTCGTGAGTGCCGGGTCCTGAAAAGCGCTGAGCCGCTTACAGGTTGATGACGGCCTGATCGACCGCCTGCTGCGTCTTGATCGTCTGCGCGTTCGCCTGATAGTTGCGCTGCGCCGTGATCAGATTGACGAGCTGCTTCGTCAAGTCGACGTTCGACTCTTCGACCGCGCCGCCTTGCAGCGTGCCGTGGTTCGTCGAGCCCGGTGCCGAAATTTGCGGCACGCCCGAGGCCGCCGTTTCGGCGAACTGGTTGCCGCCGAGGTCCTGCAGGCCGTTCGGGTCGGAGAAGTTCGCGAGCACGATCTGGCCGAGCGGCTGCGACTTGCCGTTCGAGTAGTTGCCGGTGATCGTGCCGTCGTCGGCGATCGAGAAGTTCGTCAACTGGCCGCTTGCATAGCCGTCCTGCGCGAGGCTGTTCACGCCGTCCTTGCTGCCGTACTGCGTCGTGCCGGTCAGGTTCAGCGTCAGCGCCTGCGGCGTGGTGCTGCCATCGGTGTTCGTGATGTTGAACGTGAGCATGCCGGTGCCCGAGCTCGTCGCGGGTGCCGTGGCCGTCGTGCTCGAAAGCGCACCCGCCGTATTGAAGCCGACCGAGCCGACCTTGCTGGCCCCGCCCGCCGTCGTGCCGGAGTACACGTCCCACGCGCCCGAGCCCGTCTTGACGAAGTACATGTTGACCTGCTGCGAGCCGCCGAGCGAGTCGTAGCTCTGGATCGACGTCGAGTAGTTGTAGGTCAGCGAGTTCGTTGCCGAAAACGGCGTAACGGTGGGTGCCGTGTCCTGCGAATTCAAATTCAACTGCGCCGTGATGTTGGTCGTCGCGAGCGGCGCGATATTCGTCGTCGGCACCTGGATCGGCACCGTCGAAGCCGTGTTGATGATGCCGTTCGCACCGGCCGCATAGCCCATCAGCTTGAGGCCTTGCGCATCCGTGATGTAGCCGTTCTTGTCCATCTGGAACACGCCGTCACGCGAATAGGTCAGCGTGCCGTTGTTCGACATCTGGTAAAAGCCGGTACCGTTGATGGCCACGTTGAGCGCCTGGCCCGTCGTGTTGATCGTGCCTTGCGAAAAATCCTGCTGGACGCTCGCGAGCCGCGTGCCGATACCGATCTGATTGCTCACCGTCGTGGCGATCGTGTTGGCGTAGACGTCGGCGAACTGTGCCGTGCTTTCCTTGAAGCCCGTGGTGTTCGCGTTCGCGATGTTGTTGCCGATGACATCGAGGTCGTTCGACGATGCGGACAAGCCGCTCAAACCTTGTTGGTAGCCCATTGTCTGGTCTCCTGCGCGAGTGTTCTGGAAGAAGAATTAAAGGATCGCTGCGACGCTCGTCGAATCGACCGTGGTGCCGTTTTGCAGCAACAGGCCCTGCTTGCCCGAGCTCTGCTGGACGACGCTGACCACCTGCTGGCCGGTCAGGGTCGTAATGCCCGTGGCCGACTTGCCGGCGCTCGTCGTGCCCTGCGCCGAGATCGTGTAGGTACCGTCGGCCAGCGTATTGCCGGACGCATCGGTCGGCTTCCAGCCGACCGGTATCGTGCCGGCCGCCTGCGCACCGAGATCGACGGTGTTGACGACGTTGCCCGACTTGTCCTTGATCGTGACCGTCAGGTCTGTCACGGCCTGCGACAGCGTGAAGCCGAAGCCCCCCGAGCTGCCGTTCGACACCGTCGCGGTACTGCCCGGCACGAGCACGTCCTGACCGATGAGCAGCGAGGTCTGTGCGTTCTGGCCCGCAGCGAGCTGCGAGGCGAGCGAGGTGAGCGACGTATTGAGCTGGCTGATCCCCGTCACCGTGTTGATCTGGGCCAGCTGCGAAGTCATTTGCGAGCTGTCCATCGGGTTGGTGGGGTCCTGGTTCTTGAGCTGCGTGACGAGCAGCTTCAGAAAGGTGTTCTGCAGATCGTTCGTCGCGTTGCCGGTGGATGATGTGCTCGACGAACCGGACGACGAAGACGTCCCGTTCATCGTGTCGAGCAGCGATTGGGAAACCGTGCCGCCCGAGGCGATGGTCGTACTGGATGAAGTCACGAAGTCTCTCCTCAGGTGCCGATCGTGAGTGTTTTAAGCATCAGGTTCTTGGCGGTGTTCAACGTCTCGACGTTGGCCTGATACGAGCGCGATGCCGAGATCATGTTGACCATCTCCTGGACCGGATCGACGTTCGGCCGCGTCACGTAGCCGTTTTCGTCGGCCGACGGATTGCTCGGGTCGTAGGTGGTCTTCATCGGCGTCGGATCGTCGATGACGTTGCTCACCTGGACGCCGCCGACCTGCTGGCCCGACGCCGTATGTGCGCCGCCCACCGGCTTGACCTGGAAAACGACCTGCTTCGCGCGGTACGGCTGGCCGTCCGGCCCCGTCGTGCTGTCCGCGTTCGCGAGGTTCGACGCGGTCACGTTGAGCCGCTCGGACTGAGCCGAGAGGGCCGAACCGGCGACGGTGAAAATGTTCATCAATGACATGGCGGCGTGGCCTCCTTGCTTTCCTTTGGTTTCCTGTTAACTGCCCCGTAGCGATTTGTTCTAGGCTCTCGTCGAATCCGTCGGGCTTGGCGTATCAGCCGCCCGACGTGATCGCCGCGAGCATCGTCTTGATTTGCTGCGTGAGAACCGTCATGCCCGATTCGTAATGCAGCGAGTTGTCCGCAAACTGGACGCGCTCCCCGTCGAGATCGACGGTGTTGCCGTCGAGCGCGGGCTGAGTCGGATTGCGGTACTTCAATTGACCGTAGTCCTGGGTCGAGCCGCCCGTGGCCACGAGCCGCGCCTCGCCTGCCATGTGGCCCGGCGCCGTCGCGTTCATCGCCATGCCGCTCGTGACGCCCACGGGTTGAGCCATGGCGAGCGGAGCGGCGTTCGACGTGCCGGCCAATGTGGCCGTGGCGTTCGTGCCCGGCGCGCCGGCCTTTTTCAGCGCGCCAGCCAGCGACGAGGCGAAATCGACGTCGCGCGCCCGATAGCCGGGCGTATCGGCGTTCGCGATATTCGACGAGAGCAGCTCCTGCCGATAAGCGCGCACATCGAGCGCTTCGCGGCCGAAGGCAAATTCGGCATCGAGTTTGTCCAGCATCGAGTGTTTCTCCGTTGCCAAGCGGTCAGTCAGGCGATTCGCCTTGCCGGAGGGCCTGCGGCGCGTCCGGGCAAGACTTTTTTGCATGGACTGCATCTTATGGGCGGCGATCAAGTACCAATCGGACGAATAACCAGGGAAGCAGGCCTCTATTCAACGTTTGCGCGATGGTGCGGGCTTCTAGAATGCGTTGTCATGACGGGGTTCCGTGTCGAGGGCGCCCCAGGGTTCGATGGAGAAACACACGATGTCGCTTTTCGCCGCCACCGCCGTTGCGCGCTCAGCCCGGCAAGACACCGCGCAGAGAGTGCGGGCTCGCGCTTCGCGCCCGCTCGCGCGGGCTGTGCTCGGGCTTGTGGCGTCGGCCGTGACCTGCCTGGGCTTGGCGACGGCGGCGCATGCTCAGCAAACCGGCGGCACGCAGATCTATATTCCGGGGCCCGGCGAGCGAGCGGCTGCGCCTGCCGCCACGGCCGTCAGCGCCATGAGTGGCGCAAACGGCACGGGCAGCGAGGCATCGGGGGGCATGATCACGATTCCCGGTCCGGGCGAGCGGCCGGTACAAGCCGGCGAGAACGCCGGCGTGATTACCATTCCGGGGCCGGGCGAACGCAACGTCGCTGCGCAAGGCGCCGCCACGGGCGCGGCAGCCCGGAGCACGCTGCCGCATATCGCGGCTGTTCAGGCGCCGTCCCGGGTCATTCCCGTCGTCGTCACGCCTTCGCCGCGCTCGACCAGATCCGCGCAACCGATTCCGGTCGATCGGCCTGCCAGCGCGGGCGGTCCGAGCGCGGCCGCCACGAACGTCTCGCAAGCCACAAGGCTGGCCGAAACAGCGACGCCCGCTCCGGCGGCAGCGGCCCGGGCTGTCGGAACGGCCGCATCGGCCGCTCCCGCGATCGCGGCGGCGCCGGCCGGTCAGCAAGACGGCGAATCGGTTCGCCAGACCGCGCTCGCCTTTTTGCAGCAGCAATCGGCCGGCTTGCCGGGCAAGATCACGATCACGGTGGCGCCCGCTTTCCCGCGCGGCCTCGCCTCCTGCACGACGCTGGTTCCCTTCATGCCCCCGGGCGCACGCCTGTGGGGTCGCACGACGGTGGGCGTGCGCTGCGCCGGTGAACGGCCCTGGACGCTCTATCTACAAGCGCGCGTTTCGCTCGAAGCGACCTACTATCTCGCCGCGCGGCAGATCGAACCCGGCGCGGTGGTCTCCCCCGCCGATCTGATGACGCGCGAAGGCGACCTCGCCAATCTGCCGCGCACGATCGTGACCGATCCCTCGCAAGCCGTCGGCGCCGTCGCGCTGGCACGGATCGGCGCCGGCTCGCCGCTGCGTGAAGACATGCTGCGCAGCGCCAGCTCGGTGACGATCGGTCAGACGGTCAAGGTCATCGCCGTGGGCACGGGATTCTCGATTTCATCCGAAGGCGCCGTCATGAACAACGCTTCGCCGGGACAACAGGTGCGGGTCAAAACCGCGGGGGGCCAGATCATTTCGGGGATCGTCAAGGATGGCTCGACGGTCGAAATTCAGATGTAACGGGGACAGACCGGGGCGCACCGCGCCTCGGCGCTGACGGCGAAAGACGAGGTGGGCGGTAGAAGGCGACGGACTCGATTGCGCTAAAGTTCGACTTGGGTGTGCCGATATCACATTCAAATCGAGAACCTCGGGAAGCCAATCGTGAAAATCGACTCCTCCACCAACTCCAGTGTGTCGTCGTCCAAGGGCGGCGTCCAAAATGCGCGTCTGGGCGATACGGCCCCGGCCGTGAACACTGCCGGTACGGCGGGCGCTGGCGCGGCCGGTGCGCCAGCCGGCGGCGACGCGAGCGTCAGCTTGTCGGGCCTTTCGTCGCAGTTGCGTTCGCTCGCGGCATCGGGAGCGGCCGACATCGATGTTGCGCAGGTCGAATCGATCAAGCAGGCCATCAAGGACGGCACGCTGACGATCGATACCGGCAAGATCGCGGACGGCATCCTCGAAACCGCGCGCAATTTGTTGCAAAAACCTTGATCGTCCGGCGGCTGAAGCCGTTTAAGCATGGCATTGTTGCAGGGCGATTCAGATGAACGAGCGCTCACGCGCGAATTTTGGCGAATCCGATGAAAAACGCCCTGCTCAATACCGTGACCGAAGAATATGCGACGCTTGAAGCGTTTGCCTCGCTGCTGATCTATGAGGAAAAAGCGCTCGCCGCTGTATCGCCGGTCGAGACGCTGCCTGCCATCCTCGAAAAGAAAACCGAATTGACCGCAAAGCTCGCGTCGCTCGAGAAGGCGCGCGATGCCGAACTCAAAGCGCTGGGTCTGCCTGGGGGCAAACTGGGCGTCGAGCTCGCGAGCGCCGACGAGCCGCGGCTTGCTCAGCAATGGAAGCTGGTCCAAGAAGTGGTTGAGCGCGCGCGCCGCGCCAATATGACCAACGGGCTCATGATTCGCGTGCGCATGAATTACAACGAGAAGGCGCTCGCGATTTTGCGTGGGGCTGCGTCGAACAATGCGTCGGGCGTGTATGGGCCCGATGGGCGTGTTTCGGTGGTTTAAGCCTTCTGCCCCTCGTCAGCGAAGTTCAGTTCGACACCGTTGCCAGCGGGATCCCGAAGAAAAAACTGATGCGTTCGGGTCAGCGGCACATGCGATTGCCGATAGCCGATCCCACGCTCGGATAGCCGCGCCTCGAATTCCTGCCGTCCCACGCAGGAAAACGCGACATGATCGAACGTACCCTTCACGTGTGTTGCTGGCACCTCGTTCGGACGCACTTCGCTCAGGTGCAGCACAGCTTGATCTCCGATGTAGAGCCAATAGCCGAAATGCGCGAATGGCGGTCGCTCGCCGAGCGTCAGCCCAACGACATCGACATAGAAATCGCGTAGCGCGTCGACCATGCGTCGATCGCCGCGCAGATTGTAGTGGCTGAAGCCGATAACAGGCATTCACAAATCCTCCGCTTGCGCGACGTCCCACGCTGGGCGCGCTCCGATTCGCACCAATGTTAGCGCAGACGCGCAGTGGCTTCAGCCGACCGTCGGCCACATTGTGCTGGGATGCCGTCTTCCAGCTTCAACCGCTGAATCAGCTTCTTCAGAGTTGTCCGTCCGAGGCGCGCATCTCGCAAGGATGTTGGGACGGAGTGCAGAAAATACTGGCAACACCCTCACTGCTCGATCCTGGATCGACCTCTCTGGTCGACTTTCTGGGCGACATTCCGGCTGGCTCGACAATCCAGGTGATTGGTCACAGCCTGGGTGGAGCACTAGCGTCCGTCCTCGCGTTGTATCTGTCGTCTCGGTATCAAGAAAAAATAGTTCAATGCCACACGTTTGCCGCACCGACGGCGGGGAACGTGGCGTTTTCCTAGTATTTTGACAACCAACTGTCCAATCGGGCGATTCGTGTTTTTAATACCTTGGATATCGTCCCCTACGCATGGAATGCAGAAAGCCTCAGGCAGATCGAAAGCATTTACGCTCCCGCAATCAATACTCCAGCCTCGCTCATGGAAAAAATTGAAAACGCCGTTTCCTTGACCAAAGATCTCGCCTACTCTCAGCCAGGCAATCTCAGTAATTCTTTGTCCTTCCAGCTAACGGGCTCCATTAGCGAGCAACTTATTCAATCGAGCACCGCGCTAACGGCATTCGATCTTCAAGTTGACTACCAGCATAATGACGCCTACATCGCTCTTCTTGGTACAGACTAGCATTCACCCTGCGGGCGCCCGAGTGCGCCGCGCCCAAAATACGCTTTGCGGCCAGCTCGATTCGGAACTGTAGCGTTGCGAACGCTCCGCCAAGTAGCGGTTGAACACAGCGTTGGCGCGCCGCGCATACGCTCGCGCACCATCCCGCCCGCCCGCGAGCATGTCGACGATCGCAGGCGCGGCGGCCAATCCGTCGGCGAGCGCGCCCGATATTCCCGACGATGTCAGCGGGTCCCATCCCATCAACGCATCGCCGACGGCTATCCATCCCATTCCCGCCGCTCGCTCCAGGCAGCCACTGTGCGCAGCGTAATTACGAATGGAAGCGGGCGCTAAAGGCGGCGACACATACTTCGCGAGCAATCGCGAATCGCGCCATGCTTGAACGTACGCTTGCCAACCGCGAAAGCCGCGCGCCATCGCAATGTCCTGATCGGTCATCAGCGCAACTAACGCATGCCCATTCGGCAACGGTGCCGCGTACCACCATCCGTCAGCAAACGCCTCCACCAGTGAGACGCCCGTCAGACTGTGCGAGCACTTCAGGCGTACCGCAAGCGCAACGAGCTTATCGAGCTTTCGCCTCGCCACGCCGAGTCGGATGGCCAACGGGGAGCGCCTGCCGCCCGCATCGACGACAACGCGCGCCGATACTTTCCCCAGCCCGTGCGCTTGCACCCGCCACCCATCGGCAGAAGGAATGATGTTTCCGATGCCATCGCAACGATGCAATCGAATGCCCCGGGCTCGGACTTCGCTGCGCAATTGCTCGTCGAATGCGCGGCGATCGAGGTGCCACCCATGTCCGACACCGCGCGACAAAAAGTGATCCAAACGAGGTTCGCGGCCGCCCCAGAGCGAAATATTGCCGTGGTAAGGAATGTGTCCACATCGGTCGAGACGACTGTCGACATCTAAGCGCCGCAGCAGCGCCCCTACATCGGGCGCAGCCGATTCCCCGATGCGAAAGGACTGTGCCGCAGGCCGATCCAGCACAACCACACGGTACCCCGACGCGGCCACGGCAAGCGCCGTGGCACAGCCGGCCGGTCCGGCTCCAACGATCAGGACATCGTCGATGTCAGTCGACACGGCGCATCACGACGCCCGCGTGGGCGGAATAAAAGGCCTCGGGAGCGTCCGCTCGACTTCGACAAAGCGGGGCGCCCCGTCGATCGACTTCTCCATGACAAATCCCAACTGAGACCAATACCGGACCATATCGACGTCATCGGCGAACCCGATATAGTCCTTGGCCAACTGATCGAAGTCAGTGCCGATCCATGGCACCTGAACGCCCGAGTGCGAGTCGGGGGTCATCGTTGCCGTTGCCGGCGCCGCACCGTTGGCGACCGATTCCTGCTGCGGTTCGAGGTAGACGAACGTCGGCCGATGGGGCGGCCACCACCAGATGAAGCGATCGCCGATGGGATATGATGAACATTCGTTGAAATCGCTCTGCCATGGAATGGCCATATAACGCGTCAGGTCGCCCGGCTCCATCCCGGACGCGGGCTCATAACCGAGGCGCAACGGGCCGTTCTCAACAAAGCGATTGCGTATCCGAAACGGCTCGACATAGATTTCTACAAGACGCGCGATCCACGTCATTTCGATGCCTGGGCAAAGCGGTGCGCCGACACAGCTATCGAGCACCGCCCGCGTGAGCGCATCGGCTGCATTCGCATCGGAGAGACGATCGACAAAGTATCCGTTGGCCCACTGCTGCAAAAAGAAATACTGCGTATCGGTTATCCGCATGTATTGGGCCGTGGCGGTGTCGGCGGCGGAATCGTCGCCGCCGAGGAACGGCATCATCAGCCTGCCGGCTGCATTGTACAAGCCGTTCTCTGCACCGGGCGGGCGCAGCACGTCCACGATATAGCGTCTCAAACCCTCGAACTCGCAGGCCCCATCGCCGTTTGCGCCGATCGCTCTCAGTTTCGCAAGATCGAATTTGTGCGGCTTCGACGGCATCGCCGTCAGCCACGGATACAACGTCGCGCGTTCGAGAAAGGGCTGGATCTCGGTCTGGAAATTGGGCCGGTAACCGTTGGGACCGGACTGCCATATGCTGCCGGCGTAGATTTCCGGATAGCGGCCCGCGCGGACCATCACGTCGAACATGAGGTCGTACAGCGTGACCAGATTCGGGATTTCAGGCGCGAATTTGGGTGGTGCGACGATCACGCGAGCGCCAGCGGCCTCGATGATCGCGCCATCCACGAATTCGATGCTCGCGCCGACCGGACCATCCGAGGTATCGTCCCACCATCCGTCGTTATTGGCGTAGTCGTTGAGTTCCGGCTCGGGATCCATGGTCCCGGAAACGCCGTAGCCACCAAGCACAAGCAGCCGTCCGTGGGCATCGGTTTGGAGCTCGCCCAACGTATCGATCGGGCTCAGCGTCGGATGGAGCGGCCCTGGCGGGAAGTGCGCCCCCTGATATCCCGGCGGGATCTGGTCGCGGTTGAAATGCACATTCGACTGCTGTCGGCCGGCAATCTGCCGTGGCCCCGCGTCGATCAACAACTCGTGACGACTGGGATGAGCGGCATTGCGCAGCGGATGATTCGGCGCAATTCCGTCTGGGCCTTGCAACGGCACGAACTCGTACCAACTCGGCTTCTTGTTCGCGAGGTGGACGCTCCAGCGAATCGATTTGACGTTGGCCGTATCCAACGTTACTTCCTCGACGGAGTCGCCTTCGATGCGATATACGCGAAACCGTGCAGCCTGTCGGCAAAGCCGCGCTGCCTCGTCGCGAAGGTCGGCCTGCTCAAATGGTCGTCCGTCAGGATTGATCGGCAACCCTCGGTAGGTTTCCGGTCCGATATAAAACTTCGCGGGTGCATTGCCGACTCGCGCAATGCCGATCGACGGATGGATCTTGTATTCGGCCATGAGCTTCGCGTCCCACTAACGGGTTGGCGAGAGACTGAGCTGCAGCGTCATCAGCGCCTCCGTATGAATCCGCACATCGTCGAGCATGACCAGCAGTTCGTTGCGTCGTCTGCGGTCCGTTATGTTCGACGCGGCCTCGCGCGCGCCGGCATGGTGCTGCGTCAACGTGAGTGCGTCGCATCCGGGCCGGTACAGGTATGTCGGCGCCGCATTGGGCCCCACGGCGCCATCGCCATCGATCAGCATCGGCGTTTGCATCAGGCCACGCGCGAGTTTGGGCATGACGTGGTGCATGAGCGGCAATGCCAGCGCGAAGAACGGGTCGGGCTGGTTTGCCGGCCCTGGCAACGCTGCGACGAAGCTACGCTCGAGCGCGTCGAGCATCATGCTGTAGGCGACGTCGAATGTTTCCACCAAGCGCAGCGCAATCTCGCTCGTGAACTCGGAGCGCTTGGGATTCGAAACGATCGGGTAGGCAGCGGGAAAGTTCGCGATGTCGAGTGCCGCCTTGCGGAACTTCCGGAAGTGCGACATCTCGTATGGCGTGCCGATGATCGGGCCGTACGTGCCGTCGACGCGATCGCCGAAATAGTTATACGTGCCCCACCGGCTCGTCGCGGTGATTGCTTCTCCGACGAGCGCACTGCCCTCGCCTTGCTGCATGATTTGCTCGATGCCTTCCAAGGCGCTGTCGACGTCGCGAACGGCAATCGGGCGGCCACCGAATTTTCCCAGATAGATGTCCGTGCGCTGACGTGCGCCAGGGCTCGGCTTGAAAAGCGGCGGACCGAGCGTCTGTCGTCGATAGTGCACGATGCCGTCGCGCAGGAATTCGTATAGTTGAGCGATCGTGTCGTACTGGTCGCCTTGGGCCGGCGCATGCGGCGCAGCCGGAGCCTCGATCGCCGCAAACGTGCTCTCGAACACCTGGGGAGTGGCCGGGCAAAGGCCAATGTATGGCGTGCGCTTCGGGTTGGCGTGGGGCAGATAGCACGGATAGACCGGCGCTGCATCGCCGGTCAGTCTCGGTTGCCCTCCGATGCCGACGAGCAGATTGGCCGCCTGATTGACATGGAACATTTCCTCCATTACCACCGAGCGCAGCAGTTGATACGCTTGGCTACCGACGTCGCCAATCGAGTAGAGTGCGCTCAAGTACGGCGGAATCGTGGCGAACTCGACTTGGATCGCGAGTTGTGCGGCCTGCTGCAGCTTTCTCCGCGCGGCATCCGCGCCCAAGCCTTCCGCGCTATCAAACAAGTATCCGAACGGCTTATTGGAAGCAACGATTCCTGACATTTTTCCCTCGAATGCCTTCGCGTCTTGCCACAGAAACAATAAGTGCAGTCCAGGGATAGTTGACCCATCAGAAATGTCAGGTTCGATTCGGTCTTTGGCCATCCTAAGGGGCATAGCGGCGCATGACGACGAATCGACCTTTACATGGCGGTCGTGACGGTCGATGAACTGAGACGGGGTGTCGAGCTAATTCAACGTCGAGGGGACGAGCAGCAAGCGACCCGCCTCGAAGCCTGGCTGAACTCGGCGTTGCACGAGTTCAGAGAAAACATCTTGCCAATCGACGAGGAAACCGCTCAGTCAACCACGCGATGACGGCGCTATTACAAAACCCGGGTCTGCAACACTAACAGTACTACTAGCGTCGTAGGTCGCCTGCATCGATACGCTACGAAGCGAAGCGCGCACCCTGCGTCGCTCGAGCGGCCGGCCCCACATATCCGTGATGCCAACGAGCGCCCCCTCCGGATTCCCGATCGGGCTCGCGCTCCAACTCATAGGAGATAGTCAGATGCTACCCGAAGAAACCGTTGGTGACCTTCAAACCAATCTCACGCTAGCGTTTATAATCAATAACGCAACGAAAAACGATGCCGGACAAGACATTAACAACCCCGATCCGGGCACCGTCAAAAACAATATACTCTCGCGCCTTGCCAAATCAAAGAAAGGAAAGGATTTCTCCGTTGCCTGGGGGCCCGCCATATTTACCGACAATGGAATCTCTGCCAATTTGACGGTTGTCTTGAAGCGCTCCTCCGATGATTATCGCGTCGTGACGAGTGGCACAAATCCGGATTCAAGTTATGATATCAATGACGAAGACAATGCAGTCTTTCAGCTTCAACCATTGAATCAATTGATCCCGGGTAGTCCATCGGCCGCGCAGATATCGCAGGGAGCCTGGAACGGCATCCAGAACGTATTGACCACAAAGTCATCCCTTGACATAAACGTTCCGCTACTGACCGACTTCATTGACACCATTTCACCCAAGTCGACATTTCAAGTAGTCGGTCACAGCCTGGGCGGAGCACTGGCTACCGTACTCGCACCGTATTTGACGTACAAGTGCCAAGGCCGAACCTTTCAATGCAACACGTTTGCCGCCCCCACGGCGGGCAATGACAGCTTTGCCGCATATTTCGCGGACAAAATTACCGATGGCATCAGACTGATCAACACGCTGGATTGCGTCCCTTGCGCGTGGAACGCAAAGAGTCTAAAAAAGATCGAAACTATCTATAACCCGAAAATCAAAACACCCCAGAAGGAGATCGATCTGATTGAATTCGTCATTTCTGCGACAAAAGACTTCGAATACACACAGCCAAGCCCACTGATTCCACTCCCTGGATCCATCAACGAAAACCTCCTTGGTGGTGATCCGGACAAGTTATTCGATACACAAGCCGGCTATCAGCATAACAAGGCATACATGGATCTTCTTGGCATGGATGCGAGCGATATCCCTGATCCGGTGATCCCCATCAAACAGCGTTTGCTTTGGCGCAAATAGCGGTTCTCGATGGTCACTGCACCAGAAAAAACTGGGCCCCGGCGACCGGCGGGGCCCTCTTTGTTGCGCATCTCGTCGAGCACACCCCCACCCGGATCCACAAGCTCGCGTAGGGTTCGAACCGCGCGCCCTGATTGGCAGTTTCGTCCGTTTAAAAAAGCTGCGCGTATGCGTCCAGATCGAGGCAGCGGTATGAGCGCTTTTCGAGATCGGACGCCTCTTGCTTGGAGAAGGTCGGCGAAAACAGTACCTTTTCAACCTCCCAGCCCGCGAGCTTACGCCCCTCCGCAGTCGACATGAATCCCTCGACATGGCGCTCGAAGGTGGCAAGCGCACCATTATCGTGTGCGCTCGCACTCCGTTTGCACGAGCCGAAACGCACACGTTTGTCGTCGCTGTTCAAGGCCACGATGTCGATTTCGATCAGGCGATCAATCGAACGAGCACGGTTCCAAAATCCCACCTCGATAGAAGTAATGGGAAAGTCTCCTTTGCCCTTTCTCGAACATTCGATGTGCAACTGCCGAACAAGCTTTTCGAATGCGACGCCCTCGATCGTCTGACTGCGCGGTCTGGCCTTTTCCAGTATCCGTTCGCGCGGTTGCATTCGCGCCGCGTCCCGCGTTGGCCGGACAACCGCAAGCCAAGCCTGTAGGAAATTGTCCGTGACGTAGTATCGAGCGTTGCGGCTCCGGCTATCCGAGAACACCGGATGGCGCCGGTCGATCATGCCATAGTTGTCGACCAGCTTCTTGAGCTGAGCGCCCAATGAACGGCTCGTGTCCGCAGCCGATTGCATGCCGGCTACGAGCTCGTTGTGGCCAATGCCCGGGTGGTCTGCCACGAAATGCAGGATGGAGAACAAATGGCCCTTCATCTCTCGCAGGAAAGAGGTGTCCGCCTCCTCCGAGAGCGGGCTGCCCTCGCTCAGAAACAGGCGAACGAGCAACTCTTTGCGCAGCAAGTCCGGTGAGACATCGAAAAGTCCTTGCGCGTAGGCGTCTCTGTAAAACTTCGGGACACCCTCGAAGTAGGACCATAAGACCAGCCATTGGTAGGGATCTTTGAGGCCGTGGTCGTTGTACACCGCCAGCAGGTCTTCAAAATCCCAGTGGTCGAGATGAAAGGAGTGAGTCAATCTGCCATACAGCGGTGCAGCCGTATCGTCAAGCAGCGCACTCATCTCGGATTGCAACGATCCCAGCACAAAAAGGCCGCCGCGCTTCGAGTCGCGCAGAACGTCTACTTCGCCCTGAAGGAACGAATTGAACGGGGCAAGCTGCGGGGAGGTGAAGTACTGGAATTCGTCCAGGATCACGATGATGCCGGCTCTGTTCATGGCGGCAATTGCACGCGCCATCGAGGCGAAGTCGTGCACATCATTCGCGAGTGCTTGAACAGTGTCGGAAAGACTGTCCTGAAGTGCACGTCGAAACTGGCCCGAGACATCTGTCTGGTCGGAATCCGGAATCTGGACATAGAAGAGGCGCCCGGCCAGCGCTTCATCCGCGCGCGTCAGCTCCCGTAGAAGAGTCGTTTTACCAATGCGACGACGGCCCTGTATCCTGCAGAAGAACCAACGAGGCTCCTCGAGAAGTCCTCGCAGTTGCTCCAGCGTGCTACGTCGCCCATAAAAACGCCAATCCCTCATGCTGGCCTCTTCCACTTAGCGTACTCGATAGTACGCTAAACATGCTGCGACCTCAAGCACTTGAATTTATTGAAGAATCCATCTCATCATTAAGGGCAGCCGCTGCAACGTAGCTGTCCTCCGCCTCGGGAATCGCCCCGGGCACCCGTCGATGCGTGGCACCTTAGCTCGTACGCGCGCTCCGCGCCGGTGCGATTCCGAGCAGGCTGGCATTCAAGGTCGTTCCCTACCAAGCCAATATCCCCTCTTACGCCCGAGGCAGTGCTATCATTGATAGCACGTTGTTGATGGAGGCGAAAGCATGGCAAATCTCGTGGTGAGAAATCTGGACGACGCGCTCGTTCGGAGGCTGAAAGAGCGCGCGGCCGCGCACGGTCGAAGCGCGGAAGCCGAGCATCGCGAGATTCTCGCGCGGGCCCTGCGTGGTCCGCAGCGCAGAACGTTCGCTGAAGTGCTCATGGCGATGCCTGACGTAGGTGATGACGCCGATTTCGTGCGAGTGGACGACGGCGAGGCAGGGCATGTATTTGGTTGACACGAACGTCATCAGCGAGATTCGCAAACAAGCTCGAGCCAACAAGGGCGTCCTGACCTTCTTCAAGCAGGCGGCGCATGACGACGATATCGACCTTTACATGTCGGTCGTGACCGTCGGTGAACTGAGGCGGGGTGTCGAGCTAATTCGACATCGAGGGGACGAGCCGCAGGCGACCCGCCTCGAAGCGTGGCTGAACTCGGCGTTGCAGGAGTTCGGGCAAAACATCTTGCCGGTCGACGAGGAGACCGCTCAGGTATGGGGCCGTCTGAGGGTCCCGCACCCGGAGCACGCGCTGGACAAGTTGATCGCGGCGACCGCATTGATCCATGATTTGACCGTCGTAACGCGAAACGTCGACGACTTTGCGGGAACAGGCGCTCGCGTCCTGAACCCTTTCGAATAACGGGCCGCGCGCGACGTTTTAGTCCTGCCTCGATCGCTCAGTCCACACTCGCCCAAGCCATCTCCCTCAACCGCGCGCGCAACCGTGCGACGGCCTGGCTGTGCAGCTGACATACACGCGATTCGCTGACCTCCATCACCGCTCCAATCTCGCGCAGGTTCATCCCGCGCTCGTAGTAAAGCGACATCAAAAGCTTCTCACGCTCGGGCAACTTGTCGATCGCCTCGACGAGCGCCGCGCGCAGGCTCTCATCGAGCAGCGCCGAAAGCGGGTCCGTATGGTCGACACAGTAACGGTCGAGGAACGGTTCGTCGTCGGCCGAACGATCGAAGTCTTCGTAATAGATGAGCTGCGAGCCGTGCAGATCCTGCAGCATCGACTGGTAGTTATCGAGCGGCATGTTCAGATGATCGGCAACTTCGGTCTCGCTCGCCGAGCGTCCGAGCCGCTGCTCGACCTGATGCACGGCCGACTCGACCTCGCGCGACGTCTTGCGCAGCGAACGCGGCAACCAGTCGTTGTTGCGCAGCTCGTCGAGCATCGCGCCGCGAATCCGCTGACTCGCGTAGGTTTCGAACTGCGCGCCCTGATCTTCCTTGTAGCGGCTCGCCGCATCGAGCAGGCCGATCATGCCGGCCTGAATCAGATCGTCCAGATCGACGCTCGCCGGCATCTTCGCCACGAGTTGCAAACCCAGCCTGCGCACGAGCGGCGCGTATTGCTCCAAAACATCCGTCTGGGACATTTTCCCTTGAGCGTTGTACATCGAGGGTCCCCTTCTCCTTGTCCCTAACGTTTCAAGCGTGTTGACGCGCGGCCGGTGCGTCGGCGAGCGCCGACGCCGGCATGGCCGTGCGTACCGTGGTGGTCGTTGCGCACGACGAAAGCGCCGGGCGCATCGGCCAATAAAGCATCTCGGCAGCGACGTGCCGAAAATCGCGCGCGGACGGCGCGGACGGAAACGCGTCGACGACGCATCGCCCGAGCTCGAGCGAACGCTCCATGAACGGGTCCTCCGCAATGCAGCCGGCGTCGGCAATCGACACCGTCAGATAGCGCGCGGCCACTTCAGCGAGGTTTTCGAACGCCGTGTGCGCATCCGCCTGGCTCGACACGTGATTCACGAGCACGCGGAACTGCGCGATCGCATGTTCGTAGTGCAACCTTTTCATTCCGGCATAGGCCTCGGTGATGGCCTGTGCCGCGACGCGCGTGACGATCATCACGTCATTGGCCTGCGACGCGAGCGCCGAGAGCATGCCGCGCCGGTCGAGCCGCGCATCGATGAGCACGACGTCGGCCGGCCCGGCCAGCATCGCGTGAAGCTGCGCGGCGCTGTAGCCGGCGCAGTTCTCGCGCGAAGCGGCGAGCACCGAGAATCCCAGCGGATGGCGCGGCGCGGCTTCCTCGATGCCGATGTCGCCGGCGAGGAACGCACGCAGGTTGCCCGCGCCACTCACGCCACCCAGCATCGCGGAGACGGAATTCGCACCGAGACATTCGTCGATGACGAGGACATCCTTGCCGAGCCCCGCCAGCGCTGCCGCCAGATTGACGACCGTCGACGTGCAGCCCACACCCACGGGCCCGCCCGTGACTGCTACAACGCGCGAGCCGCTTTTCGCGAGCAGCCTGCGCAGCCCTTCGGCCTGGTCGGTAACGTGCTTATCCAAAGCGAACCTCGTGGAGCTCGGCGTTCGTACGGCTGGAGAGCGAAGAGAGCAAAGCCGGAATGTCGTCGTCGTGCGGCACGAACGGCGACCGGTCGCGCGGAATGCAGAACGCGCTCTTGATCAGAAACTTCTTCGTCGCAACGTAAAGGTTCTCCGGCACCTTCTGTCCCGTCGACACGTAGTGCACGGGGAGCTTGTAGCGGATCACCGTATCGAGCACGCCGCCCAGGTTCGTGGCTTCGTCGAGTTTCGTCAGGATGCAGCCGGCAAGCTCGGGCTGGCCTTCGGCGCTGCGATAGGCCTGCACGACTTCGTTGAGCGTATCGCCGTGGCTCGTCGCATTGAGCAGCAACAGGCGCTGCACCGGCAGGCCGGCACCGCAAAGCATGGCGATCTGGTCCGAGACCGTGCGATCGCGCTGGCTCATGCCGATGGTGTCGATCAGCACGATGTGCTTGTTGCGCAGCTCGGTGAGCGCCAGTTGCAGATCCGCCGCATCTTTGACCGCATGCACGGATACGCCGAGAATCTTGCCGAAGATGCGCAACTGCTCGTGACCGCCGATCCGGTAGCTGTCGGTGGACAGCAGCGCGACCTTGCTGGCGCCGAAGCGCATGACGCAGCGCGCCGCCAGCTTGGCCGTCGTCGTCGTCTTGCCGACGCCCGTCGGTCCCATCAGCGCGAACACGCCGCCGCGCTCCATCAGCGCCTCTTCGTTCTCGAGCACGGGCAGGTTGGCGCCGAGCACCGACTGCACCCACTCCATCCCTGCCTCGGCGTTCTCGAGCTCGGGCATGTGCTCGACCATCATCCGCACGAGCTGCGCCGAAAAACCGGCCGCGAAAAGCTGTTTCGTGAGCGTGCTCTGCGTCGGGTTGCGGCGCTGGCGCTCGCCCCACAGCAGGCCCGCGAACTGTTCTTCCATCATGCCGCGCAGCGACGAAAGCTCGCTCATCACGGTCTGGTTGACGACTTCTTCGATGCGCGCACGCACCGCATCGGCCACGGCCGCCGTCTCTTCGGCGTTACCGCTCTTCGAAGGCACGCCCTCGAATGCCGGCGCGATACGCGGCATGGCACGGCGCGCGGCGACTTGCGCAGCTTCTTGCGCCCAGTCGGGGAGTTGCGCGGCGGCGAGCTCTTCCGGCGAAAGAATCTTGCCCGGCGTACCGAGCCCCTTCGCGGCGGCGGCAGCCGGCGTCATTGCGTGGGTGCGCGCGGTGTGAGCGGCCTGGACCGACTCGGCGCCACGTTGCTGCGAAGCAATGCGCTGCGCGTGATCGATGAGCCAGGGGTTCGATTCGGCCAGCGTCGGCGATGCCTCGGCAACGGCGGGCGCAGCCGGGCGCGCGGCGCGCACGGGCCGGGCCGCGTTGGGCGCAGCGTGAGCCGCGTTCGCTTCGGCACGCGACTCGCGAGAAGCGAAACCCGCGGATTGCGCCGCGGCCGTGCCGGTCGCAGCAGCCGCACCGGCGTTGGGCAGTCCCGCCGCGGGTGCGGCGCTCGCGCCAAGCCCCGCTTCCGGGCTTGCCCCGAAGACCGCCGAGAACACGTCCGGCATGCCGTTGGCGTACGGATTGACAGGCGCCATGCCGGATGCGGCGCCAAGCTGCGGCGTCATCGTCTGCGGGATGGCTGGCATTGCGGCCGGCGCGCGGCGCGGCTGATGCCCCATGCCTTGCCCCGCATCGTCGCCGGCGCTGGGTGCGATGGCCGAGAAATCCGTATCGGCCAGCGCCACGATTTCGACTGTACCGTCGTCGTTCGTACGGTTGGAAAGGACGACCGCGTCGGCACCGAGGGCCTCGCGCACGAGACGCAAAGCGTCGCGGCTCGTTGCACCAATGAATTTACGAATGTTCAAGCTAGACCCCCGATGAGGTTGACGACTTTGATCGTGCGTGACTCGGGCACTTCAGCGTACGAGAGCACTTTCAATTGCGGCAGGCTGCGGCGCAAAAACCGCGCGAGCATCGTGCGCAGCGCGTGCTGCACGAGCAGCACAGGCGGCAGCCCGGAATTCTGTTGACGGGCGATCGCGCGTTGCGTCTCCGTCAGAAGCGAGTGAGCGAGACCCGGCTCGAGCCCGGGGTTGGTACCGGTCGAGAGCGCTTGCGAGAGCACGCGTTCGAGATTCGCGTCGAGCCCCATCACCTGCATCTCGCCTACGCCGGGATACCACTGCTGCGTGATCGCACGGCCCAGCGCGAGGCGAACCATGGCGGTGAGTTCATGCGCGTCGCCGCTCTTGCCTGTCTGTTCGCTAAGCGCTTCGAGGATCGTGCGCATATCTCGGATGGGCACAGCTTCTTCGAGCAGGTTTTGCAGGACTTTTTGCAGCGTGGAGAGCGAAAGCGTCTTCGGCACGAGGTCTTCGACGAGCGAGGGTGCATCCTTGCCGATACGCGTGATGAGCTGCTGCACTTCCTGCCGGCCGAGCAGTTCCGCCGCGTGCTGGACCACGAGATGATTCAGATGCGTGGCGACGACGGTGCTCGCATCGACGACGGTGTAGCCATAGACCTGTGCCTGTTCGCGCAGATTCGTATCGATCCAGACCGCGGGCAGGCCGAAGGCCGGGTCCTGCGTCGGCGTGCCCGGCAACGCGGCCGAAACCTGCCCCGGATTGATGGCGAGCCACTGGCCCGGATACGCCTCGCCGACACCCACTTCGACACCCTTCAACGCGATGCGATAGCCATTCGGACGCAGCTCGAGGTTGTCGCGGATATGGATGACGGGCGGCAGGAAACCGATTTCCTGAGCGAACTTCTTGCGGATGCTCTTGATGCGCTTGAGCAGTTCGCCATCGGTGTTCTTGTCGACGAGCGGAATGAGGCGGTAGCCCACTTCGAGGCCCAGCGTATCGATGAGCGTCACGTCGTCCCAGCTCGCTTCGTGCGCCTCGGCGGGGGCGGTGACAGCCGGGGCGGCATCGAGGAGCACGGCGCTCGCCTTCGCCTGCTCGGCACGCTTTTTCAGCATGCGGCTCAACTGGATCGCGCCGCCGCCGAGCAGCACGAACGCGAAATGCGGCATGCCGGGAATCAGGCCGAGCACCATGATGATCACGCCCGTGATCATCAGCACACGCGGGTTCGTGAAAAGCTGGCCCGTGAGCTGGGTGCCGATGTCCTCTTCGGTGGCGACGCGCGAGACGATCACGCCGGCAGCGGTCGAGATGATCAGCGACGGGATTTGCGCGACGAGCCCGTCACCGATCGTGAGCAGCGTATAAGTCGTGCCGGCGGACTCGAAATCCATGCCGTGCTGAACCATGCCGACGATGAGCCCGCCGAACACGTTGACGACCATGATGATGAGGCCCGCGATCGCATCGCCGCGCACGAACTTCGAGGCACCGTCCATCGCGCCGTAGAACTCGGCTTCCTGCGAAACGGCCTGGCGACGCTTGCGCGCACCCTCTTCGTTGATGAGGCCCGCGTTCAGATCGGCGTCGATGGCCATCTGCTTGCCGGGCATCGCATCGAGCGTGAAGCGCGCCGCCACTTCGGCGATACGCCCCGCGCCCTTCGTGATCACCATGAAGTTGATGACCATGAGGATCGCGAACACGACGATACCGACGGCGAAGTTGCCGCCGACGAGAAAGTGACCGAACGATTCGATCACGCGACCCGCCGCGGCCGGCCCCGTGTGACCTTCGAGCAGCACGATACGCGTCGAGGCGACGTTCAGCGAAAGCCGCAGCAGCGTCGAGAACAGCAGCACGCTCGGGAACGCCGCAAAGTCGAGCGGCTTCATCGTGTACATGCTGACGAGCAGCACCATCACAGAAAGGGCGATGTTGAACGTGAACAGCAGATCCAGCAGGAACGGCGGCAACGGCAGGATCATCATGCCGAGGATCATGCAGATCAGGATCGGACCCGCGAGTGCCCTCAGATTCGTGGCGGCCAGTGCGGGCGGCCGCTTGCCGAAGAGGCTTCCGACGCGCGCGTTCATGCCGAGGCTCCGTTATTCATACCGAGCGCATCCTCTTCTTCCTCGCGCATGTCTTCATCCGAAATCGGGCCCTTGTCCATACCGGCCGGCACTTCGAGTTCCGTCGGCGCGGCGGGCACATCGCCGCCTTCGTCGCGGAAGCGCCGCAGTTGATAAACCCACGCGAGCACTTCGGCCACGGCGCTGTAAAGGGCGCCCGGGATTTCGCGGTTGAGCTCGACGTTGTGATAGAGCGCACGAGCGAGCGGCGGCGCTTCGAGCAGCGGCACGTTGTGCTCGGTCCCAAGCTCGCGGATGCGGGCGGCCACGAGGTTCACGCCCTTGGCCACCACCTTCGGCGCACGCATTTCGCCATCGGCGTACTGCAGCGCGACCGCATAATGCGTCGGGTTCGTGACGATCACGTCGGCCTTCGGCACCGCGCTCATCATGCGGCGGCGGGCGATGGCTCGCTGCTGTTGGCGAATGCGGCCCTTCACATGGGGGTCGCCCTCGCTTTCACGGTGCTCCCGCTTCACTTCTTCCTTCGTCATGCGCAGTTTCTTGTGGAATTGCCAGAGCTGGTACGGAACATCGAGCGCCGCGATCACGAAAATGCCGCCCACGGTCCAGGCGCAGCACATCGCGATCAGCGAGAGACCATGGCCGAGCGCGGCCGTGAGCGACTCGTTGGCAAGCGAAAGCAGTTCGTCCTTGCGGTGCCAGACGGCGGTGCCGCCGATGCCCGCGACGACGAGCACCTTGGCGATCGACATGCCGACCTGAATCGGGCCGTTGAGCGAGAAGATGCGGCCGAAGCCGGCAATCGGATTGACGCGCTCGGGTTTGAACTGGAAAACGTTGGGCGAGAGAAGCCAGCCGCCTATCGCCATCGGCGCGGCCAGCGCGGCGACACCGGTCAGCGCGAGCACTGGCAGCACGGCCAGGAGCCCTTCGCGACCGGCCGCGCCGGCGCCGATCAGCATACGGTTCGTATCGACGACGCTCGCGTGGTTGAACGTGAACGCGCCACGCAACATCGTTTGCAGATGCGCGCCGATCGGACCGGACAGCCCCCAGACACCGAAGAAGCCCGCGGCGAGCAGCGCGAACGACGCCAGCTCCCGCGAACGCGCAACCTGCCCCTCTTCGCGCGCCTTCTCCAGGCGCCGGGGGGTGGCTGATTCGGTTTTCTCGAGGTCGCTATCCTCTGCCACAGGGGTTCTCCGCTCCGGACGCGGCAACATGCCGCTTGTTCAGTGAGAGCGATTATTCCTGTTGGCGTCTATCGACGATCGGCGGATAAGGACGGGGAAAGGGGTGTATTTCGAGTGATCGATTGCGGGGGCTTAATAAGGGAAAACCCTTGCTTTTCGTATAGCTGGCTTGTCGGTGACAAAATGACGCCACCGGTCTATACTTCAAATCGTCACGTCTTTTCCGGCAACGAGGCAGCCATGCTCGCTCAAACCACTACCAACAAACGGCTCACCACGAGAATCACCGACCACGTTCAGGAAAAGCTGCAGGTGGCGGCAGACCTTGTGGGCGCGACGTTGAACCAGTTTATCGTGCAAGCCGCACTGGAAAAGGCGGACAAGATCATCGAAAGCGAGTCGACGGTCGTCCTGACGCGTCGCGAGTC
>CBJLAJ010000044.1:0-34186 GCA_966421005.1 uncultured Paraburkholderia sp.
ATGGGACGTTGTATGACTTCGGGGGGAATTACGAGGATTTCCTGGCGAGCCAGGGGGTGGAGTAAGATTCGAAGAGCTAAATTTCGATTTCGCCCGCAGCGCTCGCCGTGACGATGGCGTGGCGGGAAACTGTTGCGCCAGCCAAAATGCCTCGGTGTGCTCGACCGGCATCGCAGCTCGTTGGCGTTCTTGCCGATCCTCCGTGATTCGATGTTGGGGCTATGGCGCGACGGGGTAGATGCGAGTCGCGAGGGCAGCTTGTCCTCCGACTCCTTTGACCATCGCATCGACCTCATTCTCTATATACGAATACAGGCCCCCAGGACGTTCGGCGATAACTGTGGGCGTGTCGCCTCGGCCGCGTGCGTGTTTGTAGAGAGTCATCACGGCCACGTTATCGAATCTGTAGAAGCTCGTTACGGGCGTTTCATGGTGCGTCCATATCGAGAAATCCGCACTGCTTTCTGCAGCCGTGAAAAGTGCCTTGAATTCACGTTGAGCTGTCTCGATCCTGTCTACGATCTCTTGCGCATTCGCCGCGTTGAAGCGATGGGCGAGTTCTTCGATAATGCGTTGATTGGTCGGGTCAGGGACGATCAGCCGGACGCGGGCATTGGGTTTCCTTGCAAGGACGCGCAAGTCTTGCTCGTAGCTATTCCGCCAAGTATTCGCGTAGCAGACGAAGATGTCGAGTTTATTTGCGTTGCGGATCAACTTCGAGAAATCCGCCCCCTTCAGAGGGTTGACCGACAGTCCGACAAGCCCCAGAACACGAATTTCTTCAGCGAAATTCGCTTTACCGAGTAGTTCATCGAATAGTGCTCGCTTCGAGAACAATTCCCAAAGTGTCGCAATAGAAATACTCGCAACGACTAGTCCACCTAAATTCGACGTGATAGATTTTAGCCACGGGCGGTCAGTTATCAGCGGGACAGTTTCGCTGACGACCAATAGAGCGAGTCCGAGCAGGAGGAGAAGCACGGACACAAGCATCGTTCGTAGGTTTGTGCGCTCTTTCAGATAGTTGACAGTTGCCATGTATTTCCCCGACGGTCTCCTATGCGGCGCGTTCTTGAATGCGCAGGTTCCGCAATAATGTAGTTGATCGAGGTTAGTCTAGCAAACCGATCCACAGGCGACTATTCGGGATTAGGGAGTTCACGGAAAGAAGTGATGTACTGGACTGCGCTGAGGAGCCTCGTTTCAGCTCACCCGAAAGTGCTTTCGCGTATCTGCGAACACCCGCTCTAGCGTACCGGAGTATCCTTGGATATCCTTCGTTTGATAAAAATCAATCGAGGGCGAACAGCAATGCCAGCAAACTGCACGTTCATTCTGAACGACAAGCCGGTCAGCAAGCTGATGTGCGACGGACTGACCTTTCCGGCATTTTCAGGCGACGCGGGCCATGAAAATAAGCCAGCCGACACTGCGCTCGTCAAAGCAGGCCCGATCCCAAAGGGACGCTACTACATCATCGCTCGCCAGAGCGGCGGGCGGCTGGGGTGGCTTTGGGATCCGATCAAGGACGAGTTTAGCGATTCGCATCGCAACGAGTGGTTCTCACTTCATCCAGTCAACCGGCCGATTGCTGATTGGGTCGTCGTCAATGGGGTGCGCCGCGACAACTTTCGCCTTCACCCCGCTGGCCGACAGCGTCTGAGCGAAGGTTGTATTACGCTGACGGATCAGTCGCGATTCAACGTCCTTCGAACCTATCTCCTATCTCTTACGCCTAGTTATATCCCGGGTTCGAAGATGAGGTACTTCGGTGTGGTGGAGGTCAAATGAGGCATGCGTTACGCACCGTAGCCGTTTTCGCGCTCACCTACGCCTATCTAAAACTCATATACCGCTGGGAATGGGTTGATGAACTGCGCAAGAGCCCAGCTGGACAGAGAGCGTACTTTTTTCTGGCCGATGTCTTCCACGTGCAAGGGGCAGACGACGGAGAAACGCTGCTCCTACTTTTCTATTTTGTCGTCGCACTCATCGTCGCTTGCATAACCGTCTGGGCGGCCGATCGCTTCATTGTTCGACCCGTGCGGAGCCGGTTGCATCGAGGCGCGTCCTAACACGAGGCGTCGCATCATGCCTCTGCGGCGCAGGCCTGTCGGGCCGCGCGTAAAATATCCGATCACCCCGCACCGACGGAATCCGCCATGAAAACGTACGAGCACCTTTACATCGACGGCAAGTGGCTGAAGCCGTCATCGAACGGTACCATCGACGTCATCGATTCGGGCACGGAAGCGGTCATGGGCCGCATTCCCGAAGGCACCGCGGCCGATGCCGAGGCCGCCATCGAAGCCGCGAAGCTTGCATTCGAATCTTGGGCGTCCACGTCGCCCGCCAAACGGGCCGACTATCTTCAAAAGATCGCCGACGGTCTCAAGGCGCGCACCGAGGAGCTCGCGCAGCTCATGTGCGGCGAAGTAGGCATGCCGATCAAACTCGTGCGTGCAATCCAGGTGGGCTCTCCCGTCTATAACTGGAACGCGTACGCGAAACTCGCACGCGAGTTTGCGTTCGAAGAACGCGTGGGCAACTCGCTTGTCGTGCGCGAACCCGTCGGCGTGGTCGCCGCCATCACGCCCTGGAACTATCCGCTCAACCAGATCACGCTCAAGGTGGCCGCCGCGCTTGCGGCAGGCTGCACCGTCGTACTGAAACCCTCGGAGATCGCACCGCTCAACGCATTCGTGTTGGCCGAAGCCATCCACGAAGCGGGGCTGCCGGCGGGCGTCTTTAATCTCGTGAGTGGCTACGGACCTGTCGTCGGCGAGATCGTCGCGAGCCATCCGTTCGTCGATATGGTTTCTTTTACCGGTTCGACCCGTGCGGGCAAGCGCGTGGCGGAACTCGCCGCCGCAACCGTGAAGCGCGTCACGCTCGAACTCGGCGGAAAATCGGCCGCGCTGATTCTCGACGACGCGGACTTTCCGACGGCCGTCAAGAGCACTGTCTCGGCGTGCTTCCTGAACGCCGGACAGACGTGCTCCGCGCATACACGCATGCTCGTGCCCGAATCGCGCTATGAAGAGGCGCGCGAGTTGGCGAAGGCCGCAGCCGTTGCCTATGTGCCGGGCGACCCGCGCAGCGAAACGACACGCCTTGGCGCATTGGCTTCGAGTGCTCAGCAGGCCCGCGTGCGCGCCTATATCGAACGTGGCATGGAAGAGGGCGCCGAGCTGGTGACGGGCGGCCCCGCCATGCCCGAAGGCCTTTCGAAAGGCTTTTTCGTGAGGCCGACCGTATTCGGCCGCGTGCATCCGAAGGCGACCATCGCACAAGAGGAAATCTTCGGCCCCGTGCTCTCGATTCTGACCTACAAGGACGAGGAAGAGGCCGTCCGCATCGCCAACGATTCGCTCTATGGGCTCGCCGGCGCGGTCTGGTCGGGCAACGATGACCGGGCGCAACGGGTCGCGCGGCGCATTCGGACCGGGCAGATCGACATCAACGGAGGCAACTGGAACATGGAAGCGCCTTTCGGCGGCTTCAAACAGTCGGGCTATGGCCGGGAAAACGGTACCTACGGCCTCGAAGAGTACCTCGAGTACAAGTCGCTGCAGTTCAGAGAGGCGAAGCCAGCCCGTTGAGCAATTGGCATCGGTTTAGCGCGCGGGCAAAGCGCCGCGCGTCCTTATAGCTTGTCGTACTGAAAACGTAGCGCGGTACCTTCGCTTTCGATGCGGGCCCAGACAGCGCGTTTTTCGTCGTCGGTCATGAAAACCCAGTTCGAGACCTCGGCTGCCGTGCGTCCGCAGCCCTTGCAGATCTCGTCGAAAAGCGTCGAGCACACGCCGATGCAGGGGCTGTCCGGAGCGTCATGGAGATTGGAAGCCATTTGAAACCTTGGTATTGGGCGAATCAAGCGCTATGGTAGCCCATACGCGCCTCGCACTTTCGCCGTAGGTCTTATCCGCGCAACAGCAGCGGGAGGTCGCGGAAGGACCGGCCAAACGGCCAATCGAGTATTTTTTCCGCTAGACACCGCCGTACAACGGGATAAAATTGCGCCCGTTTTCATCAGTCGTCGACGCATCGCCAACGCACGCGAGAGCGGCGTGGCGTACCACTGTACCCTTTGCGCGACAGCCGGGCCGAATGCCGGGCTTTTTTTTGTTCCGCGTGGCGATTGATGGTAGCTTTCGGGTTTTTCAGCGCGTGGCGCGCATCGCGCCGCGGTATCGGAACGGGATAAGAGCCGGCGTTGGCCGGATGGACCGGAGAGTGGAATGAAAAAACGGGTGATGGGTGGACTGGCCGTGCTCGCGCTGTGCGTGGCACCGTGGACTGCGTCGATCGCGAAAGACACGCAGCTCAATGTCTATAACTGGTCCGACTACATCGCCAAGGACACGATCCCGAACTTCGAGAAACAGACAGGCGTCAAGGTCAAGTACGACAACTACGACAGCGACGACACGCTGCAAGCCAAGCTGCTCACCGGCAACTCGGGCTATGACATCGTCGTGCCGACGAGCAACTACGCCGGCAAGCAGATCGCGGCCGGCATCTTCGCCCCGCTCGACAAATCGAAACTGCCGAATCTCAAGTATCTCGACCCGCAACTGATGGCGCTCGTGGCCGGCGCGGATCCGGGCAACAAGTATGCGGTGCCCTGGGCCTACGGCACGACCGGGCTCGGCTACAACGTCGACAAGGCAAAGAAGATTCTCGGCAACGTACCGCTCGATAACTGGGACATCCTTTTCAAACCCGAGAACATCTCGAAGTTGAAGGCATGCGGCGTCTCGGTGCTCGACGCGCCGGATCAGGTCTTCGCGGCTGCGCTGCACTACATCGGCAAGGATCCGATGAGCACGAATCCGGCCGATTACAAGGCGGCGATGGACATGCTCAAGAAGATCCGCCCGTACATCACGCAATTCAACTCGTCGGGCTATATCAACGACATGGTGGGCGGCGACATCTGTTTCACCTACGGCTGGTCGGGCGATGTCGTCATCGCCAAGCATCGCGCGCAGGAAGCAAAGAAGCCCTACAAGATCGAGTACTACATCCCGAAGGGCGGAGCACCGATCTGGTTTGACGTGATGGCGATTCCGAAAGACGCGAAACATAAGGAAGCGGCACTCGAGTGGATCAACTACATCGAAGATCCGAAGGTTCATGCCGCTATCACGAACGCCGTCTACTATCCGAGCGCCAATGCGGAAGCGCGCAAGTACGTGAACAAGGACATTGCCAGCGACCCGGCGGTCTACCCGAGCGCCGACGTCGTCAAGACACTGTTCCTCCTGAAACCGCTGCCGGCCGATATCCAGCGCTTGCAAACGCGGCTCTGGACGGAGTTCAAGTCGGGCCGGTAAAGAGAATACTTACCCGCACGCAATCTCAAAAGCCCTCGGACCGGAGCCGGGGGCTTTGTACGTCAAACGATTCGAATCAAGCAGGAGATCATGAGCGATCAGCCGAGCTCACAGGCCGCAAGCGGCGCGCGTCCCACATCGTCAGTTGCGGCTTCGGCCGACGATTTCGTCCAGATCGTGGATGTCGTCAAAAAATTCGGCGAGACCGTTGCGGTTCGCAACGTCAGCTTGTCGGTGGCGAAGGGCGAACTCTTTGCGCTGCTCGGCAGCTCCGGCTGCGGCAAATCGACCTTGCTGAGGATGCTGGCGGGGCTCGAGACCGTCACCTCGGGAAAGATCCTGATCGACGGGGAAGATCTCGCGCTGATGCCGCCCTACCGGCGCCCGGTCAACATGATGTTCCAGTCGTATGCGCTTTTTCCCCATATGACGGTTGAATCGAATGTCGCATTCGGCCTCAAGCAGGAGGGGGTGCCGAAGGCGGAATTGAAGGAGCGCGTGCAAGCCGCGCTCGAACTCGTGCAGATGGGCCGCTTCGCGAAGCGCAAACCGCATCAGTTATCGGGTGGGCAACAACAGCGCGTCGCGCTCGCGCGCTCGCTCGTGAAACGGCCGAAACTGCTGTTGCTCGACGAGCCGATGTCTGCGCTCGACAAGCAGATTCGCCAGCGCACGCAGATCGAACTCGTCAATATCCTCGAACGTGTTGGCGTGACCTGCATCATGGTCACGCACGATCAGGAGGAAGCGATGACGATGGCTGGCCGGCTCGCCGTCATGAGCGAGGGAAAGATCGTGCAGCTTGGCACGCCCAGTGAGGTCTACGAATATCCGAATACGCGCTTTTCCGCGGAGTTCATCGGATCGACGAATCTTTTCGATGGGCACGTCGTCGAAGACGAGCCCGATCACGTTTTCGTCGAGACGGCGGAGCTGCCTTGCCGGATGTATGTCAATCACGGCATTACGGGCCCGCTTGGCATGCCCGTCACGATTTCGGTCCGCCCCGAACGTATCGCTCTCACGCGCAAGCCTCCCGAGGGGGCCTACAACTGGGGGCACGGCGTAGTATCGAATATTGCCTATCTCGGCGGCTACTCGCTTTATCACGTGAAGCTCGATTCGGGCAAGACGGTCATCGCGAACGTCACGAGCCTCGCGCTTTCGGAGATCGATACGCCAACCTGGGGCGATGAGATCTATGTGCGCTGGAGCGCTTCCGCCGGCGTGGTGCTGACAGCATGAAGAACGCTCTGATTTCGTTGGCGGCGTGGCCCGCGCGGCGCTTGCGGCTCACGGGCAGTACGGCGGTGGTCGCGGGGCCATTCATCTGGCTGCTGCTTTTTTTCTTCGTGCCGTTTCTGCTCGTCGTCAAGATCAGCTTTGCGGAGCTGCAGCTCGGTATTCCGCCATACTCGGAACTCCTGGCATTCAAGGACGGTGTCGTCCAGATATCGTTGAACCTCGCGCATTACGCTTTTCTGTTCAGCGACAGCCTCTATTTCGCGACCTACGTCAATTCGGTTGTCGTCGCCGCCGTTACGACGCTGCTGTGTCTGTTGCTCGGCTACCCGATGGCGTACTACATCGCCCGCTCGAATCCGGCTGCGCGCAATCTGCTGATGATGGCCGTCATGCTGCCGTTCTGGACCTCGTTCCTGATTCGCGTCTACGCCTGGGTCGGCATTCTCAAGAACAACGGCCTGCTCAACAACTTTTTGATGACGATCGGGCTCATTCACACGCCGATCGAGCTTTACCGGACGAACATCGCCGTTTATATCGGCATGGTCTACTCGTATCTGCCTTTTCTCGTGATGCCGCTTTACGCGCATCTCGTGAAAATGGATCTGACGCTGCTCGAGGCAGCGTACGACCTCGGCGCCAAGCCTTGGAGGGCCTTCGTCGAGGTGACGCTGCCGCTGTCGAAGAACGGCATCATCGCAGGATGTCTGCTCGTTTTCATCCCCGCGGTGGGCGAGTACGTGATTCCCGAGCTGCTTGGCGGCGCGAATACGCTGATGATCGGCCGCGTCATGTGGAACGAGTTCTTCAATAACGCAGACTGGCCGATGGCTTCGGCGGTCACCTGTGCGATGGTGCTGTTGCTCCTCGTTCCGATGGCAATGTTCCAGCACTATCAGGCCAAACAACTCGAAACGCACCGATGATCAAACCGAACCGCACGTTGCAGCTGATCGCATTGGGCATCGGCTTCGCGTTTCTTTACATTCCCATCCTGAGCCTCGTCGTCTATTCGTTCAACGAGTCTCAACTGGTCACCGTCTGGACGCATTTTTCGACGCGCTGGTACGCCGCGCTCGTGCAGGACGACGAACTCATCGCGTCGTTCTGGCTTTCGCTGCGCATTGCTTTGCTGACGGCATTCGCTTCGGTCTTCATCGGTACCTGGGCGGGCTTCGTGCTTGCGCGTATGGGCCGCTTTCGCGGCTTCACGCTCTTCACCGGCATGATCAACGCGCCGCTCGTCATTCCGGAGGTCATCCAGGGCATTTCGCTGTTGCTGCTTTTCATCGAAATGGGCAAGTGGCTCGGTTGGCCGGAAGGGCGCGGTCTCGTCACGATCTGGATCGGCCATGTCATGCTTTGCATGTCGTATGTCGCCATCATCGTCCAATCGCGCGTGCGCGATCTCAACCCCTCGCTCGAAGAGGCCGCGCTCGATCTCGGGGCGACACCGTTCAAGGTGTTCTTCGCCATCACGCTGCCGCTCATTTCGCAAGCGCTCATGGCGGGCTGGCTGTTATCGTTCACGCTTTCGATCGACGATCTCGTGCTGTCGGCGTTTCTCTCGGGGCCGGGTTCGACGACACTGCCGCTCGTCGTGTTCTCGCGTGTACGGCTCGGGCTCAATCCCGAGATGAATGCGCTGGCCACGCTTTTCATCGCCGTCGTCACGATCGGCGTGATCGTCATCAACTACTTCATGCTCCGAGCGGAGCGGCGGCGCCTGGAAGGCGTCGCCTGACGGTGGAGACACCGGGCCGGCCGACCGGTCCCACGCGTCAGGAGCGCTCGCCCTCCGGTGCATCGCCCATCGCCTGAAAGAGGCTCGCGGTATCGGTCAGGCGCCGGCTCGTCGCGCGAATTGCATCCAACTCGGCGTTCAGATACTGCTGTTCGCTCGCGCGCTCGGCCGATGGCGGCAGCGCCCCCAGTCTGCGCCGGGCGGCGGTCTCCTGGAAGCCGGTACGCGAGGCCTCGGCAGCCATATCGGCGGATGAGAGAATTTCGGCGTCATGCTCCAGTGCCGCAAGCGTGTCCGCTACGTTCTGAAATGCCGAAAGCACCGTAGCTTTGTATTGCAGCACCGCCGCGTCGTAGTTATCGATTGCTGCGCGCCGCTGAGCGCGCAACGCACCGCCGTGAAAGATGGGCTGCGAAAGCCCAGCGCCGATGCTCCAGACGGCGCCGGCGCCCGACAGGGCTTTTGCCCACGAGAAGCCGCTTTGCCCCATGGATGCCGATAACGAAACGCTCGGGAAAAGCTGTGCCGTCGCGACGCCGACATTGGCCGTGGCTGCCTTGAGCGTCGCGTCGGCGGCGCGGATGTCGGGGCGCGAGCGCAACAGCTCGGACGGCAGCACCACGGGCACGCGCTCGGGCAGCGCGAAGCTGTCCAGCGGCGGCACGTCGGGCGCTGCGTCGGGCGTGCGGCCCAACAAGACGGCGAGGGCATGCGCGGCGGCCGCGCGTTGCTGACGAAGTCCGGGCAAATTGGCTGCGAGCGACGCGGCGCTTTGTTTCGATGTCAGTGCCTGAGCATGCGGGATGGCCCCAAGCGCATAGCGGCGTTCATCCTCGCGCGCGGTGTCGGCGGCAAGTGCGACGAGCCGCTGAGTCACGGCGATTTGACGGTCGAGCGCGGCGACGTTGATGACGGAGCCGACGATATTGGCCGCAAGCGCGCGTCGCGCCGCGTTGAGCTGGAACGCCTGCTGGTTCACGCGCGCGCGCAGTTCCGCATTGGCGTAGCGCACCGCGCCGAAAAGGTCGAATGTATAGCTCGCTTCGACTTGTCCCACGAACACGTTGTAGAGAACCGTATTCGGTCCCGCTTCGGGGATGCCGAGCGCGCGTTCGCGTGTGGCCTGTGCGCCGGCGTCGATGCGCGGCAGCAATGACGAACCGATTTGCGCGCGCAGTTGCTCGTGCGCGGCAGCGAGCGATTTTTCCGCGGCGGCAAGCGTCTGGCTATTGCGCAGGCCTTCATCGACGAGGGCGTCGAGCGCATCCGCGCGATAAAGCCGCCACCACTGCGGCACCGGCTGCGCGCCCATCTCGAACTGCTGGGCGACGCCTGCGGCCGTGGCCGTCTGCGGCGGCTGAGGCAATGCGCCGTAATGAGCGGGAGAGGGCATTGCAGGCGGCGCGCCGTTGGGACCGAAGGAACAAGCAGCCAGTGTGCAGGCGAGGGCCGCGGCAAGAGCAACGCGACTGGGAGCGGAATTCATGGTCAGTTCCCCGTATGCTCGGCACTCGCCGGCGGAGGATCGCGCTCGTCGCGCCGTACCCTGAACGACGCCGCATAAAGCGCAGGCAAATAGAAAAGTGTCAGAATTGTCGCGCTCGTGATGCCGCCCATCAAGGCGGTGGCCATCGGCCCGAAGAAATTCGAGCGCAAGAGCGGAATCAACGCAAGCACCGCGGCCGCGGCCGTCAGCGTGATCGGCCGGAACCGTCTGACCGTGGCGCCGATAATTGCATCGACGCGCCGGTGGCCGGCCGCGATGTCCTGCTCGATCTGATCGACGAGAATGACCGAGTTGCGCATGATGATGCCGAACATCGCAATCACCCCGAGCATGGCGACGAACCCGAAGGGCTTGCCGAACAGCAGCAGCGTCGCGACGACGCCGATCAGGCCGAGCGGTGCAGTCAGCACGACCATCAGCACGCGTGCGAAGCTTTGCAGCTGAATCATCAGCAGCGTCAAGACGGCAATCGCCATCAGCGGCATTTGCGCGTTGATCGACGACTGGCCCTTCGCGCTCTCTTCGACGGACCCACCAACTTCGATCCGGTAGCCAAGCGGCAATTGCGCGCGTTCGGCACTCAGCGCGCGATCGATGGCGTTCGTGACGTCAATGCCTTGGGCATTGCCGCGCACGTCGGCCTGGACGGTGATGGTCGGTTGCCGGTCTCGTTCCCAGATGACACCATATTCGAGCGTCGCGCGCATGTGTCCGAGCGAGCCGAGCGGCACCGGTCCGTTCGGCGTCGGCATCGCCAGGCCCGTCAGTTTCGCGGGATCGACGCGTTCGTTCCTGGGGGCGCGCAGCTCGACACCAATCAGCTTGTCGCGCTCGCGATATTGCGTGACGGTATAGCCCGATAGCGTCATCGCCAGAAAATTCGATACGTCCTGGGATGTCACACCGAGTTCGCGCGCTTTCATTTGATCGATCTCGAACGATAACGATCGCTCCGCGGGTTCGTCCCAATCGAACTGCACATTGCGCGTGCGCGAATCCGCGCGCACCATCGAGGCGACTTTCTCGGCAATGGCTCGGACCGTTGCGATGTCATCGCCGCTCACGCGGAACTGAACGGGAAAGCCCACAGGCGGCCCGTTCTCGAGCCGCGACAAGCGTGTGCGCACACCCGGGAACGTGTTTTCGAGCTGCGTGTCGAGCCAGCGGGCGAGCTTCTCGCGGTCCTCGACGGATTTGGCGGTCACGACGAATTGCGCGAAATTCGGCTGCTGCAGTTGTTGATCGAGTGGCAGATAAAACCGCGGAGCGCCGGTGCCGACGAAGTCCACGAAGTGGTCGATTTCAGGGCGCCCATCGAGCGTTTTCTCGAGACGCTTGGCCTCGCGCAGCGTCGCGTCGAACGACGAGCCTTCCGGCAGCCGCATATCGACGAGCAACTCGGGACGGTCGGAGCTCGGAAAGAATTGCTGGGGCACGAGCGAGAATCCGGCCAGCGCGATAACGAAGAGCAAGACGGTGATGCCCAGCACGATCGCGCGCCGCTCGATGCACCATGCGACCCAAACGGACAATCGGCGATAAAAGCGCGTGTCGTAGATGTCCACGTGATGCGCGTCGTGAGCGGCATCGGCACCGCTGCCCGGAGGCGAGCCGGTTGACGCGTGCTTGCGCTCGGGCAGCAGGTGATAGCCGAGCAGTGGGATAAGCACCACGGCCGCGAACCACGATGCGATCAGCGCAATCGCCGAGACCTCGAAGATCGAGCGCGTATATTCGCCGGTGCTCGATTTCGCAAGCGCGATCGGCAAGAATCCCGAAACCGTGACGAGGGTGCCGGTCAACATCGGAAATGCCGTGCTCGTGTACGCGAATGCCGCAGAGCGTGTTCTATTCCACCCCTGTTCCAGCTTCACGGCCATCATCTCGACGGCGATGATCGCGTCGTCGACGAGCAGGCCCAGTGCCAACACGAGCGTGCCGAGCGAGACTTTGTGCAGCCCGATATCGAAGAGGTACATGCAAAGCGCCGTGACGGCCAGCACGATCGGAATGGAGATGGCAACCACCATGCCGGTGCGCAGGCCGAGCGAGATCAGGCTGACGATCAGCACGATCGCGACAGCTTCGCCGACCGCCTCGAGAAAGTCGTTTACCGAATGCGAGACGGCGTGCGGCATGCTCGAGACCTCGGTGAGCTCGAGACCGGCCGGCAGGCGCGTGCGTAACTCGGCACGCTTGGCGTCGAGCGCTTTTCCGAGGCGGATCACGTCCCCGCCTGGCTGCATCGTGATGCCGATGCCAAGCACCGCATGCTGGTTGCCGCGCATCTGCGTGACCGGGGGATCGTCGTAGCCGCGCGTGATCTTGGCGATATCGCCGAGGCGAAACGTGCGTTGATTGACTGTGATGAGCGTATTGGCGAGCGCCGTGACGTCGCCGAATTGTCCGCTCGGGCGGACGAACACGCGGTCGACTGCCGTTGTGACCGTACCGGCCGGCGAGACGGCGTTTTGCGCGTTGATGGCCTGGGCCAGCTGTTGCGGCGAGATGTTCAAACGCGTGAGCTGAGCGTTCGATATCTCGATGAAGACGTGCTGATCCGGGTCCCCGAAGTAGTCGACTTTCGCGACGCCGGGCACGCGCAGCAAGACGGTGCGCAGTTGATCGGCGTAGTCATGCAGTTGGGCGGGCGTGAAGCCGTCGCCTTCGAGCGTGTAGACGTTCGTATAGACATCGCCGAATTCGTCGTTGAAGAACGGGCCGACCGTTCCTGGCGGCAGCGTGCCGGCGATGTCGCCGACCTTCTTGCGAATCTGATACCACGTCTCGGGCACATTCTTGACGGGCGCCGAATCCTTCATCGTGAAAAAGATCATCGACTCGCCGGGCCGCGAGTAGCTGCGCTGGAAGTCGATAAAGGGCGTTTCCTGCAGCTTGCGTCCGATACGGTCTGTAATCTGCTCTTGCACCTGACGCGCCGTTGCGCCGGGCCATAACGTACGTATCACCATCACACGGAACGTGAACGGCGGGTCCTCGGACTGCGCGAGCCGCGTATAGGCGAGGATGCCCGCCAGTGTCGCCAGCGTGATGACGAAGACGACGAGCGCCTGATGGCGCAAAGCCCAGGCGGAGAGATTGAAGCGGTCTACCTGGGGCGCAGCCGGCATGGACGGCGATTGAGCATCGGCCGCGGTGGTTCGGTCTGAGCTCATGCCGCGAAATCCTCGGGATGCAACGGGGCTACGGGCCGGACGTGTTCGCCCGAGCTGACGGCATGGACGCCCTGAAGGACGACCCGCTCGCCGTCGCGCAGACCCGATGCAACCGAAATCGTGCGTTCGTCATAGCGGACGACCTGCACGGGACGAAGCTCGAGCGTATCGCTGCCCGCGCGAACGACCCAGACAGCGGGCCGCTCGCCAAGATGAAAGAGCGCGGTGGCGGGCAAGGTGAAAGGGTGGGCAACCGTTGCGTCGCCGGGCGTTTCGAATGCGACGTCGGCCGTCATGCCGAGTCTGAGCGCGGATGTGGGCGAAAGCAGCGTGAGCTTGACGCGATAGGTGCGGCTTTGCGGATCGGCGGCTGGAGAGACTTCTCGCACCCGCGCCGCAAATGTGTGGCCCGGCAGGGCCGGCAAGCTGATGCGCGCTGTATGCCCGATCGAGAGCGAGGGCAGCAGGCGTTCCGGTGCATCGCAAACGACATCGATCTCGCCGCTCCACGCCAGCTGATAGACGGCCTGACCCACCGCCACGTTTTGGCCCGTATCGGCGTTTTCAGCGGTGATGACTCCGGCGTGATCGGCCACAAGCGTCGTGTACCTAAGCTGATCCGTGGCGAGGGCGAGCTGCGCTTGCGCGGCATCGCGCTGTGCCGTGGCCGATGCATAGGCATCCTGAGTTTGCTCGAGTTGGGCAGGTGCGATCAGATTCTCTCGGGCCTGGGCGCGGTCGCGCTCGAGCTGCTGTTTCGCATAGACGAGCCGGTGTTGTGCTGCATCGAGCTGCGCTTGCGCGTTTGCCACGTTCTTTTGCATATCCGCCGGATCGAGGCGCGCTACGACTTGTCCTGTCTTGACCGTATCGCCGAGTCGCACGTGCCGCTCGACGATCTTGCCTGCGACGCGAAACGAAAGCGGCGTGCTGTAGCGGGCCTCGACCTGACCGGGCAGCGAGGCGAGCGGTGCGCGACCGTCCGGATGGACCGCAACCGCCACGACGGGCTTGATAGGAGGCGCCGCAGCTTCCTTGGGATGGCAGCCGGCGAGCGCAAGCGCGCAGCATACCGAAGCCAGCACGCTGTATCGGCGCGAGTATGAAGCGACGCGGCGCGAGAATGCGCGCGCGCCATTCGGCGCGCCCTGATCGGAACGATCCACAATGCCCCCGAAGCAGGTGAGGGGTGAACAAAAGCGCGGAGGCAAGGGCGCCAGCCGCGCGACGCGGCCTGGCGGCCGCAACGGAAAGCTTTTTAAATTTGCCGGTGCATTCTAATACAGACCTGTATTAGAATGCAAAGGCGGATTTGGACGACAGTCAGTGCTACACTTCGCGCTTATGAAACGAAAACGCCTGACCCGGGAAGAGAGTAAAGACCAGACGCGCGAGCGCCTGATCGAGGCGGCGCGCACGATGTTCGTCAAAAAGGGGTATGTCGCGACGAGCGTCGAGGACATCGCGGCGGCGGCCGGCTATACGCGAGGCGCCTTCTACTCGAACTTCGATGGCAAGTCGGAACTGCTGATCGAATTGCTGCGCCGCGACCATGATCGGATGCACGCCGATTACCAATCGATCATGCAGGACGGCGGCACGAGAGCGGAGATGGAATCGCGCGTGATGGCCTACTACAGCCAGATGTTCCGCCACGACGAATGCTTTCCGCTGTGGGTCGAGGCGAAGCTCCTGGCAAGCCGCGACGCCAAATTCCGGGTCCGCTTCAATGCCTTCAGAAACGAGAAGCTCGAGCAGATCGCGACCTACATCCGCGCGTTTTCGGAACAAGTGGGCACCGCGTTGCCGTTGCCGGCAGAAACGCTGGCGCTGGGGCTCGTCAGCCTTGTCGACGGCATACAGTTTTTTCGCATGTGCGATCCGCAGCAGTTCACCGACGAGAAAACCGAATCGGTACTGGCAGGCTTCTTTCGGAAGGTCGTTGTCGGCTGAGCGGGCGGAGACGGCCACCCGGCCCAAGATAAGACATTTCTCAGCGATTTGCGCGTCGGCGCTTACTAAAACTATGTGAATGGAGCCGCGCGAAGGTGCCGACTCCCTAACGGTTATAGGAGTCGACGATGTCGGTATATTCGCGCGAAGAAAACGCCAGACTGCGACTGACGGCGATGCAGCAAAGCCGCGCACCCTCGCCGCAAAATCGAAGCGAAAACCTGCAAAAGGATCTTCTGATCCTGCAGGACATGACGCTGCTGTTGAAAGGAGCGCAGGACATTCGCGCAGCGCAGCCGCGGGCGCTGGGCACGAGCTACGAAGCGTGCAAGAAGCTCGTTTATACGCTGATCGAGACGAAACCGAAGTTCACGCGAGCCAACATGGGCGCCGCGGCCGATACCATCGGTCAATTCGTGGCGTCGGCCGTACCCACGGCAATCAATGCGGCTGGGCAGTTCGTTGCCAGAACCACTGGCAGCGAGACGATCGGCAAGGTCGTCGAGGGAGCCAAGCAAATCCACGATGCAACCGACGCTTTGACGAGCGCGGCCGGCACGTTCGTGTCGGTCATCCCGCCGATGGCCACCACCGTATTGAGCACGAGCAACAGCGCGCTCGTGCAGCAATGTATGAACTGGTGGATGAGTGCCAACGCCGCGGCGAATGCGACAACGCTCGCGAGCGGTTATCTGAGCGTTCTGAGCCATGTTTCGACGGTCATCTCGGTTCTCGTGACGAACAGCAAGCTCGATCCGATGCTGGCGCTCGAAGAGCGGTACCACGGCACCTGCAGCTGCTGCGACCAAGCGGCAAAGATCGCGCGGGGATGGATGAGCGCGGCGGCTTCGTCCGCTGCTTCCCTTAACCCGATCGCCGCCGTTGGACTCGCGGGCTACGGCATGTACGACAAACTGTCACACCGTAGCGCGAAGAAACGGGCGATCCGGGGAGGCAATGAAGCTCATCGCGACGGGTATTACAGCGCTTCCGCTTTATGGTCGGCCGCTCAAGCGAACCCGACGGAGCATGAGGTTTTTCGACATCGATTTCCCGATGTTCTCGGAAAGGACAGGCGCTGCCCGCTTGCTCTGCTGATTCTGGCTACGCTGTTCGGGCGGGGGAATCCTCGCGAGGGTGCCGCGAAGGCCGTCGCAGCGATCGTTGCGAATCAGACCAGCGCGGTGGAGAAGATCAAAGGCCTGGTCGGCTAGCCGGCAGCGCCGGCTTGCCGCCCTCTATCGGCCATCGTCAGGTGCTGACACCTGGCCCGTAGTTGCTCGTGATGAACCGGGTGAGCGCATCGACGTCGGGATAATCCTGCTCGGGCAGACCCTCGAAGATCGCCAGCAATTCGTTGCTCGCGCCCGCATTACGCGCGATTTCCACGATCTCGTCCTTGTTTGCCGGAAACGGCACGGTGCGCAGCACATCCGCGATTTGAAGATCGATGGGTTCGTCGGGAATCGCGGGGGTCGACATCGTGCGTGCTCCTTCAGGTTTGGGATTGGCGCTCATGTGGCCCGAAGCGATTGGCTAGGCCATGCGGCTTCGGCAAGTCGATGCGATTCCAACGCTGGGGCCCGGGGCCGGTACCGGCCAGCACGTGCGGCGCAGGCGGCGCCACAGGGGGGGCATTGGTTCGCGCCGCGGCAAGCGCCGCACGTGCCGTCAGACTATCGAGCGCCGTCGTATGGTTCGGTGCGGCGAAGCACGATGCCGAAAGCAATGCCATGGTCGTCAGTGTCGAGACTTTCATGACTCGACCTCCTTCTCGATGCGACATGCGGCCGTTGAATCGTTCTTTCGATCGGCAAATGCAGCATGCCGCGTGCCCGGGGCGGGGGTGTCCTAGCGCAGCACCTCGAAGCGCGTCCAGGGCCAGGACGGCCTGTCGCGCATGTAACCGTTGAGCCAATTCCACTGCGGGTGGCGCTTCATGAAAGCCTGAGCGTCGAACGGGCGGCCGCAGGGATGTCCCCAGCGCGCCCAGAATGCGAGATCGCGCGCCATTTCGCTGTCCACGACCTTTCCGTCGTTCGCGCCCCAAGGGTTGAACGGGCCGTGGTCGTGACCGGCAAAGCGCGCGTCGTCGAGTTCGAGGTGCCCGCAAATCGTTCGCGAGCACGGGTTGTCGTCTCGGTCGAGGTAGACATCGTGGTGGTCGGCGATCATCTCCTTGGCGAGTTCGACATCGATTTTGCCGTGGTGAATGTCGGCCAGCTGCATGAAGCGCAAGCGTCGCGCGCCATTTTTTCGAACGTCGGTGTAGTCCTCGCCCTCGCCGATGCACTCCTGGTTGCGGATTTTCAAATCCGCGGCGGTATTGCATCCGCTATAAAAACCGTCTTTCGTGCTTTCGAACCCGCGTGCGTGCAGCCCGAGCTCGAAGCGCGCGATTTCGCCCGTTTTCAGATCGCCCAGCAGCCAGCTGTTCGCGTAGCCGCCATTGTTCGACAGTGCGAACATGTCGCACCACTCGCGGATCGAGTTCGCATATTGCGTGGCGCGTCGCGAACGGTAGAACTCGGGGGCGCCCGCCGGGTTGTAGCCGGCGAAATTCGAGATCGTCGTTTCGGTCACCATGAGGCCGGCCGATGTGAGCCAGAAGTCCGTCAGACTCGAAATGCAGCCAGGCAGGCCCTGCATCAGAATGCGGTGTCCCGCATCGGGGACGATGTCGAAAACGACGTTGAATGCATCACCCGCTGCGTAGCGGTCCCACGAGTTGTGGGCCATGACGATACGGCCATCGCGCGTCGCATTGCCTGTCGCGATGAAGGCGCTGCAGTGGTGGCCGCGCCGGCCTTTCCATGGCTTGATGCCAAGCGATGGGTCGCGGGCCGCCACCTGGGTCGGCCACCAGCTTTGCAGCAGATCCATGTAGCCGTTCCACGCCAGCACGTCGGCGAACGGCAATTTGGCGCCGTCGGCGATCCCCTGAATCTCGTCGAGATATTCGGTATCGAGCTTGCGCGAAAACTGTTCGACCGCGGCGCGTGTGAATGTTTCGAAATCCTCACCGGTATCCCAGCGGGCAAGGTATCTGGCGGTGCGGATTGCGTTCTGGATCTCCGCGGCCAACACCTTTCCGTGCTGTTCGCCACGGTCGTACGGCTCGCCTTCGATATGGACGAAAATCCATCCCGCGTGGTCGCGGCGCACGGCATCGAGGAACGGTTCGCTCATCTTCGCTCCGGATCGACAAGTGGCCGGGACAACGTTCACGCACGAAAAGAGCGTCGTTTCGCAGCCTCCGTTTCATTGTAGAAAAATTGCCGAGCTTTGCCATCCACGCCGCCCCGCGTGCGGACATGCGCCATCAGTGCGCGGGATTCATCCGACGGTACGCGTCGAGCAGCGCTGTCTTGTAGACCGCTCCCATCAAGGTCGGCTCCTCGGGGCTGGCGATAACCGGCAGCCGCTCGCCCTGAAACGCCAGAAAGCGCTGCAATGCAACGCTGATCGGCATGTCGGGCGTCAGTGTCGCAAACTCCGGCTGCAAGTAATCCGCGGCAGTGCGCGACGCTGTGTCCCGCTTGTCGAGCAGGTCCGAGGTGATGTGCTTCAACGCGACGACGCCGAGAAAACGTCCATCAGCGTCGACGACGTACAGATACTTGACCGGATATTCGAGGAAAATTCGCGTCATCTCGCGCACGCTCGCGGTCAGTGGCACGACGGTGTCCGCAGGCTTGATGAGCTCGCGCATTTGCGTTGCCCGCAGCCGCATCCGTTCTTGTTCGTCCGCGTGGCGGCGCAGCGTGATGTCGTACATCGACGCATTACCGATGGCGCGGGCGACGAAGTACGCCACGACGCAAGACAGCATCAGCGGCAATACGACCTGATAGCTGAGTGTCATCTCGAAGATCATGAGAATCGCCATCAGCGGCGCTTGCGTCGCACCCGCCAGAAACGCGCCCATGCCGACCATCGCGTAGGCGAACGCGCCAGAGGTGCCCTGTGGCCAAAGCGTGTGCACGGCAAGCCCGAAGAGCGAGCCCAGCGTGGCGCCGACGAATAGCGTCGGCGTGAATACGCCGCCGATCGCGCCCGAGCCGACCGTGGCCGCCGTGGCCACGAGCTTGCAGGCAAGCACGACAACGAGCGCGGTCCAGGTCCAGGGCGAATGCAGAATCGAATTGACGACGCTGTACCCATTGCCCCAGACCTCGGGGACCCAGACGGAGATGATTCCGACCACGAGCCCGCCGATGGCGAGCCGCAACGGCAGCGACACGGGCAGCCTGCGAAACTGCGCGCGCGCCAGTTCGATGAGCCGCAGGAATTGCGGTGCTGCCGCGCCGCACAGAAATCCCAGCGCAACGAAGAGCAATACCTCGAGACCGGCGATGGGGGGAAACTCCGGCATTTCATAGGGCGGCCGATAGCCTGCGAACTCGCGCATCGTAATGTTCGCGACGACCGAGGCGACGACGACGGGCCCGAAGTTCTCCATGGCGATCGACCCGAGTACGATCTCCGTGACGAAGAACGCGCCGGCGATCGGTGCGTTGTAGGCGGAGGTGATACCGGCCGCGGCGCCGCAGGCGACGAGCAGGCGCAAGCGCTGCGGATCGAAATGGACGAGGCGGCCGATGACGGAGCCCGCAAGCGCCGCCAATTGAACCATCGGGCCTTCGCGGCCGATCGAACCGCCAAAGCCGATCGTAAAAAGCGACGAGACGCTGCGCCATGCGCTTTGCCAGACGGGCACGACGCCGTCGCCGATCGCAATGGCTTCCATATAGTCGGAATTGGCCGGCCCGCTGGTCCGCCGCTGCGAGAGGACCAGGATGCCGCCGGCAATCAGTCCGCCCGCCGCGGGCAACCAGAACCGAATGGTCCACGGCAGCGCGCGCGCCATTTCGACGAATCCGCTCGCCCGCCCGGAGATTGCCCATTGGAGCAGATCGATGCAGCGGCGAAAGGCGATCGTGGCCAGCGCCCCGAGCAGGCCCGTGACGACGGCCCAAAGCAGCATCGTATGGGCCTCGGACAGACGGAATACGGTCTGGGCACGGGTGCGCAGGCGGAGCAGAAATGAAAGCACGGCGGCAGTGGCGGATGAGGTCGAGCGCAAGGATAGCATCGCCTTTTCGGCGTGCGCGTCGCCATTTTGTACTGCAGCCTTGTCAGGACGCGACATCGTCAACGGACATCCTTGTCGAGTTCGGGGTAGTGCCTGAAAATGCCCGTCTCGTTGAACGGCAGGCGTCGCTCGGAGGCGAGATACGCCGCGATGTTCGGGCGCGCGGCGACGGCGTCGCGCAGCGCCGCGAGGCGGGCATAGCGGGCGGAGAACCGCTTCATCGCGCGCGGAAAGGCGTAGCGAAGCCCTTCGATCAGTTGGAACATCGACAAATCCACGTAGGTCAGGCTGTCGCCCACCATATGCCGGCCGCCTTTGGGATTTTGTGCAAGGACCCGTTCGAAGTACCCCATGAACTTCGGCAGGCGGTGATCGATGAAATCGGTCGCGCGGGCACGGGCGGCGTCCTTTTGCTCCTCGTAATAACGCCCGCTTGCGATCGGATGGTGGGTGTCGTGAACTTCGGTCACCATGTCGGCGATCGTCAACTGCAAGCCGTGCACGACGTAGCGAAGATCGTCCTTCGGCGCAAGATGGAGCTTCGGGCCGAGATAGAGCAGGATATTGGCAGTGTGCGGCACGATCAGATCGCCGTCTTTGAGAAACGGCGGAGCGAACGGAATATGCGCTTCGCTCTTGCTCGCCATGAGTTCGAGCATGGCATCCTCGCCATACCCGTCCTCGGCACGCCCGCGGGCTACATCGACATAAGGCGTGCGCGATTCCTCTAGCGCGAGGCGGACGAACTCGCCGCGGCCTTGCAAGCCGTCCCAGTAGTGCAGTTCATATGCCATCGATTCCTCCTTGTGAAACGAGCGGCGGCGCCAGGGCGCCGTCGCTATGATCGCTCCTTTCGTTTCTCGAGGAGATCCGTTCAACCCAGCAACCGCTGGACACCCCAGGTGATCGCCAGTCCTGCCACGGTGAGCCAGAGGTAGAGGACGAGCCCCGTTGCCAACGCACGCGGACCGGCACGGCGGACTTGCGACAGCTGCGTCTCGACGCCCAGCGCCGTCATGGCCATGGTCAGCGCAAAGGTATCGAGTGCGTTGGCTGCCTGGGTAACTCCCTCGGGCAACGCATGGAGCGAATTGACGAGTACGCACGCCAGAAAGCCGAGCGCGAACCACGGCACCGCCAGCTTGGCCGAGCGCGGCTGGCCGGCGCGAGTCCGTGCCCCGGAGCGGGCGAGCCAGGCACTGAGTGCGAGCAGCACGGGCACGAGCAGCATGACGCGTGTCATCTTGACGATCGTCGCCACATGCGCGGCAACGGGACCGACATCGCTCGCCGCGCCGACGACTTGCGCGACTTCATGGATCGTGCCGCCGAAATACAGCCCCACGCCGACTGTATCGAGATGCAGCCAACCCGCGCGGTAGGCCAGTGGATAAAGCAACATCGAAAGCGTGCCGAACAACACGACGCTGCCGACGGCGACCGCGCTTTTTTCCGGCTTGGAGCGCAGCGTCGATTCGAATGCGAGCACCGCGGCGGCCCCGCAAATTGCGCTACCGGCCGCTGTAAGCATCGCGGTATCGCGGTCCAGCTTGAAAAGCCGCATGCCGATCCATGTGCCGACGATGAGCGTGGTGAGCACGACCAGGACTGAAACGGCGAGGCCCGGCAGGCCGACCTGCGCGATTTCCTGCAGGCTGACCCGCAGCCCGAAGAACGCAACGGCGATGCGCAGAAGCCGGCGTGCCGCGAAGTTGACGCCCGTGGCCCAATGAGCGGGCATACCGGTCCGAAGGGTGTTGCCGTAGATCGCCCCGGCCACGATACCCACGATCAAGGGGCTTATGCCCAGGCCCGTGAAGGGCGGCATGGCTGCGAGCCGTGTCACGGCGGCGGCGAAGAGTCCAACGAACAGCAGGCCGTTCAGATGCCCTTGTCTATGGGCGTGCCCCTGTGTAACGGCAGGCGAGGGAAGCGCGGAGGACTGAGACATGGGAGGCCGTCAGCGGGGGAGTCGGAGTAGTGTTTATGTTATTTGTGTCATATCGATATGAAAAATCGTCATTTGCGACGTAATATATCGGCTCAACCGATATTTTCCCGCCTATGACCGCCGACCAGCTAATAACGTTCGCCGCTGTCGCCGAGCACCTGAACATCAGCCACGCGGCATTGGCGCTTCACTTATCGCAGCCTGCCGTCTCGGGCCAACTGAGGCAGCTGCAGGATGAATTCGGCGAACCGCTCTACCGCCGACAGGGTCGGGGTATTCAGCTGACGCCCGCGGGCAAGCAACTCGCCGAATATGCGCGGCATGTGGGCGACGCCTTCCGGCAGGCCCATGCGTACCGCGACGCGTTGCGGGGCCTCGCGCGCGGCAGTCTGCGCGTCGGCGCGAGCACCACGCTCGCAAGTTATTTGCTGCCGTACCTCATCGCCGAGTTTCAGCGACGCTTTCCCGAAGTCACCGTGTTGACGTCCGGCGGCAATACCGCGGACATTGTCGCCGCGCTGGAGTCGCTCGACGTCGCGATGGTCGAGGGCCCCCCGGGCGCGGCGTTGCCTCCGGGAACAGGGCTTCACGCGTGGGGCGAGGACGAGATCGTGGCCATCGTGCCCGCGGATCATCCGCTCGCGGCGTCGGCCGAGCGGCAGCCCGGCACGGTCACGCTCGACACGCTGGGCGCTTGCTCCATCGTCTTGCGCGAAGAGGGCTCCGGCGTACGGCAGATCGTCGAGCAGGCATTCGACGCGGCTGGCGTGCCCTTGCGTATGGCACTCATGGTGGCGGGCGTGGAAGGGGTCAAAGAAGCGGTTCGGGCTGGCATGGGCGTGGGTTTCGTCTCGGCGATGGCGATGCGCCACGAGGATGGTGCGCTGCGCTCCCTATCGTTGACGCCGCAACCGCTGACGCGCCGATTTTCGATTCTCGTGCCGCATGAAGGCGCACGATCGCGGGTCGCGACCGCGTTCATCGAGACCTGCCTGTCGTACGCCGCGGCCGGGCGTAAGGGCTTTCCATAATGGCGGGGCGCAGGGCTGAGCGAGCATCATTCGGCGATCGGGTCGCAGGTTGCCCGATTTTTTAGATTTCTTCTGGAACCGGTTCCAATGACATCAGCCGCGACAAACGAACATGACACGTCCGAGATCGTAATCGTCGCAAATGCGTTCGGTGCAGACCCCGTCTGGCGCAGCGGCCACGCGGCCTGGCTTGACGTTGCGGTGGGCGCGGGCGCGCAGGGGTTCGAAGTGCGGCGTGAGCTTTTTGCGACTGACGCCGATGCGAGCCACCAGGCACTCTCGCGGCTGGGCGCGGAAGCGCGCAAACGGGGCCTGTGGTGCGTCTACTCGACACCGGCCTGCCTTTATATCGACGGCCGGCTCGACGCCCGCGCGCTCGAGACAGCATTGGCCGAGGCGGACGCGCTCGGTGCCCGTTTCGTCAAACTGCAGCTCGGCACCTTCACGGGGCGAGCGAATGCGGCCGCCATCGCGCGGCTGTGCGGGCAGAGGCGCGCGCGCCTTCTCGTCGAGAACGGTCAACGCGCGATCGATGACGCGCTCGCGCGTTTCGTGGCATTGTTCGATGCGCTGGCGCTCGAGGGGGCGCCCGACGTACTCGGCATGACCTTCGACATCGGCAATTGGCATTGGACCGGCGAGGCACCGCTTGCGGCGGCGCGGGTTCTCGCGGCGCATGTCGAGTACATCCATTGCAAGGGGGTCACGGGAAGCGGAGCGCGTCGTTTTGCGTGCGCGCCCGCGGCCGACGATCCGTTGTTCCCCTCGATCTTCGCGATACTTCCTCGGCGCGTGCCGCGTGCGATCGAGTTTCCGCTCGACGAGCAACGCCTGGACGACGATGCGCGCCGGCGCGTCGCCTGGCTGGCCGCAGCCTGAACACAGTCATAGACCTGGAGCTTTCGATGTCCTTTTCTCTCGATGTCCTCACTTACGGCGAAGCAATGGCCCTTTTCGTCGCTGACGAGCCGGGCGCGCTCGCTGGCGTGAACCGGTTCACGAAGCGAATCGCCGGAGCGGATCTGAATGTTGCTATCGGCTTGGCCCGCCTGGGTTTCAAGGTGGGCTGGATGAGCCGCGTCGGTGACGATTCCTTCGGCCGCTATGTGCTCGATACGCTCGCGAAGGAAGGCATCGATGCTGGCCGCGTGCGCGTCGATGGACGGTATCCGACCGGGTTTCAACTCAAATCGAAACAAGAGGACGGTCGCGATCCAGCGATCGAGTATTTCCGCAAGGGATCGGCCGCGAGCCACTTGTCCGTCGACGACTACTCGCCCGACTACGCGTTGGCGGCACGGCACTTGCACCTGACCGGCGTGGCCCCCGCGATCTCCGCTTCATCGCATGAGCTCGCGTTTCACCTAGCACGGGAAATGCGGGAAGCCGGCAAATCGATTTCGTTCGATCCGAATCTGCGGCCTACGCTGTGGCCCTCGCGCGAAGCCATGGTGACGTCGCTGAACCGGCTCGCCACGCTCGCCGACTGGGTGCTGCCCGGGCTCGAAGAGGGCACGGTCCTGACCGGCTTCACGACTCCCGAAGACATCGCCGCTTGTTATCTCGATGCAGGCGCGCGCGGCGTGGTCGTCAAGCTCGGCGCGCGCGGCGCGTATTACCGCACCGCCGAACAATCGGGGTATGCCGCAGCCGAGCCGGTCGCGAAAGTCGTGGACACCGTCGGTGCCGGCGACGGATTCGCGGTGGGCGTGATCAGCGCGCTGCTCGAAGGCCGCGCATTGCCCGAAGCGGTAGCGCGGGCAAACCGCATCGGTGCGCTCGCGGTCCAGGTTATCGGCGATTCGGAAGGTTTTCCGACGCGTGGCGAGCTCGACCGGATCGAACGAACCGCCGCACCGGTATGACGTAACGCACGCATGGCGCCCAAGCGCCGATTCTTGTTCATACGGAGAGACACCTATGCCCGCAAACCTGGCTCCACGCCGCTGGTGGGCGATCATGCCGATCGTCTTCATCACTTACAGCCTCGCTTATCTCGACCGCGCGAACTACGGCTTTGCGTCGGCAGCCGGCATCAACAAGGATCTCGGCGTCAGCGCGGGGTTGTCTTCGCTGATCGGCGCGCTCTTTTTTCTCGGCTACTTTTTCTTCCAGATTCCAGGCGCCATCTACGCCGAGCGGCGCAGTGTACGCAAGCTCGTCTTCGTCAGCCTGATTCTGTGGGGCGGTTGCGCGGCGCTCACCGGCGTCGTTGCCAACGTTCCTTCGCTCATCGTCATCCGCTTCCTGCTGGGTGTCGTCGAGGCGGCGGTCATGCCAGCCATGCTGATCTTCATCAGCAACTGGTTCACACGCTCCGAGCGATCGCGCGCCAACACGTTCCTCATTCTCGGCAACCCGGTTACGGTCCTTTGGATGTCGGTCGTATCGGGCTACCTCGTGCATGCGTTCGGGTGGCGCGAAATGTTTATCGCGGAAGGGCTTCCCGCCGTCGTCTGGGCGTTCTGCTGGTGGGCCCTTGCGCGCGACACGCCGCGCGAGGTGGGTTGGCTGAGCGCCGAGGACAAGCGCGGCATCGATGGGGCACTCGCGGCCGAACAGGCGACGATCAAGCCGGTGCGCAATTACGGGGAGGCATTTCGCTCGCCCGCGGTGGTCAAGCTCTGCGCGCAGTATTTCTGCTGGAGTATCGGCGTCTATGGGTTCGTCCTCTGGCTGCCGTCGATTCTGAAAAACGGCTCTGCGCTCGGCATGGTGGCAACCGGCTGGCTTTCGGCGTTGCCGTATCTGATGGCGACGATCGCGATGCTCGCCGTCTCGTGGGCGTCGGACAAGCTACGTGTGCGCAAGGCGTTCGTATGGCCAAGCCTGCTCATCGGCGCCGCGGCGTTCGCCGCCTCTTACGCGCTTGGAAACACGCATTTCTGGCTCTCGTATGCAATGCTGGTCATAGCAGGTGCGGCAATGTACGCGCCCTACGGGCCGTTTTTTGCCATCGTTCCCGAGTTGCTGCCGAAAAATGTCGCGGGCGGCGCGATGGCCCTCATCAACAGCATGGGCGCGCTGGGCTCGTTCGTCGGCTCATACGTCGTTGGCTATCTGAATGGCGCGACGGGTTCGCCAGCGGCTTCCTATGCTTTCATGAGCGCGGCGCTCGTTGCGTCGGTGCTGCTGACGCTCGCCGTCAAGGCGCAGCCCGAGGGCAGCGCGACGCTTGGCGCTCATGCGCATGCTTCAGGAAAGTGAATCGGAAATCAGGCGGAAAACGCATCGATGAAGCCTCGTGTCGTCGTCTATAAGTCATTGCCGCCGGACGTGCTCGCCGCCTTGCGCGAGCGCGCCGATGTCGAACTCTTCGATCCCGCGGCGTTTGCGTCCGCCGAGGCGCGCGGCTCGGCGTTGGCTGACGCGCTCGTCGCGGCCGACGGCGCGGTCGGTGCGAGCGTGCGGATTACGCCCTCGATGCTCGAGCGCGCGAAGCGGTTGCGCGTGTTGTCCACGATCTCGGTGGGCATCGATCAGTTCGACGTTGAGGATCTGAACCGCCGCGGTATCGTCCTCGCGCATACGCCCGACGTGTTGACCGAATCGACGGCCGATACGGTGTTCGCCCTCATTCTCGCGACGGCGCGGCGCATCGTCGAACTGGCGGAGTGGGTCAAGGCCGGTCATTGGCACGGCAGCATCGGCGCGCCGCAGTATGGCGTCGACGTGCAAGGCAAGACGATCGGCATCGTCGGGCTCGGGCGAATCGGCTCGGCCGTCGCGCGCCGCGCGGCACTCGGTTTCAACATGCGGGTGCTTTATACCGGCCGGCATGCCAACGAGGCGGCCGAGCGGGCGTTCGACGCTCGCCGGGTCGCGCTCGAGACGCTGCTCGCCGAGGCCGATTTCGTTTGTCTGCAAACGCCGCTCGCACCGGAGACGAAGGGACTCATCGGCGCGCGAGAGCTTGCGGCCATGAAGCGCGGCGCGATCCTGATCAATGCGTCGCGTGGGCCGATCGTCGACGAGTCCGCGCTGATCGACGCGCTGCAAAAGGGCACCATTGCCGGTGCTGGGCTCGATGTCTTCGAGCACGAACCCCTCGCCGCCGATTCGCCGCTGTTGCGCATGCCGCAGGTCGTCGCATTGCCGCACATCGGCTCGGCGACACATGAGACGCGGCACGCCATGGCTTCATGCGCCGTGCAAAATCTTCTCGATGCGCTGGACGGCAAATTGGCGCGCAACGTTGCAAACCCCGAGGTCCTGGGGCGGCAAGCGCGATGAAATGCGGGCCTACCTGCCAGATCGCGTAGGTGAATTGGAGCGGTGACGGGTGGTGCGGCGTGCTGCGCTGCGCTATGATGCCGCCACCGTACGAGTCGGGAAGCGCGCCACGGCGCGTTTTTTTACGACCGGAGTTCGCGCTTCAGCCGCCGAGCCTGTGCGGAGCGCTTACTCTGGCCGCCTTCGGCGATCCGCCATATTTCCCACAAGGAGATTTTCGTTGGCAGCAGGCTCTCATTATCTATGGAACGCGCGATGAACGTGCGGCCTTCGGGGGTACCGCGCCGCGCGACGATCAGCGATGTCGCGCGCGAAGCTGGCACGGGTAAAACCAGCGTCTCGCGATTTCTGAACGGCGAGACGAACGTCCTCTCCGCCGAACTGCGCGCACGTATCGAAACGGCGATCAAGCGCCTCGACTATCGGCCCAATCAGATGGCGCGCGGATTGAAGCGCGGGCGTAACCGGCTGATCGGCATGCTCGTCGCCGACATCACAAATCCTTATACGGTCGAAGTGTTGCGTGGTGTCGAGGCCGCGTGTCATGCGCTCGGATTGATGCCGCTCGTATGCAATGCGGCGAACGAGCTCGAGATGGAGCGCCGCTACGTACAGCTCATGACGACATATCGCGTCGAAGGCGTGATCGTCAACGCGCTGGGGGTCAGCGAAGAGACGCTGCGGCCGATTTACGCCGAAGGCACGCCGGCTGTGCTCGTCGATCGTACGGTCGAGGGCGTTGCGGCGGACATGGTCGGTCTCGATAACGATGCCGCGGTGCACCTGGGCATGCGGCATCTGCTCGAGCAGGGTTTCGACGATATCTGCTTTGTCGTCCAGCCGTACGAACGCATCAGCTCGCGCCGGCTGCGCGAAGCCGCTTTCAGGGCCGCACTCGCGCAAGGGCTGAACGCCGGCACGGATGGCACGAGCGGCAGGCAATCCGTGACGGGACGTACCGTCGTGGTGGATCTTGCCGACGCGCATGCGATGAGCCTCGCTTATGCCAAGCTCGACGCCCACCTTGCCAGCACGTCGGCCGGACGGCGCAAGCGCGTCGCCTTGTTCGCGGCCAATGGACCGGTCGCACTCTCGTTGGCGCTGCATCTGCATGCGCGCTATGGTGTGCACTGGCAGGAACATGCGGCGCTGATCGCGATCGACGACTCGGAGTGGGCCGAACTCGTCGGAGTGACGGCGATCCGCCAGCCGACTTATGCCATCGGCTATCGGGCCGTCGAGTTTTTGCACGAGCGCATTGAAGGCGCGACCGATCCCGTACGCGAAGCGATGCTACCCGGCGAGTTGATCGCGCGGGCGTCGACGAGCCTGAAGTGACGATGGCGATTGCGACGGGTATCGCGGGCGCGTATCCGTCGTCGAAATAGAAGAGAGAGAGTACGCAACGATGGAAGCCTATCGCTATGAATGTGCGAACACGCAGTTGGAGACGCTCGCGCGTGCCATCAGCGACCTCTTTCCGGAGCAGACGCTCTTTTCGGATCGGCCGACGGCCGACGGCATGCCCGGGCTTGCCATTCAGTGGGTCGCTATGCGCTTCGGATCGACCGCGCGGAGAATGACGTTGACCGTTCGTTTTGCCGCGCGCGCCTATGGGCGCTATATGGCGCTACCGGCGCAGGCGCGAGCGCGCAGCTTCGCGGTTTTGCGCGCATACGTCGAAGCGGCATTGGGCTCGCTCGAGGAGCAGTATGCCAACGGGGAAACCGTGCCGCGCGAGGTCGACATCGAACTGGGTGACGAATTCGCGTAGGCGGCCGGGCGCATAAACGATGCCGTCGTACGGTCCGTCAATCGACTGGACGGTAAACCGCTGCGAAACGTTGAGCCTTGACGACGCCGTAGTCGCCGGGCGCGTACTGCATGAGCCAATCTCCCTCGGCACCGGTGAGCGTGTCGCCATCGGCCGTGCGAGCGATTGAAAAGGGCTGTGCCATCTGTTTCGCGAGCACCACGACGGGCCGGTTGCGATAGGCACCCGCCTCACCGTGGGTCATGCCCTGAGCCGCGGGAACATATTTGGCATCGAAGCGCGCCCGCTCCACCACCCATCGGGCATCGCCCGTTCCTGTGACGAGCGCGTCGCCGGGCTCGTAACGGTTCGGCCCTTCCAGACTCATCAAGGTACCGTCGCTAGCGGCGAATTCGACGGTGACGGTCTCGTCTTTGACATATCGGCCCGCGGCGGAATCGCGGTGCAAATCGACATCTTTCAGTTCGTTCATCGAAGCAACGTCAAGGCAAAGGCGTGAGCGTAGCCGGAAGCGGGCCACTGCGCACGCCTTTTTCGGCGAAACACCGTTATTGCTGAGAAGGTCTCGGCATTTTCGGCATCGGCCCGCCCCGCCGGTGATGAGGGCCCATGTGATCGCGGAACGTCGAATCGGCCAATTGCTTTTGCTGGGGCGAGAAACTCGAGTAGAGCGGCTCGAACGCCGCCGCCAGCTTCTTCGCACCATCGGCATGCGCTTGCGTCAATTGAACATATTCGCGCATGTTATCGAGCGCCGTCTCGGATTCGACGCCTTTCATTCGCTGCTCATAGAGCTTGCCCATCGTCTCGCCATCCTCGCGCATGGCGTCGGCGAACGCATTCCACTGTGTTTCCTGCGCGGGTGTGATTTTCAATTGCTGATGCAAATAGGTTATGCGCTGCTCGATGCGCGCTTCGTGCCGCGCCGCGGGCGTGGCAGACGTCGAGGCGGCAGCCGGCGCCGATGCCGTTGAAGCGGCTTGTGCGAAGGCCCCGTTGACGGCGAGCGCGCACGCGAGGATGACAAACGTTCTTTTCATTGGCACTCCTTTTCGTTTGGACAAACAGCCGACGCGCAGCGGTCTCGCGCTGGCAACGTTAATTTGTACCACTGCGGCGCGGCATTCGTCTGCCTTGAGACATGCGCTTACAAATGAAACCAGCCCGTAAGCGCACCCCCGCGCAGCTGTCATGAGCGATAATGCGGCGCTTGTCCCTCAGCTGGGCTTTTACCTTTCATCGATGAGACCGCCACGCCTCGATCAACTCGACGAGCTCGACCGCAACCTCGTCGCATTGCTGCAGGCCAATGCGCGCGAGAGCGTCGCCAATCTGGCGCGCCGCCTGGGAGTGGCGCGCACGACCGTGCTGGCGCGCATCGAGCGGCTCGAGCGAACCCAGGTCATTGCCGGCTATGGCGTACGGCTCGGACAGGACGTTCTGGACGCCAGTATCAATGCCTATGTCGGCGTCATTCTCGCGCCAAAGTATGGGCCCGATGTCCAAAAGCGCTTGGCGAAGATGCCGGAAGTGCAATTGCTCTGTGCCGTGAGCGGCGAATTCGACTACGTCGCCTGGTTGCGAGCAGATTCCCCCGAGCGGCTCAATGAATTGCTCGATCAAATCGGGGCGCTGGAAGGCGTCGAACGCACGACGACCTCGATCATCCTCGCTCGAAAAATCGATCGCGGAACGCTCACGTAGGCATGTTTCGTCGAAGTGTCGGTTTGCATCGTTTTTTCGACGAAAGATTGCGACAGCGCACGGCACTTTGTGTCTGTTTTCCAGTTTTGCGCGTCCTTAAACTGTTTTGAAGCGCCGAGAGCGCTTGATCCACAAGACAGAACAAAGGAGAAGCGCATGAAAGTAGCCATCGTCGGAGCAGGTCTGATCGGCCATACCATCGCCCGTATGCTGCGGGGAACCGGCGATTACGACGTAACCGCGTTCGATCGCGATTCGACCGCTCTCGACAAGCTCGCCGCGGAAGGTATTTCGACGTGCCGCATCGATTCGGCCGATGCGAACGCGCTGAAGGCTGCCTTGCAGGGGTTCGATGCGCTCGTCAACGCATTACCGTACTACCTTGCCGTCAATGTGGCTGCCGCGGCCAAGGCGGCCGGTGTGCACTACTTCGATTTGACCGAGGATGTACGGGCGACCCATGCCATCCGCAGCCTTGCTGAAGGCGCCGCGCATGCGTTCATGCCGCAGTGTGGTCTTGCGCCGGGCTTTATCGGCATTGCCGCTCACGAGCTGGCGAACCGCTTCTCGCAGATTCGCGACGTGAAGATGCGCGTCGGCGCGTTGCCGCAGTTTCCCACCAACGCGCTCAAATACAATTTGACGTGGAGTGTCGACGGGCTCATCAACGAGTACTGCCAGCCGTGCGAAGCGATCCGCGACTCGCGCAAGCAATGGGTGCAGCCGCTCGAAGGCCTCGAGCACTTCTCGCTAGACGGAACCGAGTACGAGGCGTTCAACACGTCGGGCGGTCTCGGTACATTGTGCGAAACACTCTCGGGCCGTGTCGAGACGCTCGATTACAAGTCCGTGCGCTATCCCGGGCATCGCGATCTGATGCAATTCCTGCTCGAAGACATGCGGCTTGCCAGCGATCGCGATACGCTCAAATCGATGATGCGGCGTGCGGTCCCGTCCACCGCTCAAGACGTCGTGCTCATTTTCGTCACCGTCACGGGCATGCGCGATGGACAGCTCGTGCAGGAGGTGTTCACGCGCAAGGTCTTCGCGAAGCATGTCTGCGGCGTGGCGATGAGCGCGATCGAAATCACCACTGCGGGTGCGATGTGCGCCGTGCTCGATCTCTTTCGCGAGAAGAGGCTGCCGGCTAGCGGATTCATCCGGCAGGAGCAGGTGTCGATGCGCGAATTTCTCGCGAATCGATTCGGGCGCCTCTACGACGGCGCGACGTTCGAAGCGGATGTGGCCGTATCGGTCTGAGTCAAGGGAGCACCCTCTGCTCGCGGGGCGGCGCGTTCAAGCCGTCGGGCCGGCCACGATAGTCCTGAGCAGGGCGTCGAAATCGGCTTGTCGCGGCGACGTATTGTCGAACATGATCAGCCCCTCGCGAGCGGCGCCGGCAGGGACGAAACGGCGCTGTCGATACTCGTCCCAATGAGCGAGCTTATAGGCGTCATTGGGATTGCGCCGCGCGACGATGCGCGCGTGGGCCGTTTCTTCCGATGTCGACACCCAGACGATACGAATGACGATGTCGTCGCCGATGCCGAGCCAGTTTCGGTCGAACAGGCGCCGATCGCGGACTTCGCGCGAAAGCGGCCCCACCACCACCGCGCCGATGCCGAGTTCCAGGTTTTCGCGGGCCGTATCGAGCAGACCCTCATACTCGGGGTCGCGCAGATGTTCAAGGTAAAGCGGGCTGTCGCGGTCGTTCGGATCGCCGGTCAGTGCTCCCATTGCCGCCGCGCTATAGCGGCCGTAAAGCGTGTCTTTATCGAGCAGGCAAAATGCTTCGCCCGTTTCGCGCATGAGCGGGCCGATCAGGCGTTTGGCGATTGTCGTCTTGCCGGTTCCGGCATGGCCGCAGAAGAAAACGAGGTGCGTCACGAATCGATGTCCTTCGAGGTTGACGCGCTCAAGTGTAGCGGTTTGATCGCATCCGGTGCGCAAGGCACATGCGTCAGCCGTTCGCCGCTAAACTGCGACGATGTCTTCACCAGATCCCCGGGAGATGCTCCACGATGACCGCTTCGAACGCCACTGCCCGCACCTTGATCGGCCGACTTGGGCTGGAGCCTCATCCGGAGGGCGGCTATTACCGTGAGACGCACCGCGATGCCACGCACGTCGCGCGCGTGCAGGCCGCGACTGCCGCTGATGTGGCACAGCCGTCCGCGCGCGCCGCATCGACGGCAATTTACTATCTGCTGTGCGACGGCGCGTATTCGGCATGGCATCGCATCGACGCCGACGAGGTGTGGCATTTTTACGCAGGTGAGCCGCTCGACGTTCATATGATCGATGAGGCGGGTGTTTTGACGACGCATCGGCTCGGCAACGCCCTCAACGACGAAGGCGTCACTTATCAGGCCGTCGTGCCAGCAGGCTGCTGGTTCGCGGCTGAATGCGTTTCGCCGCACAGTGACGCAAGCTTTGCGCTTGTCGGATGTACCGTGGCTCCCGGCTTCGAGTTTTCCGCTTTCGAACTAGCCGACACCGCAGCGCTTGTCGTACGTTATCCCGCACATGCCGCGCTGTTGCGTCGGCTCGGCCCAGGTGCAAGCGCGCAGCGCGGCTGAGCCGCGATGCGCATAGCTCAGCGGATGGGATTGTCGGCGGTTTCGCCGACGACCGTCGTCCACGGCCTGACTTTCCAGCCAACTACGACACGCTCCCTCACATAGGGATCGTTACGCGCGAACGCCTCGACGGTCTCGCGATCCTGGCACTGGAATAGCAATATGGACTGATCCACAGGGTCGGCGAGCGCACCGCCGAGCAAGAGCTCGCCGCGTTCGACGGCTTGCCATGCGTAGCGCAGATGCTCCGCGCGATGGAGCGTGCGCCGCTCGAGGTAATCGTGCGCGACTTCGTAAAACAACAAGTAGTGCATGGCGATTCTCCCGTGAAGGACAACGAACGTGAAGCCGCCATGTTAGCAGTGCGGCGGCGCAAGCCGGACCAGCCGCTTCGGTCCTGACCGGGGAACGCAGAAAAGCCGCGCCGTCTCCCCCGCCCAGCGTGCATGGCTGTCCGGGTATGCCCGCATAAACGGGACCGAGTAAGTTTTGGGTAAGAGAGGCCGGGTAGCGTATGGACTCGAGGTCGCACGCGGACAGCGGGGCTGAAGTGAAGGCTCGCGCACCCGAATGCAAACGGGGCGCGTCATTCCGACGCCCGCGTGCTCAACGCTATGGAGGAGACAGTGAGTGTCATCGAATCGGTCCTGCGCGAGGGCCGCATCTACGAGCCAACCGCTCAAACGGTTGCCAACGCGTCGATTCCCGGCATGGACGCCTACCGCGCGTTGGCGGGCGAAGCCGAGCGCGATTTCGAAGGATTCTGGGCGAAGCTCGCGCGCGAGACGCTGTCGTGGCATAAGCCGTTCACCCAGGTGCTCGACGAATCGAACGCGCCGTTTTACACCTGGTTCG
>CBJLAJ010000045.1:0-33926 GCA_966421005.1 uncultured Paraburkholderia sp.
TAGTGGCCGATGGGCGGGGCATGCCATCGCTCCCCCGTCAGCGAGAAGTCGTTGAGGCGGACCGCGCCAGTGAGGCCATTATAACAAAAACCGGCGGCAGTCGAGCATCGCGGATACCCGCCGCGATTTATTCTTCCTATGATCGCAACAATGCGGATTGTCGGCAGGCCGCGGGCGAGCAACGACCTGGCCATTTGGCCGAGCGGCGCGAAGCGGGCCCGGCCGGTACAATGGGCGCTTTTAGTCTCGATCGGAACCGGCCGTCTGCAGCAATGCCGCGCGCCGCGCCAGCGCCCCTATGAAGGTCTTCGTCATCCCCGTCACGCCGTTTCAGCAGAATTGCTCGGTCCTCGTCAGCGAGAGGACGCGCCGCGCCGCCGTAGTCGACCCGGGCGGCGACATCGAACTGATCGAACGCGCGCTCGCGAAAGAAGACGTGACGCTCGAAAAAGTGTTCCTCACGCACGGCCACCTCGATCATTGCGGCGCGGCCAAGACGCTGGCGACGAAACACAACGTGCCAATCGAAGGTCCGCACGTCGATGAGCGCTTCTGGCTCGATCAGTTGGCCGCGCAAAGCGCGCGCTTCGGCTTTCCGCCGGCCGAGCCGTTCGAGCCGGACCGCTGGCTCACGGATGGGGACACCATCAGCTTCGGCGACGAAACGCTCGATGTCTATCACTGCCCGGGCCATACGCCGGGGCACGTCGTCTTCGTCAGCACGAAGCACCGGATCGCATTCGTGGGCGATGTGCTCTTCGCGGGCTCGATCGGCCGCACGGATTTTCCGCGCGGCAATCATGCGGACCTGATCCGTTCGATTCGCACGAAGCTTTGGCCGCTCGGCGACGACATCACGTTCGTCCCCGGCCATGGCCCCACCTCGACGTTCGGCGAAGAGCGGCGCACGAATCCCTATGTCGCCGACGGAGTCAGCGCGTGACGTCAGAAATCTATGTCAGCACCGATATCGAAGCGGATGGCCCGATCCCGGGTCCGCATTCGATGCTCAGTTTCGCGTCGGCCGCCTACACGCCCGACAAACAATTGATCGCGACGTTCTCGGCGAACCTGGAAACGCTGCCCGGCGCCGCCGCGCACCCCGTCCAGGCGGCCTGGTGGAAGACGCAGCGCGAGGCGTGGGAAGCATGCCGCCGTGACTTGCGGCGCCCTGAAGAAGCGCTGCCGGCTTATGTCGAATGGGTCGAAGCGCTGCCGGGCAAACCGGTTTTCGTCGGCATGCCAGCCGGCTTCGATTTCACGTTCATGTTCTGGTACATGATGCGCTTTGCCGGCCGCTGCCCGTATTCGTGGTCGGCGCTCGACATCAAGACGCTGGCCTTTGCGATGACGGGGCTGCCCTATCGCAAGTGCATCAAGCCACGCATGCCGAAACATTGGTTCGACGACCATCCCCATACGCACGTGGCGCTGGACGACGCCATCGAGCAAGGCGCCCTCTTTTGCAATATGCTCCGCGACCTGCGCGTGTGGCAAAAAGCCGCGCCGCTGGCGGCATCGAAAGCCGATGACGCGGCGGCGACAGCTGCAGCAGAAAACGACACTGAGAGCCCACCAAATTAGGTAATCTCCCTCAGTTTCCGCGCATTCCATTGCCTTTTGTTTCTCTCGCCACTACTATTCCCAAAATGTGGCGGCCGAACACGGAGGCGCGGATGACGCTCGATACCTTCTCTCAAAAAATACTGCGCCTGCTGCAGCTCGATGCTCGCCGTTCCGTGCAGGAAATTTCCGACCAGGTCGGGCTCTCGAGCACGCCTTGCTGGCGTCGCATCAAGGACATGGAGCAGTCCGGCATCATCCAGCGCTATACGGCGCTGCTGGACAGGGAGAAGCTCGGGCTGCATGTTTGCGCCCTCGCTCACATCCATCTCACACGCCACACGGAAGGCGGCGTCGAACAGTTCGAACGCGAAATTGCCACCTGCCCCGAAGTCACCGAGTGCTACAGCACGACGGGCGAATCGGACTACATCCTGAAAATCGTCGCGGCCGATATCAAGGCCTACGACGCCTTTCTGCACGACAGAATCTTCAAAATTCCGGCGGTCGCTCAAGTTCGCACGAGCGTGGTGTTACGCGAGATCAAGTTCGATACGCAGCTGCCGCTGTAAGCGGCCAACGCGCGACACACTCAAACACGGGCCACAGCTCCAGCCACCTTCGTCAAGGGCGCGGCCCCCAGCTTCACGGATGTCACTCACGCATGCCTGGTAGCCGACGTCGACGCGCTCTCGACACGTCGCTGAACGGTGATGCGACGCGCGCCAAGACTCGCTTGCAGCTCCCGGAGATCGAGGCGTTTGGCGAGATCTTCGTCGTGTTCGCGCCCGGAGAGCGAATCGGCAGCCAACGTGATATCGACATCGAGCCCGGTGCTGAGGTAGTGCACGTTGAGTCCGGCGGCACGCAAGCCCAGTTTGGCCAGCTCCGCATCGACGAGCGCCACGACAGCTGCGCGCGTCGGCATGCGTGTAGTCGTGCGGCTGACGGCGTCGTTCTCCGGGTCGACATGGATCAGCGCATCGAGGATGCGCTTGTCGGTCAATGCGCGCGAGCGCGCCGACTCGGCGATGTAATGGCCTTCGGAAACCGAAATCAGCGGATCGACGAGGATATGCGCATCGACGAGGGCGAAGTCGCCCATCTTGCGGGTGCGCAATTCATGTACGTCGCGCACGCCGGGCGTGGTCATCAGCAGCTTGCGGATATCGGCCGTGGCGGCTTCGTCGAGCGCGCGATCGGACAGATCCTGCAGCGCGTTCCATCCAAACACCCAGCCCATGCGCGCCACGAGAAAGCCGACGATCGCCGCGGCGATCGGGTCGAGCAGCCGCACGCCCGCGAGAGAGCCGCCGATGCCCAGCGCGACCACGAGCGACGAGGCCGCATCGGAGCGCGCATGCCATGCGTTCGCGATCAACATGGCCGAACGTACGCGCTCGGCCTCGCGCAGCATGTATCGGAAGAGCGCCTCCTTCGAGAACAGCACGAGCACGGCCACCACGAGCGCGCTGATATGGACGGGCGGAATGTTCTCGAGATCGGCCAGCCGCGTGCCGGCGCGCCAGAGCATGCCTACCCCCACGGCCACGAGCAGCCCGCCGAGAAACAGGGAGGCCACCGTTTCATAGCGTCCGTGCCCGTAATTGTGATCGGCATCGGGTTTTTCGGCGCTCGCCCGGTTGGCCACTAGCACGATGAAATCGGAAATCAAATCGGCGAGCGAATGGACGCCATCGGCCACAAGGGCTTGGGAATGCGCCACCAACCCGACGGCGATTTGCAGCGTCATCAGGACAAGGTTCAGCGCGACGCTCGCATAGGTGGTCTTGCGTGCGACGGCATGTTTCACGCCGGGATCGACGTCGATGTGCGGGTGCATCGGTTAGCGGTTCAAATCATAGTCGGCAACAACACCGATTCTATCAAGCCGCTTGCCCGAGCGCTGCGCCCGGATAAGAAATTCGCTTTTAAATCAGCCGCTTATGAGAACGCAAACCATTCGTGTTCCGCATGCGGGTAAGCGCTTTGGCCGGCGCCTCGCGTTATTCAAACGCTTCGACGGCCTGCTTGGCAGGATTCAATCGTTAGACAAATAAAAGCCGCGCATCCTCTCGGTGCACGGCTATTCCGTTCGCCCGATGCAGCTTTTGAAAGCCGCCTCAATTGGCTCCGTATAAGGATTACCTTACTTTTGAATAAGGAATTCGTCGCGATTCTGTCCGGCGATCCAGCGCGGCGGCTTGCCACGCCCCGACCATGTGCTGCCGCTTTCGGGATCGCGATACTTGGGCGCAACCCCTGCGCGCGGACGTCCAGCCTTGCCTTGCTTACGGCCGCCGAGTTCGGCGAGCGTAATGCCATAGTCAGCCATTTTTTGCTTGATCTCGTTCAGCACTTCAGCGTATTCGCGCGCCTTCGCTTCTTCGATCTGCTTCTCCAGCTTTTCGCGTTGTGCGAGAAGTTCCTTGTAAGAAGACATACTTTCCCTTGGTGGTTTCGGTAAATGGCACCGATCTCATGCCGGTTAGCCATCTCAATACGTTGTGCCTCGGATATTTCGTGGCGAGATTAGCACAAAAATCAGCTGCGGGAAAAGCCCAAAATACCCAATCTTTGAAATTCGCGCTTTCCTTTTTCTTTCACACATTGCGCCCCCTCACATTGATGAGGGATTTACCCAATAGGGTTCACGCGGCCATTTTCAGTAAGCGCTCCGGCGGCACACTGATATCTCTCGACTGATGAAACCTCGCTCGCGTCTATCTCATTAAAAACGTTTCATCGGATGACAGTTTAGTCGGTCAAATAAGCCTGGGATGCAAGCTCGCGCAAGGGCGCGAAGCCGCCTGCGTATGCGTTATCGCGCGTAATCGATGTTCTCGCGGATGCGATCGACGAGCGCGTGCTCGAGTTCTTCGAGCGTCGCTTTGGGTGTATCGAAGATTACGCGTCGGCGCACGCCCGCGACTTTCAAATCCACACCATAGCGATCGATGCCGAGCAATTCGACGTTCGATGGGCGTTTTAGATCAGTCTCGAAATTCCGCGTCAACGAGATTTCCTCTTCATCCGAAAGCGGATCGAGCAGGTCGAGTTCGTCGCTGTTCAACCAGCCCATTGCGCCAAACCCGCCGATGAACCGAAGCCGTTCGACATCCATCGCGAGAAACGAGAAATCGCCGAGTGCGAGATAGCGTTCGGCCGAAGGGTGATAACGCAAATACCGGCGCGTGATCGCGTTCGCCTCCTCGGCGGTAGCAGGCGCGAACCGCCCGATGAGGGTCACGCGCGCGCCATCGAGAACGGCTTCATTCGGCGCGTCCACGACAAGGAAGCCGGCACGCGTATCGAGTTGCAAATTGCGCGTGTGTTCGGCAAGCCGGCTTACCAGAATGGTCGGTCGATGCCGCGCATCCGGCGCGAACGGCAACATGGTAGGAAAAGGAAAACCGTTGGGTTCGCGCGAATGCGTGGCAAGCGTACCGACAGGCATACGGTGCAGCAAATGGAGAGGCGCGTGAGCCGGAATGTTCATCGAGGTATCCCCTGGCAAGCGGTGCTTGAGCATCAACAATCACCCGCAGGCAGGCATGTGGGCGGGCAGGCAGGTTGCAAAGCGCTCAGCTAGAATCTTCGGTTCCGCTTTCATCCTAGCGGCTCGCGGCGCATTTCGCCTGACATTTGTGTCGCCGCGCGTCCGATGGCCGCGCTTTCTCACATTCTGCCTACCTCACCGTGTCCCACACGTCAGAATCGCCGTTGCCTCCCGCCGCTCACCGCGAATTGCCCCTCGCCGCTCGGCAGCGTGCGCGCTATGCGACGATGGTGCTCTTTTTTCTCGCGGGTATGGTCTACGCCTCGTGGGGCATCCATGTCCCGACTGTGCGCGACAAGTTCCATCTCGATGCCGCATGGCTCTCCGTCGCCCTTTTTTCGCTGACGGGCGGCTCGATCGCCACGATGGTCGTCAACGGGGCATGGATTGCGCGCGTCGGGACGCGGTGCGCCTGTCTGACGGGTGGTCTCGTCATGGCGGCGTGTACCGCGCTGATTCTCGTCGTACCCTCCTACTGGCTGCTGCTGCCGGTACTCGCCGCCTTCGGCGCCGGCATGGCCACACTCGATGTGGCCATCAACGCCGAAGCCAGCGCCGTCGAAGCCGCGCTGGGCCGGCCGATCATGTCGTCGCTGCATGGCATGTTCAGCATCGGCGGGATGGCGGGCGCCGCAGGCGGCGGTGCGCTCCTGTCGGCCGGGATGGCCCCGGCGCTGCATCTCGTGCTTGCGGCGCTGGCCGGCACGATCATGCTCGTTGCGGCATGTCCGTCGGTATTGCCCTATGTCGCCCATCACGATCACCCGCAGGCGGAACATTCCCGCGTGAGCCGCTGGCGCTCGCCCGCGCTGTGGGCGCTCGGTGTCGTCGCACTGATTGCGCTCGTCGCCGAAGGGGCGATGTACGACTGGGCCACCGTCTATATGCGGGACGTCGTAGGCACGACGCCCGCCTTCGCCAGCGCGGGTTATGCCGCGTTCTCCGGCGCGATGGCGGCCGGTCGGTTCGCGGGGGATGCGGTCAGGGCGCGGTTCGGCGCCGTGCAGCTCGTGCTCGTGAGCGCTTCGGTGGCGACCGCGGGTATGGTCGGCGCGCTCGTGCTGCCGTTTTCCGTGACGGCGCTCGCCGGTTTCGCGTTGATGGGCATCGGCCTCGCGAACATGATGCCGGTGTTGTTTGCCGCGGCGATGCGCGTCAAAGGCGTCCATTCGGCGGAAGGCCTCGCCCATGTCGCGGGCGTGGCTTATGTCGGGTTGCTGGTCGGGCCCGTCATCATCGGCGGCGTGGCGCAGGTGACGAACCTGTCTATCGGACTTGCCGTCGTCGCTTTATGTGCCGCGCTAGTGGCCTTGATCGGGCCGAAGGTGCTGAAACGGCTCTCGATCTGAGATCTGAGAGGGAAACGCGACACGCCGAGAGCACGCTCGGTAAAAAGCGTCGCAACCGATAAGCCGGCAACGAACCTCGATAACGCATAGACAATACAAAAAAAAGCGCATGGCTTGACACCATGCGCCTTTTTGCGCTGATACGCAGGCCGCCGATACGGGCGGCCCGGTATGACTCAGCACTGCGTCGATTACATCTTCACTTCAGTCAGCAACGACTTCTTGCCGTCCTTGTAGTTGTAGAGCGAGATCACACCGTGCTTGAGGTCGCCATGCTCGTCGAACGTCGTTTCGCCGATCACGCCCTTGTAGTCGGTGGCCGGCATCGCGGCCAGGATCTTCGCCGGATCGACCGAGTTCGCGCGCTTCATCGCATCGACGATGATGTACACGGCGTCATACGTGAACGGCGCGTAGATCTGGATCGGCACACCGAAGCGCTTCTTGAACTTGGCCTGGAACTCGTCGCCAGCCTTGCCCATCTTCTCGAGCGAACGGCCAGCCTCCGAGCAGACGACGTTGCCCGTTGCGTCGCCGGCGAGCTGCGCGAGCTGGTCGGTACAGACACCGTCGCCCGCCAGGATCTTCGCGCGCAGACCGAGCTGCTTCGCCTGTTTGGCGAACGGGCCGCCGGTGGCATCCATGCCGCCGTACATGATCGCGTCGGGGTTTTCACCCTTGATCTTCGTCAGAATGGCGCGGAAGTCCGTCGCCTTGTCGTTCGTCGCATCGTGCGAAACGACCGTCATGCCGAGCGCCTTCGCCTTCTTCTCGAATTCGTTCGCCAGACCCTGGCCATATGCCGTGGCGTCATCGACGACGGCAACCTTCTTCAGCTTGAGCTGGTCATGCGCGTAGTTCGCCAGTGCCGGACCTTGCTGGGCATCCGTCGCCACCACGCGATACGTCGTCTTGAAGCCCTGCAGCGTGTACTGCGGGTTCGTCGCCGACGGCGAAATCTGCACGATGCCCGCGTCGCTGTAGATCTTCGACGCCGGGATCGACGTGCCCGAGTTCAAGTGGCCCACGACCGCGACAACCTTGTCGTCGACGAGCTTTTGCGCCACTTGCGTAGCCTGACGCGGGTCGGCCGCATCGTCTTGCGCGTCGAGCTGGAGCGTGACCTTCTGGCCGCCGATCGTGAGGCCCTTTGCATTGATCTCTTCGACGGCAAGGCGCGCGCCATTCTCATTGTCCTTGCCGAGGTGAGCGATCTGGCCCGTCAGCGGGGCGACATGACCGATCTTGACGACCTCGTCTGCCGCGGCGCCCGTTGCCATGGCGGCAAACAACATCGCCGCCGCGCTGATCGGCAACACCTTTTGCATCTTGCTTTTCATGTAAGTCTCCAGTTTCGGTCCCAAAAACGGCATCCCCGCCCGTACCCCGCCTTCGTCTTATGTCGTGTCGATCGATCCGAGGAGCGAAAACGCCGGAATGCATCGTCATGCACTTGGTCTGGCACGCGAGCCGGCCAGTTCGTGACAAGCCACGCCTCGTGCTGGGCGCAAGTGTAGGGCATCAAATTAAAGTTTGGGATTTTTTTGAGAATCGGGACGACTACTAATAGCCGATCACCGGACAATGCGTGCGCTTAGTGAGGCGCACCGGCGCTAACGCAGGGCCGGTGCGGGTTTTGAGCCGATAAGCTATTGATGGCAATCGTTTTTCTTTCAAAAAAAATATGCGGTATGTGCGATGCGGATAACCCGAATGCGGCAATCGGATGACATCCGGGAAGCGATGCGCGATGAGTCGGTTTGGTATCGGTTCGCCATCGGTAAGCCGCTTTTACATCGTCGATACGTCGCCAATACGCCGTGATTGCAGTGTGATCGCGCCGTCACTGAGCCTCATGCCGGCGGCTTGCGGCACGCCATTCGGCGTCGAGCGCATCGACGAGCTCGCCCACCGTGAGGCCGGCGCGGCGCCTGCGCGCAAGCGCCGCGCCCTGGCCGGACCACAGGGACAAATAGTCGCTTTGCCCGGCGCGCCCAGCCGTCTGACGCAGCTCCTGCGTCAGTGCGTTCTGCACGGGATACGGCGCGATGCGTTCGCCCGCTGCGCCGAGCCGGGTCATCAAACCGTTCCGTATGCCGCGCGCATGGCGACCCGAGATGGCGCGCGTCACGGCTGTCGATGTGTCTTCGCTTTCGAGGAGCCTCTCCTTCCACGCCTGCGGAATCGGACATTCGGCGCACGTCAGAAAGGCCGTTCCGACTTGCGCGGCCTGGGCGCCAAGCGTCAGCGCCGCCTCGATGCCGCGTCCGTCCATGATGCCGCCGGCCGCGAGGACGGGCACGCTGCCGAGCGCGTCGACGAGTTGCGGCACAAGCGCCATCGTGCCAACGAGCGCATCCTCGAATGCACCGATGAACGTGCCGCGATGCCCGCCTGCCTCGCCGCCTTGTGCGGCCACCGCATCGGCTCCGGCATCGCGCCAGGCGATACCTTCGGCCACGTGCGTGGCGGTGCCGATCACATAGCTGCCCGCAGCCTTGAGCCGCGCGACGTCGGCCGCGCTCAGCACGTCGAAGGTGAAGCTTGCGACGGGCACGCGCAATTCGACGAGTGCCTCTAATTGCGCGCGAAAATCGGGCGCATAACGATCGAGCGCATGTCCGGCCGGCAGTCCGAGCTCGGCGCGCAACGGATCGATGGCATCGAGCGCGCGTCGCACGACGGCTTCGTCGGGCGATGCGGGCTGAAGCACGAACAGGTTCACGGCGAACGGTCGCGAGGTCGCGGCGCGAATTTCCGCGACGGCCGCGGCGAGCTTGTCGGGCGGCATGCCCGAAGCGCCCAGGCTGCCCAGCGCCCCCGCATTGCAGGCCGCGGCGACGAACGCCGGATTCGAGGCACCGGCCATCGGGGCCTGGACCACTGGCAGCCGCAAATCGAAACGCTCGGCAAGCGGCGATGGATAACGCGGCGTACTCATGTCGATTCCCCTTTGGTTTCACGGCCATAGAGCGCATATGGCCGGCGCGATGCGCTTACTCTACGCGCGCGTGGCCTCCCCGAAAAATGAATAATCGAGATCGTTTCGATCCACGGACAAGAACGATCGGCGGCCTATAGTGAAGAACACGGAAGGACGGTGACGCGCGAAATGGACGCAAATGGACGCCTGACGCCTGCGTTCGGCAAGCCGCCGCGAATGGTGACAAACTCGGTGACAAACTCGGGCGCGCGACGTGTCCGGTTCGATCGAGCCGGATGAACGACGAAACGATGAACACAGACGATGAAATGAGGAAACGACGATGACGGTGACTTCGCAGTGGATCGAAATCGAGAGTGACGACGGCCAGCGCTTTGACGGCTACCTGGCGCTACCGAGAGCGGGCCGCGGCCCCGGCGTGCTCATCGTGCAGGAAATCTTCGGCGTGAACGGACATATCCGGTCAGTCGTCGAGCAATATGCGCTCGCGGGTTATGTCGCGCTCGCCCCGGACATGTTCTGGCGCAGCGAGCGGCGCGTCGAACTCGGCTACGACGGCCCCGGCCGGGAAAAGGGCATGTCGCTGCTCAAGTCGCTCGACCTCGATCGCACGGTCGCCGACCTCGGCGCCGGCGTGCGCGCTTTGAAAGCACGGCAGGAGTTGGCCGGCCCTGTCGCGGCGATCGGCTACTGCATCGGCGGGCAACTCGCGTATCGCATGGCGGCGCAAGGCATGGTCGACGCGGCTGTGGCCTACTACGGCGGGGGAATCCAGAATCTGCTCGACCGCGCGGACAGCATCGACGTGCCGATCCTTTTTCACTTTGGCGATCAGGACGGCTCGATTCCGATCGATGCGATAAGACAGATCGAGGCGCGCTTCGCCAGCAAGGCGAATGCCGAGCTGCACGTCTATCCCGGCGCGGGCCACGGCTTCAACTGCACCGATCGCAGCTCGTACGATCAACGCGCCTCGGCACTCGCGCTGGGCCGGACGATGACGTTTCTGGCCACGCGAACCTAGTCGCACAGTGCAGAGGCGGCCCGCGAGAAAGGCCGCCCCGGCACCTGCGATGAACCGCTTCGAGCGAGGGCCCGGCGCAATGTCGCTTGTCACGACACCGCTTGCCGAGCGGCTCGAACCTTTTTCTCAGGCCTTCTTGTTATAGGCGCTGCACCAGCCTTTGCCGTTGACTTGCTTGCCACCGAACATCGGACAAGGCGCATAGGCGTCCGTTGCCTTGCCCTGGAAGAACGAGCAGTTAGCGCATTGCTCGCCGGCCTTGTACTTGGCGTACTTGGCCTTGTCGACCTTCGTCGCATCCTCCTTGTAGCCAAGCGCCTGGGCCGTGGGATCGCTTTCAGTCACCTTCGGCGCGTCCGCCAATGCCTGACGCGACAGCGCAAGCGCCGAAGCGGCACCGAGACTCGCGATCAAAAACGTACGGCGAGATGATTTCATCTGGGGACTCCATAATTTTAATGAACCACTTTGGGCGGCTGCTCTAATGACAGCAGTCGCAGCATACAACGAAGCGAGCCATTTCCCGCGCGATACGGGCTATACCGGAGATCAGGGTTTATGCCGAGCGGAACCAGGCAAAGCGCGCGACGCGCCCGTTCAAAACTCACGTCCGGCCGACGATCTCGCACACGCGCGCGGCAATCGCGAGGCACGCGGTCAGCCCAGGGGATTCGATGCCGAACAGATTCACGAGCCCCCGCACGCCATGCGCCGCTGGCCCCTGGATGACGAAATCCGCCGCAGGCTCACCGGGACCGGACAGTTTCGGCCGGATACCGGCATAAGCGGGCTGCAGCGCGTCATCGGGCAGCGCGGGCCAGTACTCGCGGATCGCCGAATAAAAGCTCTCGGCGCGGCGCGGATCGACATCGTAGTTGATCGATTGAACCCATTCGACGTCAGGACCGAAGCGCGCTTGTCCGCCCAGATCGAGCGTCAGATGCACGCCGAGCCCCGCTTCGTTGGGCATCGGGTAAATGAGCCGCGAGAACGGCGCCCGGCCTGAAATGCTGAAGTAACAGCCGCGCGCGAAGTAAAGCGGCGGCACGTGGCGCGCATCGAGACCGCGGATCTTGCGCGCGAGCGCGTTGGCATGCAGCCCCGCGCTATTGACGAGCGTTGCGGCGGACAGGACGCTCGGCGACGAACCGCCCACTTGCACGATGAAGCGCCCGCCGCTCGCGTCGATCGAGTCCACCGGCGCATGAAACGCGCAGACGGCACCGTTGCGCTCGGCATCGCCCTGTAACGCAAGCAACAACTGGTGACTATCGACGATGCCCGTTTGCGGCGAAAACACCGCTTCCACGCATTCGAGGGCCGGCTCGAGCGCTTGCGCCTCATGACCCGTGAGCCGCATGAGGTCGAGCACGCCGTTTTCCTTGCCGCGTGTGGCAAGCGCCGCGAGCTGAGGCAGCTGATTGCGCGCGGTGGCGACAAGCAACTTGCCGCAGCGCCGATGCGGCACGCCGCGCTCGGCGCAATATTCGTAAAGCATTTCGCGCCCACGCACGCAAAGCGCCGCCTTCAGCGAGCCGCGCGGATAGTAGAGCCCCGCGTGTATGACCTCGCTGTTACGCGAACTCGTGCTGGTGCCGATGGTTTGCGTCGCCTCGAGTACGATGACCTCGCGCCCGCGCTCCGCGAGCGCGCGCGCCACCGCCAAACCGACGACACCGGCGCCGATCACTACACATTCGATCTGGTCCATGTCTTCCGCCGCGGCCTGCCCGGGGCTCGCTCACGCCACTACACACTTACGCGTTTGCGAATGTGCCCTGGTACGCAGGCGCTTTCGTATGACTGCACATCGCCACCGATGTGCCTCGTTCCGGCGATTGTACGACGCGCGGCATGGGTGCAACCGCATGCCGCGGAGCGTCGGGCTCAAAAGCCGATCGGACGGCGGCGCGTACTGCGATCGAGCCGGATATCGTCGGCGCGAATCGCGTCGCGTCCATCGACGCGCGCCGCGCCGAACCCTTGCAAAATCGCGCGACGCATATCGCGCGGCGATGCCTGCGCCAGCGCATCGAGCGCATCGTCGCCGAGCTCGGCCGGAAAGCGCTGCCCCCAGGCATGCGTGCAGCGGATCTCGTCGTAGATGGCCTGCGCGATGCGCCGGGCGCCCGCCGTATCGGGCGGCGTGATCTCGTAGACGCTCATGCGGCTCAGGATCGGCTCGGGGATCCCCCGATCGTCGTTGGCCGTGGCGATCCAGATCACCTGAGCGGCGTTGATCGGGATTTCGGCGAATTCGTCGATGAACGATTGCGCCGTTTCGTGTTCGAGCAACGCATAGAGCGCGCCGAGCGGGTCGTATTGCGTGTCTGCGCTGGCCTTGTCGATTTCATCGACGATGATGACGGGATTCGCATAACTGCCGTTCACGAGCGTCTCGAAGACCTTTCCCGGCTTGGCGTTCTTCCATTGGGAGGAGGCGCCCGACAAAATCCAGCCGGCCGTGAGCGAACTCATCGCGACATATTGATAGGCTGTACCGAAAAGACGCGCGAGCGCCTTGGCAAAATGCGTCTTGCCGATGCCCGGATCGCCGAGCAGCAGAATCGGCATCAGTTCGAGCCGGTCCTCCGTCTCGATACACAGCGCGACTTGCCGCCTCACGTCCTCGAGCGGTTCGGCGAAGTTCGGCAGGGTGTCGAGCAGCGCATCGATCGATGGCATTCGGTTCGGCTTGACGCAAAAGCGCATGTTGCCGACCTTCAACATCTTCTCGTATGTCGTGCGCAATGCCTCGTTCGCGCTCTCTCCCAATTCGTTCAGCGCCGTCTCGACTTGATCCAGATCGTAGACTTTGCTGAACGAGGCGACCGCAAGTTCGTGCTTGACCATGGCTGTCGTCATCGCTCCCTCACCTTACGAATCTGCCCGCCGCCGTCGGTCTTGGGTCGTCCCCCGGAACATCGGCGCCCTGAAGGCGGCGCGCATTTCGCTTGCTGTTTCACAACGATTCCAGTGTAGCGATGCAAGTTCCGTGCGCAAAGCAAGCAGCCGACGCACCTTGCTGCTAATAACCGCTGAAATCTCCGCCGATGCCATAGGCGTAAGATGAGCGCTTGTGCTTCGGGCAACAAAAGGGGCGCGAAGGAGAGCTTTCGAATGGGATGCAAAATCGGTATCGCAGCTTGGCTGAAGTGCGCGTTGCGCGGCGCTGTGTCGTGCGCCTTGTACTGCACTGCGCTCGCCGCAGTGGCGCAAACGGCAACGCAACCCCCAGTGCTACCCCCGACGCAAACGGCAACGCCGGCACCCGCGAGCGCACCTGCGACCGTCCCTGCGCCCACGCCGACACCCATACAAGCCCCTGCCCCCGCCGCAACGCCGGCCGAGCCGATCGCCATCCAGTGGCGGCTCGAGGTATTGAGCGACGGCCGCAACGTGGACACGTTCGAAGGCACCACCGCCGTCGGCCAGGCGGTCACAGCCACGCATCATCATGAGGTCGTACACGCTATCGGCTGCAAGAAGCAGCCCGATGCGCGCATCGATCTCGCGCGCACGCTGACGGTCTCGCCCGTTGCGGCGGAGCCGTCCGGCATCACGCTTGCAATCGACGCTCAAGAGACGCTCGAGGACGAAACGGCGCAACGTACGCCGGAGGGCTGCGCGCTGCCGCCGCAGCCGCGGCGCATCGCGGCCAATCATCCGGGCCTTGTCGTGGTTCCCGGCCAACCGGTGAACTGGACGATCGTCAATGCGCATCCGACACTCGTCTATCGCGTGAGCGCGAACATGGCATCCCATTGACAGCAACGGAGCAGCAGGAACGGCGCGCAATGCGAAATCCCGAAGAACTGTTACGCGAGGCAGCGGCAAGTGCGAGCAAGGACTTCGTCGCAGTCAGCTGGAACCTGCACAAAGGCCGTTCGCCGCTTGGCTTCACAGCATGGAAGGCCATGCAGCGCTGGGTCGAATCGACGCACGCCGACGCCTATTTTCTGCAGGAAGCGATGGCGCGCCGCATGCCCGGCCCCGTTCTCGCGACGAGCTTCGGCGCGCCCGTGCACGAACCGCTCTCCGACGTCTGGGAATGCCAGGCCACGGAACTCGCTCATGCGCTGGAGCTCGACATCGCCCTCGGCCCAAACGTGTTCAAGCCATCGTGGCGCCACGGCAATGCGATTCTCTCGCCGCATCCGCTCGATCTCGGCGGACGCTGGGACATTTCAGCGCATCGCTTCGAAAAACGCGGCCTGCTCGTGGCGCGCGCATCGTTCGCGGGCCGCTCGGTGACACTGCTGTGCGCGCATCTGGCGCTCACGCGCTCGGCCCGGTTGCGCCAGATGCACTGGATCGCGCATTGGATCGCGCGCGAGGCCCCGGATGGCCCGCTGGTGCTGGCGGGCGATTTCAACGACTGGCGCAGCGATTCGATTCCGCTTTTCGGCGAGCACGGGCTGATCGAAGTCGCCACGGAACTCGGTCAGCCGGCGCGGACGTTTCCCGCCTTTTCGCCGGCGCTCGCGCTCGACAAGATGTTCGTACGCGGACTGACGCCCATCGAATGGATTGCGCCGACGCAGGAAACGGCCTGGCTCTCCGATCACCTTCCCTACGTGGCGCGGCTGCGGCTCGAGGGTTGATTCGGGGCGACTCCCGCATGCCCTATCCCGACACGCCGAGCGCAGGGACGCCAAGCGCGGTAAAATGCCCGATTCTGCGTCCGGCGACGCCGTTCCGTTCTTGTCCACGTAGCCATGAGCAATCTCAACTCGCAAACCGTCCTCTCCGTCCACCACTGGACCGATACCCTTTTCAGCTTCACCTGCACGCGCGATACCTCGTTTCGCTTCGAGAACGGCCAGTTCACGATGGTGGGGCTGGAAGTCGACGGCAAGCCGTTGATTCGCGCCTACAGCATGGCCAGCGCGAACTACGAGGAAAACCTCGAATTCCTGAGCATCAAGGTGCAGGACGGCCCGCTGACGTCGCGTCTGCAGCATCTGAAGGTGGGCGACCAGGTCCTGATCGGCAAGAAGCCGACGGGCACGCTGGTGACGGACAACCTGCTGCCCGGCAAGACGCTCTGGCTGCTTTCCACGGGTACGGGCCTCGCGCCGTTCATGTCGCTGATCAAGGACCCGGACGTATACGAGCGCTACGAAAAGGTCGTGCTGACGCACACCTGCCGCTTCGTGGACGAGCTCGCGTACAAGGAATACATCACCGAGCACCTGCCCGCGCATGAACATATCGGCGAGCTGGTCCGCGACAAGCTGATCTATTACCCGACGGTTACGCGCGAATCGTTCCTCAATCGCGGCCGGATCACCGAACTCATCGATACGCAAAAGCTCTTTGCGGACCTGAATCTGCCGCCGTTCTCGCTCGAAAACGACCGTGTGATGCTCTGCGGCAGCCCGCACATGCTGCGCGACACGCGCGAATTGCTCGACGGTCTGGGCTTCAAGGAAGGCAGCAACAACGAGCCTGGCCACTACGTCGTGGAAAAGGCGTTCGTTGGCTGATGCAGGCTTGCCCCGCGCACCGAAACCGGAGCTCCCGCTCCGGTTTTTTTTTTGTCGCAGATCTGCCGCAGGGGACCGACCGCCGTTACTTTTGTTACATTCCGACACATCGAGCGACAGGCTTTTCCGTAGGAATTAGTCTTACATCTCAACGCGCGCCAAATGTCAATCGGTACATTAAGAACGTCGCCTAAGTCTTGTCAGGTCTGACCTTTTCACAATTTTTGGGATATGATCCGCTCGACCTGTCCCGGTGATGCGAAAACGATTTCCATTAGAAATTGTCTTGCTACAGGTTGTAAGTAGCGTTACCGATTGCGTCGAGATTTTTGCCGACGCGTGTGACAGGAACACAGTTCGCCCGTTTTCGAGCCGCCTAGAAGCCCGTTTTGTCCGCGATGAGTGAACGTACGATCAATTTGCTGCGCGACGAGGAGAGCATGGATACCTGGATGGTCCCCTCGTTCGAGGCGTCAATTTCGGTCAGTCCGACGCCCCCGGCTACCCCCGGTGACGATCTCGTTTCGTTGAAAAAGCGTCTGCGCGAACTTGCCGGCGAACTCGTACTAGCCTGCGAAGCCGCCCGCGAGCATCTTGCGCGCGAGCTCCACGACGGCGTCGGGCCCGAACTCACCGCCGCGCGCTTTGCCCTCGCGGGCGTGCAGCCGAGCGTTGCCGCCAAACGCGATGTGTCGGCCGGCGAGGCCTTCGCCATCGCCCAGCGGTCGCTCGAAGCAGCCTGCGAAGCGAGTCATCGCATCGTCTCCGACCTGCATGCGCCACACTTCGATGGCGGCATCGTGGGCGCGCTCGCGCATTGGACCCACGCCTTCACGGAGCGGACGGGCCTGCGCACGAGCGTCGTGTGCGCCGCCGATGTCCGGCTCACGCAACTGCCGCAAGGCGCGGCGCTGGCCGTCTTTCGCGTGGCGCAAGAGGCGTTGAGCAACGTCGCGAAGCATGCGCTCGCTTCATGCGCGGATGTGCGAATCGAAACCGATGCGCGCTATCTGACGCTGGTCGTCAGCGACGACGGACGCGGCATCCGGCGCCGCCGTCGCTCCGATCGCATCCGGACGGTGGGTTTCGGTCTCGCGGGCATGCGCGCGCGCTGCGAAGCGTTCGACGGCTCGCTGCGCATCGTCACGCGCCGCGCGCCTGCAAACGGATCAGCCGAGCGGGCCGAGGCCGATGCCTTGCCGCCAGGCCTCGGTCTTGGCCCCGGTACGACGGTGCGCGCGCGTTTCAGCTGGGACGCGGTCCTCGGCACACGCGAGGCCGTCGACGAGCACGGCTTGGCGACGAGGTAGACCATGGCATTGCGCATCATGCTCGCCGACGACCATGCCATCGTGCGTCAGGGCGTTCGACAGCTCCTCATCAATCACGGTGTGGCACGCGAGGTCGTGGAGGCCGATAACGGCGCGCAAGCCTTGATGGGTGTGGACGCGGGGCAGCCCTTCGATGTCGTGCTGCTCGACATTTCGTTGCCGGACATGAACGGTGTCGAAGTGCTCAAGCGGATGAAACGGCGCGCGCCGCGCACGCCTGTCATGATGTTCTCTATGTTTCGCGAAGATCAGTACGCCGTGCGCTCGTTGAAGGCCGGCGCCTCGGGTTATCTCTCCAAGACGGTGACGGCGGCCCAGATGATCGATGCGATCCGGCAAGTCGCCGCGGGCCGCAAGTATGTGAGCCCGGCACTCGCCGAAGCGCTCGCCGAATACGTATCGTTCGATACCGATCAGCTTCCGCACGAGAAGCTCTCCGATCGCGAATATCAGACGCTCTGCATGCTGGCGTCGGGCAAGCGGCTGACCGATATCGCCCATACGCTCTCGCTCTCGGTCAAGACAGTCAGTGTCTACCGTACCCGGCTGCTCGAAAAAATGAAGCTGCGCAACAATGCGGAGCTGACCTACTACGTGATGAGCAACCGCCTCGTCGACTTCAACCCGGCCATGAACGGCTGAGTTCGCCTCTATCCCGGCCCGCGACGCACCATCTAGGTGCGCGCGCCGGCGCGATTATTCTGGTTTACTGACGAAGCTCCCCTCCGGACAAGGCCGATCGGCTAGAATTGCGGGTTTTCACGTGGCCGGCACACGCACCTCGCCGGTGCATTTCGGAGATCCGCGTCCCATGTCCCTCTTCCGCAAAAAGAACGTCGAGCAGATGATTGCCGGCGCTGAGCGCACTGGCCTCAAAAAGGCGCTCGGCGCGCTCGACCTCACATTCCTCGGCATCGGCGCCATCATCGGCACCGGCATTTTCGTGCTGACCGGCACAGGCGCGGTGCAAGCCGGCCCCGCGCTGATGATTTCGTTCCTGATCGCGGCCGTCGCGTGCGCGCTCGCCGGTCTGGCGTACGCCGAATTCGCTTCGACGATTCCCGTCGCCGGCTCCATCTACACGTACTCCTACGCCACACTCGGCGAGCTCGCGGCCTGGATCATCGGCTGGGACCTGATGCTCGAGTACGGTCTTGCCACCTCGGCGGTATCCGTCGGTTGGTCGGGCTATTTGCAGTCGCTGCTCGCGGGCTTCGGGCTCCAGCTGCCCGTCGCCCTCAGCGCCGCGCCCGGCACAGTGCCGGGCGCCGTGACGCTCTTCAATCTGCCGGCCTTTCTCGTCATGATGGTGATCACGACGCTCTTGTCCGTCGGCGTGCGCGAATCGACACGCGTGAACAACGCCATGGTCGCGATCAAGGTGGCCGTCGTGCTGGCCGTCATCGCGGTTGGCGCGTTTCACGTCCAGCCCGCGAACTGGCATCCGTTCCTTGCGAACGGGTGGCACGGCGTATTCGGTGCCGCCGCGGTAATGTTCTTCGCCTTCATCGGTTTCGATTCCGTGTCTTCGGCGGCCGAGGAAGTCAAAAATCCGAAGCGCGACTTGCCGATCGGCATCATCGCCTCGCTCGCCGTGTGCGCGGTCCTCTATGTTGCCGTGGCGGCCGTCGTGACGGGAATCGTACCGTCGGCGCAATTCGCCGGCATCTCGCACCCGGTCTCCTATGCGCTGCAGGTGGCGGGCGAGAAATGGGTGGCGGGTTTCATCGATCTCGGCGCGGTGCTCGGCATGCTCACCGTCATTCTCGTGATGAGCTACGGCCAGACGCGCGTCATCTTCGCGATGTCGCGCGACGGATTGCTGCCGAAGTCGCTCTCGAGCGTTCATCCGCGCTTCGCGACACCGTTCAAGACCACCTGGCTCGTGGGCCTCTTCTTCGGTCTGATCGGCGCGCTCGTGCCGCTCGACGTACTCGCCGAGCTCATCAACATCGGCACGCTCGCGGCTTTCTCGATGGTGTCGATCGCCGTACTGATCCTCCGGCGCACCCATCCCGACCTGCCGCGCGCGTTTCGCTGCCCCGGCGTTCCGGTGTTGCCGCTCCTGGCCGTCGCCGCGTGCGTGTTTCTGATGGTGAACCTGAAGTGGATCACCTGGGCCGCGTTCCTCATCTGGCTCGCGTTGGGTCTCGTCGTCTATTTCGGCTATTCGCGCCGCCGCTCGCATCTCGCCATGGCACCGCGCTGAAGACCCGCGTCCCCTCGCGTATCGTCCCCCAAAGGCGTATCGTCGCAGCGCTGCAATTCGCGGAACCGCCCTGCGTTGCAAGGTTCATAATGGAAGCGGCCGGCCGGGGCCGGCCGCCCTTTTTGGATCTTCACGAGGGAGGCAATGCAATGGAATCGACGCACAGCTACACGCTGCCCGTACCGCCACAACGCGCATGGGATGCGCTGACCGATGCGCAGGTCCTGCGCGCATCGATCCCGGGATGCGATCATCTCGTTGCGGACGGTGAAGAAGCGTTCGCATTCGCCGTCAATACATCGCTGGACGGGGTCAAAGCACGGTTTACCGGTCACATGCGGATGATTCGCGGCGAGGCCCCGCGTGCCTGCACGCTGCGTTTCGAAAGCGAAGGTGGCACCGAGTCCGGCGCCGTGGGGAGCGCACAATTGCAGCTCGAAGCCGACGGCGAAGCGTCCACTACGCTCTCGTGTGTCGCGCGCGGGTCGACGAACGGTAGCGGCGGCACCGTGATGAAGATGGCCGACGAATTCGTGAAGCGCTTTGCGGCCCATGTGTCGGGCGAGGGGGCTCTCCCCGAGGGCGATGCACCACTACCGGCCGATCCATCGGTCCAGCACGCCGCGCTCGCCGAATCGGCTCCCGCCGGCAAAGGCGCCAAATCGTGGAAAGCCTGGAAGGCATGAACGGCGGGAAACGACTGAATTCTTGGAAAAATCGCCTGGGTCCCGCAGCCGCTCGCGCTTAGCATCCGAGTCCGGTTGCCCCAGGCAGCCTGGGAGCACATTCACACCGGCCGATAGCGAGCCGGATCACTCGCGGGGAAGTAGCGGGTAAAGCGGACGTCCGTCTTCTCCCTGTCCCGTTTGCCGTCGCGCCGGACCGGGTGTAGGAGCCGGCGTCGCTTGCTCGGTGTCGCCCGCGCCGCTTTCAAGTCGATAGAGCCACGCGAGCAATTCGGCCACGGCTTGATAAAACTGCGGCGGGATGCGCGAGTCGAGATCGACCTGCATCAGCAACGACACCATCTCCGGCGAGCGGTGAACATAGAGCCCGGCTTCCTCGGCGCGCTGCACGATCATGTCGGCAAAAAGCCCATAGCCCTTCGCGACGACGCGCGGCGCGCTATCGCCCGATTTGGCGTCATAGGCCAGCGCCGCCGCGCTCTTGCGCGCCGTTCGGCTCATGCCCCACTCCAATCGAATGGATCGTCGAACAGCCGGTCGAGCGGCGAATGAGGCGGGCGCGCCGCCGCGGACCGTCCCCCCGTTTCATCTGGCGCGGGCTCCCATTCGTTGCCGGCGGTGGCCGTTTCATGTACCTGCGCCTCGGCGGCTGTCGCCGCGGCCCGGGCATACGCCGAGGTCGCAGCCTGCGCGCCACCGTTCGAGGCCCCGGCTGTTGCACCACCGATCTCCCGAACGGTGAGGCCCGCCAATTCGATGCCCGCCGCTTCTAGCCTGCGCCCGAAGGCCGCGCCGCCCGTCGCGAGCCGGGCCGCGCCCGCGGCGCTCGCCTGCACCCGCACGATCAACTGCGAACCGCGCAGCATGAGATCCGCGTCGACCGTGCCGAGCGTGGGTAACGTCAGCGTAAGGCGCGTGCGCCAAGCCTGCTCCGCGTCTGCATCGCTCTCGCCCGGGCGGGAGCGGCGCGGGTCGTCGGGCTCGATCGTCCAGTCGAGCTTCGCACCGGGCCAGACCTCGCCGCTCCAGCGAAACTGCTCGGTCGCGAGTAAATCGAGTTGTTGGCGCACGAGCGGGATCGTGGCCGGGTGAATCGACGCCGCGATCGAACCGGGCGCGTTATCGGCCGTTTGCTGCGCATGCGCGGCTGAACCGGCTTGCGCCTGGGTGGCCTTGCCCGAATCCATACCAGCCTGCGCCGACATCCCGGGCAGTTGCCGCGCGCCCGCGTACGCCGCGGCGTCCGAACGGGCCTGCGACGCGAGTGCCGAGGCAAGCAACTGTGCGGCAACCGCATGCAAGGGCGCGGCCGCGCCGGGCATACCGTCCGCTGTCGCGCCCCACGCGGCGGACTGCGCGGAAAGCTGCGAGCCCGCCGATGCGAAGCCGTCGCTATCGGCATCGCTCCAGTTCAGCGAAAGCTGCGAGGCCTGGACGGCGAGCCGCGTTTGCGGCTCCTTGAGCAGCGCCTCGGCCGGATAGCCGCCGCTCAACCACTGAGCAAGATGGGATTCGTAGAAGAGGCCCGTTTCGGAGACGGTGTTTTCCGGCGCCTAGGACAGCGCGGAACCCGAGAGACTCGCTACCGCGGCAACGGTGCGGGGGGACGCTGGGGCGTCGGCGGCCCACGGCCCTGCCGTATTTGTCGATCCGGCGGCTGCACCCGACGCGCTCTGGCTGTCGGCCGCCGCGGCGGCATCTTGCGCCGATGCGGTAGCGGCGAAGAGGCCGCCGGGCGGGCCCGCTTGCGCATCGATGGCTGGCGGTGCCGGCCAGATCGGCGTCTCGCCGAGCACAGCGGGCGTTGCCTCGCCGCCCAGACGCGAAATGGCGTCGAGCGTCAGTGCGACTTCGGATAGCGTGGCTTGCGCCGAGGCCGGCAGTGGCGTGTCGACGAGCGGCGCACCCAGCGTGGGCGCCGCGCTCATGTCGCTCGCTTGCGTCGACGCGCCCGTCTGAGCCGCGGCCGTGCGCGAGCCCGCAGCGACACTGTCGATGAGGCTGTCGATGCGGCTCGCCAGCACCGTGGCCAGCCTCGAGTCGATTCCTGTCATACAGCGTCCTCAGAGCCCCGCCACCCCACCGAGCGGCATCGAGACCTTGGATAAAAAGAGCATCGCGCGCCGCGCGAGGCTAGCGCGCGCCGAACAATTCCTTGAGCACGTGCGCCGGGCGCCGTGCCGAGAAAAATACCGACAGACGCGCCACGCTGGGATTGGCGAGATCGCGGATCGCAGCGTCGTCGGCGAGTATCTGCCGGATCAGATCGAATTTGCGCCCGCGCTCGTTTTCGTTGAGCGGCGCGCCGGCATCCATGTCGCGCAGCATATCCACGAGCACGCGATACTCGTCCTGCAGTTCGATCAACTCGTTCCAGAGCGCCTTGCGGGCTGCGGCCAACATCCGGGCCGAGACGGCGGCGATTGCTTCGTAATGCGCAAGATAGTCTGCTGTCGCGTTCATCGTTGAACTTCCGGGGAGCCTTGGGCCGCCATGCGCGCGATCTCGCCGCCGATGCCGATCCAGGCTTCCTCGAGCGTCGCCAGTAGGCCATCCACCTCGAGGAGCATTGCATCGCTTTGCTCGAGATTGGCCTGCAAGAGACGCCGGGTCATGTAGCTGTAAAGAGCGTCGAGCCGCGCCGCGACGTCGCCACCCACCTCCATGTTGAGCGATGCCTGAAGGCCGCTGCCGACAATCGCCAACGCCTTGCTGATGGCTTCGCCGCGCTGGGCGATATTGCCCTGCTGCAAATGCATACGTGCCTGGGCAATGGCTCGGCGGGCGCCCTGGTAGAGCATCAGAATCAACTGATGCGGATTCGCGCCCATCACCCCCGTCTCGACGCCGACACGCGCGTACGCGTTCGCTCCAGCGTGGCCTTGGGAAAACATCGGCGCCTCTCCTATTTATTCAATGGTTGCGGAAATTCGTGAAAGCGATGCTTCATACGAAGCGCGACGCACGGCGAACCTGCCGACAGCGCGACCGCCGCGCCGGTACCGACACCCCGTGGCACGGCGCGCCGTGCTTATAAGGCGGTTATCGGATCAACCGGACGAAAGCTTTAGACGAAAGAACCGAACCGTTCCACCAGGGGCGCGCGGCCCGCAAGCACCCGTCAAACCGACATCTGCATGATTTCGTTATAGGCGGTCACGAGCTTGTTTCGCACCTGCAGCCCGAATTGGAAGCCGATGTTCGCTTTCTGCATGTCGACCATGACGTCGTTGAGCGACACGTTCGACGCACCGAGTTCGAACGCCTGCGATTCGCCGATCGCCTTTTGCTGATCGCCGCTGATCTTGTCGAGCGAGCTCTTGAGCGCGGCGGCAAAGCTGCCGGCGCCGGTCGCGTCCGCCTTCTCGCCAAGCGTGACCGCGTGGGCACCGCCGGCCGCCTCGGCCGCCATCGAGCGGATCTGCGAGAGAGCCGATTCGAGCGGATTGACTGGCACAGTCATAGTTTCTCCGGGAGGAAAAGGGTGAAACGAAGATCGGCGCCAGGCCAGCGCTTGCCAGTCCTTTTACCGATCAGGACTGGAGCATAGCAGCGGCACTTTTCCCAAACCCGTGAAACTAGGGGGAAAACCCGGCTCTATTCGACTGATGGCGCGAAAGGCCCCCTGGTGATAATCCTCCTCGTGAAAGTGTCCACCCGCGCCCGCCCCAGAGGCCGGCGCCGGTTGGCCACCCCCGCATCCCGGAGAACCCCGACGCATGGATTCGCAGGCCAATTCCTTGATCAACCCCGACGCTCGCATGAGCCTGGCGGGCGCGCAGCCGGGCGCAGCGGCTGCCGGCGCCTTGCCCGGAGCCGGCGGCGCCGGCGCAGGCGGCGCCGAGCTCGGCGGCATCGCTCAGCGCCTTTCGTCGCTCTCGCAAATGCGGGGCAACCCGCGTGCGCCGCTGATCTTCGCTGTCGCCGTGCTGATCGCCGCCGTCGCCGCCCTCATCCTCTGGACACGTTCGCCCGACTACCGGATTCTCTATAGCAACCTTTCCGACCAGGACGGCGGCGCCATTGTTGCTGCGTTGCAGCAGGCCAATGTGCCGTACAAACTTTCGGAGAGCGGCAGCGCGATCCTCGTGCCGTCGGACCAGGTCGCGGAAGTACGGCTGCGACTGGCTTCGCAGGGCCTTCCTAAGAGCGGCTCCGTCGGCATGGAGCTCATGGACCGCGAAAAATTCGGCATCAGCCAGTTCGCCGAGCAGGTCAACTATCAGCGCGCCCTCGAAGGCGAGCTCGAGCGGACGATCCAGTCGATTTCCGTCGTGCGCACCGCGCGCGTGCATCTGGCGATTCCGAAGCCGACCGTGTTCGTGCGCGAGCGCGAAGCGCCGTCGGCGTCGGTGCTCGTCAACCTGTTCCCGGGCCGCACGCTCGATGAGGGCCAGGTGTCGGCAATCCAGCATATGGTCGCCTCGAGCGTGCCCCAATTGCCGTTCAAGAACGTCACCGTCGTCGATCAGGACGGCAATCTGCTCACGCAACCGTCTTCGAGCAACGGCCTCGACGCGACCCAGCTCAAATACGTCCAGCAGATCGAGCACAACACGCAGCGGCGAATCGACGCCATCCTCGCGCCCTTGTTCGGTGCGGGCAACGCGCATTCGCAAGTGAGCGCTGACATCGATTTCTCGCAAAGCGAGCAGACGGCCGAATCCTACGGCCCGAACGGCACCCCGCAGCAGGCCGCGATCCGCAGCCAGCAGACGAGCTCCGCAACGGAGGTCGGTCAGACTGGCGCGGGCGGCGTACCGGGCGCGCTGTCGAACACGCCGCCGCACCCGGCCTCGGCGCCGATCGTTGCGGCCAGTGGCGCGACGGCAACGGCCAACACGACGCCGATCAGCGAACAGAAAAACGCCACGACCAATTACGAGCTCGACAAGCGCGTCTCCCATATGGAGCAGCCGATGGGCGGCATCAAGCGGCTCTCGGCGGCGGTCGTCATCAACTACAAGCGGGTCGTCGACGCGAAGGGCCATGCGACGATGCAGCCGCTCACGGCCGACGAGCTCGCCAAGGTCAATCAGCTCGTCAAGGACGCGATGGGCTTCGATGCGAAGCGCGGCGACTCCGTCAACGTCGTGAACAGCACGTTCTCGACCGAAGAAGATCCGCTCGCGAACGTGCCCTGGTGGCGCCAGCCGAACATGATCGCGCTGGCCGTCCAGGCGGCGAAATGGATCGGCATCGGCATTGCGGCACTCGTCCTCTATCTGGTCATGGTCAAGCCCGCGCTCAAGCGCGCGTTCCCGGCGCTGCCGCCACCCGGCAGCGAAGCCGCGGCACTGGCCGGCGGCAACGGCATCGGCACACCGGACGAGCCGGTGCTCCTCGACGGCATCCCGACGAGCGGTGGCCCGTCGCCGGTCACGAATGCCATCGAGCAAAACAGCGAAATGGAAATCAATCTGCTTGCGTTCGAAAACGAAAAGCAGAAATTCGAGCGGAACCTCGACTACGCGCGGACGATCGCGCGCAAGGATCCGAAGATCGTAGCAACCGTCGTCAAGAATTGGGTGTCCGATGAGCGCTGAAGGCGTAACCAAGAGCGCGCTGCTTCTGATGTCGCTCGGCGAAGAAGAAGCCGCGCAGGTATTCAAGTTCCTCGGCCCGCGCGAGGTTCAGAAGATCGGCGCGACGATGGCGTCGCTCAAGAACGTGACGCGCGAGCAGGTGGAGACGGTGCTGCAGGACTTCGTCAAGGCGGCCGAGCAGCACACGGCGATGTCGCTCGATTCGGGCGATTACATCCGCTCGGTGCTCACGAAAGCGCTCGGCGAAGACAAGGCCGGCGTGCTCATCGACCGGATCCTGCAAGGCAGCGATACGAGCGGTATCGAGGGGCTCAAGTGGATGGACTCGCCGGCTGTGGCCGAGCTCATCAAGAACGAGCACCCGCAGATCATCGCGACGATCCTCGTGCATCTGGACCGCGATCAGGCTTCCGAAATTCTCTCTTGCTTCACCGATCGCCTGCGCAACGATGTGCTGCTGCGCATCGCGACGCTCGACGGTATTCAGCCACAGGCGCTGCGCGAACTCGACGACGTGTTGACGGGCCTGCTCTCGGGCAGCGACAACCTGAAGCGCAGCCCGATGGGCGGCATCCGCACGGCGGCCGAAATCCTCAACTTCATGACGAGCGTGCACGAGGAATCGGTGCTCGAAAACGTCAAGCAGTACGACGCGGACCTCGCGCAGAAGATCATCGATCAGATGTTCGTCTTCGAGAACCTGCTCGAGCTGGAAGACCGGGCGATCCAGCTGCTGCTCAAGGAAGTGGAGTCGGAAGCGCTCATCATCTCGCTCAAGGGTGCGCAGCCCGCGCTGCGTCAGAAGTTTCTTTCGAACATGTCGCAGCGTGCGGCCGAGCTGCTCGCGGAAGACCTCGATTCGCGCGGTCCGGTGCGCGTTTCGGAAGTCGAAACGCAGCAACGGCGTATCCTGCAGATCGTGCGCAATCTGGCGGAAAGCGGCCAGATCGTGATTGGCGGAAAGGCGGAAGATGCGTATGTCTAATTCCGGGCGTCAGGACAACGGTCAAATCTCGGCGTATCAGCGCTGGGAGATGGCTTCGTTCGATCCGCCCCCGCCCCCCGATCCCGTGGCCGATCGCGCTCATGAACTCGAGCTGCAGCGTCAGCGCGACGAAGCGCACGCCCAAGGCCTGGCCTCCGGCCATGTGGCCGGCCAGGCACTCGGCTATCAGGCCGGCTTCGATCAAGGTCTCGCGCAAGGCTTCGAAAAAGGCCGCCAGGAAGCGCTGGCCGAAGCGGCGCGCCTCGCGGGTCTCGCCGAATCGTTCAAGGTCGCCCTTGACGGCGTGCAAGGCGAGCTCTCCGAAACGCTCGTCGCGCTGGCGCTCGATATCGCGCAGCAAGTCGTGCGGCAACACATTGCGCACGATCCGGTGGCGCTCGTCGCCTGCGCGCGCGAAGTGCTGGCCGCCGAACCGGCGCTCACCGGCGCGCCGCAACTCGTCGTCAATCCGGCCGATCTCCCGGTCGTCGAAGCTTATTTGAAGGAAGAACTCGAAGCGCTGGGTTGGAGCGTGCGCACCGACGCCACGATCGAGCGCGGCGGGTGCCGCGCGCATGCCGCGAGCGGCGAGATCGACGCGTCTATCGGATCGCGCTGGGAGCGCGTTGCGGCGGCGTTGGGCAAGGTGAGCCAATGGTGACGGAATCGACCGTCGACGCATTGCGCGCAAGCGGCATGTCGCCGCTCGAAGTCGAGCTCGCGCTCGCCTCGTTCGGCCCCGAAGGCGCGCCCGAGACGGCGCCCGCCGAAGCCGGCGTACTCTCGCGGGGACGTCGCACCATCGCCGCGCCCGCGCTGCGCATGCCGCTCGCCACGCCCGATCCCGTGCTGGCTGCCAATCCGCATCTCGCCGCCTGGCGCGCGCGCCTGAACGGCGTGGGCCAGCGCAACGCGCTCGCCCGTCCGCTGTCCGCCTGCGGACGGCTCACGCGCGCGGCCGGACTTGTGCTGGAGGCGGTTGGCCTGCGGCTCGGTGTCGGCGCCGAATGCATGATCGAGCTGCCGCCGGGCAGCCCGTATGCGATGGCCGAAGCCGAAGTCGTCGGTTTCGCCGCCGATCGCCTGTTCCTGATGCCGACGACCGAAGTCGCCGGCCTGCTGCCGGGCGCGCGCGTCTTTCCGCGCGAAAGCGCGCCGGTGGCCGATCCGCTCGCCGGAGCCAAGCGGCTGCCGGTAGGCTGGGGCATGCTCGGCCGCGTCGTGGATGCCTCCGGGCGCCCGCTCGACGGGCTCGGCGAGCTCGATACGGGCGCCGACGCACCGCTCTCGGCCCCGTCGATCAATCCGCTGCAACGCGAGCCGATCCATAAGGTGCTCGATGTCGGTGTGCGCGCGATCAACGGCCTGCTCACTGTCGGCCGCGGCCAGCGCATGGGGCTTTTCGCCGGTTCGGGCGTCGGTAAATCGGTGTTGCTCGGCCAGATGGCGCGCTATACGAGCGCCGAAGTCATCGTGATCGGCCTCATCGGCGAGCGGGGCCGCGAAGTCAAGGAATTCATCGAGCAGATCCTCGGCGAGGACGGCCTCGCGCGCTCGGTGGTCGTCGCCGCCCCGGCCGATGTCTCGCCGCTGCTGCGGATGCAGGGCGCGGCCTATGCCACGTCGCTGGCCGAATATTTCCGCGATCAGGGCAAGCATGTGCTGCTGCTGATGGATTCGCTCACACGTTACGCGATGGCGCAACGCGAAATCGCGCTCGCGATCGGCGAGCCGCCCGCCACGAAAGGCTATCCGCCTTCGGTCTTTGCCAAGCTGCCGGCGCTCGTGGAGCGAACCGGCAACGGTCCGGCAGGCGGCGGCTCGATCACCGCGTTCTACACGGTGCTGACCGAGGGCGACGACCAGCAAGACCCGATCGCGGATGCGGCCCGCGCGATCCTGGACGGTCACGTGGTGCTCTCGCGCACGCTGGCGGAAGCGGGACATTACCCGGCGATCGACATCGAAGCGTCGATTTCGCGGGCAATGACGGCGCTGATCGACGATAAACATCTCGACCGCGTGCGTCTTTTCAAGCAGATGCTGTCGCGCTATCAGCGCAACCGCGACTTGATCAACGTCGGGGCTTATGCGAGCGGCCGCGACGCGTTGCTGGACCGGGCGATCGCGTTGTATCCGCGTATCGAAGCATTCCTGCAGCAGGGTTTTCGCGAATGCGCACCGTTCGATTCAAGCCTCACGATGCTGGATGCGTTGTTCGAGTAAATGGGTGACAGACAAGGAGTCACAGGATGGCGAAGCATTTTCCGATCAAGACGCTCATCGGCCTCGCGCAGGACGATCTCGACGCAGCCGCGAAGCAGCTCGGACGGGTACAGCGCGAGCGCGCCGACATCGAAAAGCAGTTGGCCGACTTGATCCGCTATCGCGACGAATATCACGCGAGTTTCTCGAACTCCGCTCGAGCCGGCATGCCGGCCGGCAACATGCGCAACTTCCAGGCGTTCATCGATACGCTCGATGCCGCCATCGAGCAGCAACGGCGCCTTCTGGCAGCCGCGAGCGCGCGTGTGGAAGCCGCCAAGCCCGAATGGGTGCGGCAAAAGCAGAAGCTCGGCTCGTACGAGGTGCTGCAAGCGCGCGGTGAAGCGGCCGAAGCACGCGTGGCGGCACGGCACGAGCAGCGCGAGGCCGACGAACACGCAGCAAAGATCCTGCGCATGCGCGCGGAGAACTTGAACTGATTGATTGACCGGCCGGAAACGGACCGCCGGCCGTTTGTTTTTGTATCGATTGAGCCGATGCGTCGCCAGACGATGACCGACGCAGGGCACCAAGGGGCAACACATGTCGTTCTTCTCCTTCCTCGACCCGGTTTCGGGCGCAGCTGCGGGCAACGCCGCCGCTGCCCGCCAGTCAGCGAATTCGGCCGCGCCGGCCGCCGTGCCGTTTGCGCAAACGCTGCAGCAAAGCATCCAGGCGCAGCAAAGCGCGCCGGCCGACACCGCCAACAACGCGAGAAATACTTCGCAGGCCAGTTCGAGCGATTCAGCCAATTCGACAAGCCAAGCCAGCGCGGGGGACGCGAGCGCGTCGAAGCCGGCTGACAACGGTTCGCAGGCAAACACCGGCGCGAGCGCCAGCGCAAATACCGCCGGGACCTCCACTGGCGCGAGCGACGGCACGCAAACAGCCGGCAAGGGCAAGCGCACCGACGGCGCCAACGGCGACAGCCAGGCGAACGCCGCGCAAAATGCCAACGCCAACGCGGCGAGCGCTGCCGATCAAGCCGCGGCAAGCGCGGCGGCGGCAGCGCAAGCGCAGGCACAGACACAGGCGGGTGCGCAAGGCGCCCAAAGCGACGCCGCGACCACGGCCACGACCGACGGAAACTCCGAGCTGGCGGGCGTGACGGCGACGGGCGGAAAAAAACTTGGAACATCGGAGCCCAAATCGGTGCGAGCCGCGCTCGAAGCTGCGCTCGCAGCGCAAATGGGCGGCCAGGGCGCCGCGGCGGCAAGCCCGGGCGGTGCGACGGCGCTTGGCAACAGCGGGAACACCGGCGGCCTCGGCACGGGCAACCTCGCGAATGGTATCGGCGCGCCGCCGCTCGGCACGAAGGGTCTCGCGGGACTGACGGGCGACGGCAAGAACGGCAATGCGGCCGCGGCGAACGAGGCGGCACTGAACGCGAAAGCGACGCAAGGCGGCGCCAACGCGCAGGACGCGACAGCGTCGGCCGCTCAGGCATTGGCGGCAACGGGCGCCTCGAGTCCCGGCGCCGCAGCCGACTTCGCCACACTGAAGAGTACGGCCGACGCGGCGCGCGCGGCACTCGACGCAGCGCAAGCCGCCCAGCAGGCACAAAGCACGCAGGCGACGAGCGCCACGGCCGCCGCGGCAACGACGAACGCATCGGCCGCGGCCGCCACGCTCGCGCCCCAGGTCGGCACGCCCGACTGGGAAGATGCACTGAGCCAGAAGGTCGTCTTTCTTTCGAATGCGCATCAGCAAAGCGCGGAGCTCACGCTCAATCCGCGCGATCTGGGGCCGCTGCAAGTCGTTTTGCAAGTCGCGGACAATCACGCCCACGCCCTCTTCGTCTCGCAACATGCGCAGGTTCGCGAGGCAGTGGAAGCCGCGCTGCCGAAACTGCGCGACGCACTGGAAGCCGGCGGCCTCGGGCTCGGCAGCGCGAGTGTCAGCGATGGCTTCGCCCGTCAGAACGGTCAGCAGGATGCGCGCTCGGGCAACGGCGGCAATGGCCGCGGGCGCGGCGGCAGCTTCGGCGGCGGCGGTTCGGACGATACCGTCGCCTCGACGGCGACCGTCGGCGTGCGCCGCCAGGTCGGGATCGTCGATACATTCGCATAACGGCGCGGGGGGCGTACCCGTTGTAAGCGGGTTTGTCCTCGCTGCCGCCGTGTCGCCTTAGCCGCACGGCGAACGCACCCCCGTTCGTCCATCATTTCATCCCGCTTTGCACGCGCCGGTGGGGCACTTGCGCCGGCAGCATCAAGGAATCCCGCCCCATGCCGATAACGCAGAGACCGCCTCGTGCGGCCCCGCCGTTATCGCGGCCCGGTTTTTGCTCTGATCAGAGCAATGAAAACGCCCTGTCCCGGTTTACGTTTGGCCGCGACGGGCGCGTGGCGCTGGGTCAACGAGGCATGGTCAAAGAGACGAGATGGCGTCGAATCTCCCTTCTTTTCGGCTTATCGCCGAGGGCGGCTTTGACCAACAATCCTACCTATCGCTCATACGCAACGCATTGCCATGGCAACTACGACCGCAACTCAGCAGCCAGCCGCCACAACGCCCAAGCCCGGGAAACTGACACGTCTTGTGCTGATCGTTCTGATCGCGCTCGTGGCCGCCGCGGCGGCCGCGGGCGGTACGTATTTCTTTCTCGCCAAGCGCGGCCCGACGAAACCCGTGCCGGCTCCGCCGCCTCCGCCGCCGGTATTCTTCGCGCTCGATCCGATGACCGTGAACCTGCTCTCGGACGACGGTCAGCATTACCTGCGCGTAGGGCTCACGCTGAAGATCGCGGACGAGAAGATGCAGGCACGCCTGACCGAGCACATGCCCGAGCTGCGCAGCCGCATCCTGCTCGATCTCTCGAACAAGCATCCCGAGGACCTCTCGACGCTCGAAGGCAAGCACGCGCTCGCGAACGAGCTGCGCGCGCTGATCGAACAGCCGACCGACGCGGGCGCGCCGCCGGCCAAGGTCCAGGAGGTGCTGTTCACGGAATTCGTCGTTCAGTAATGGGTAACCGGTCGCAGGCATCGAGCCGCACGCCACCAATCGCAACGAGGGACGAGTAAAGGTATGGGCCACGAAGAGTTCATGTCCCAAGAGGAAGTCGATGCACTCCTCAAGGGCGTAACTGGCGAGTCCGACGCGGACGCGGAACACGGCGATAAAGCCAGTGTTCGCCCGTACAACATCGCCACGCAGGAGCGCATCGTTCGCGGCCGGATGCCCGGCCTCGAAATCATCAACGAAAGATTCGCGCGCTTGATGCGCATCGGCATCTTCAACTTCATGCGCCGCACCGCCGAGATTTCGGTCGGCCCGGTGAAGGTGCAAAAGTACAGCGAGTTCACGCGCAATCTGCCGATTCCGACGAACCTGAACCTGGTCCACATCAAGCCGCTTCGGGGCACGTCGCTGTTCGTGTTCGACCCGAACCTCGTGTTTTTCGTCGTCGACAACCTGTTCGGCGGCGATGGCCGGTTTCATACGCGGGTCGAAGGGCGCGATTTCACGGCCACCGAGCAGCGCATCATCGGCAAGCTGCTGAACCTCGTGTTCGATCACTACTCGACCGCATGGAAGAGCGTGCGCCCCCTGCAGTTCGAGTTCATGCGTTCGGAAATGCACACGCAGTTCGCAAACGTGGCGACACCGAACGAGATCGTCATCGTCACGCAGTTCTCGATCGAATTCGGTGCGACGGGCGGCACGCTGCATATCTGCATGCCGTATTCGATGATCGAGCCGATTCGCGACGTCCTGTCGTCGCCGATCCAGGGCGAGGCGCTCGAAGTCGACCGCCGCTGGGTGCGCGTGCTGTCGCAGCAGGTTCAATCGGCCGAGGTGGAGCTGACGGCCGATCTCGCCGCGATTCCGGTCACGTTCGAGGACATCCTCAACATGCGCGCCGGCGATGTGCTGCCGATCAACATTCCCGAGCAGGTCACCGCGAAAGTGGACGGTGTGCCTGTCATGGAATGCGGCTACGGAATTTTCAATGGTCAATACGCGCTGCGCGTGCAAAAGATGATCAGCGCGGCCGATACGATGAAGGAAGGTGGATATGAGTGATCTGAACGCGACGCCGGGCGACGGCGCCCGGGAGCTCGAGGCCCAGATGGCCGCGGCCATGCAGGCCGAGAAAGCGGCCGCCCCGGCCGCCGATGCTGAAACGGGCCTCGACGACTGGGCCAGCGCGCTCGCCGAGCAAAACGCGAACGAGGCGCCGACCGCCGCCGCGGGCGTGTTTCAGCCGCTGTCGAAAGTCGCGCCCGCTTCGACGCGCAACGACATCGACATGATCCTCGATATCCCCGTGCAGATGACGGTGGAACTCGGGCGCACGAAGATTGCGATCCGAAACCTGCTTCAGCTCGCGCAGGGCTCGGTCGTCGAGCTCGACGGGCTCGCCGGCGAGCCGATGGATGTGCTCGTGAACGGCTGCCTGATCGCGCAAGGCGAAGTCGTCGTCGTCAACGACAAGTTCGGCATCCGGCTCACCGACATCATCACGCCGTCCGAACGGATCCGTAAGCTGAACCGATGAAAAGGCTCATGCGTCGGCCAGGTGTCTTGCCAGTACGGCAAGCATTGCACGCGGCGGGTCTGGCGCTCGCCGTGGCGTTGGCGACCGTTGCACCGCTTAACGCCGACGCAGCCGATCTGAACGCAGTCAATCACGCGGCGAGCATCGCATCGGGCGTCGGTGCCGGAACGGCCGTGCCGTCGCTCGGCGTCGGTGCTGTCCTGCAAACGCTCGTCGGTCTCGCCGTCGTCATCGGGCTCGTGTTCGCCTGCGCGTGGCTCGCGCGGCGCTTCGGCCTCCAGCCGTCGGCGCGCGGCAATGTCGTGCGCACTGTCGGCGGCGTCTCGCTGGGTGGCAAGGAGCGCGTCGCCGTCGTCGAGATCGGCGATACCTGGCTCGTGCTCGGGGCCGCGCCCGGCAACGTTCGACTCCTGCACACGCTGCCGGCCGGTTCCGTCGAGCTCACACGCGGCGGACCCGGTTCATCCGGTTC
>CBJLAJ010000046.1:0-33175 GCA_966421005.1 uncultured Paraburkholderia sp.
CTTCGCTGCCGCGCGTGCCGGTCCTCGGTTCGACGATGGCCTATCGGCAGCAAGGACCCGAAGAAGCCTCCGTCGTGCTTTTTTTGCACGGTAATCCGACCTCGTCTTATATCTGGCGCAACATCATGCCGGCGGTCGCGGGCGCACATCGGGCCATTGCGCCCGATCTGATCGGCTACGGCCAATCAGGCAAGCCGGACATCGAATACCGCTTCGCCGATCACGTCCGCTACCTGGATGCCTTCATCGAAGCAATAAAGCTGGATAGCTTCTACATCGTCGCGCAGGATTGGGGCACGGCGCTGGCTTTTCATTTCGCCGCGCGTTTTCCGGAGCGCGTGAAGGGCCTGGCGTTTATGGAATTCATTCGGCCTTTCGACAGCTGGGACGACTTCCATCAAAATCCCCAGGCGCGCGCGACGTTTCAGAAGTTCCGCACGCCAGGAATCGGACAAGACCTCATTCAGCGCGACAATCTGTTCCTCGAGCGCATTTTGCCGGGCTCCATCCAGCGCACCCTGACGGACGAAGAGCGTGCTGCCTATCGGCAGCCCTTTCCGACCGAGGCATCGCGCAAACCGATTTGGCGTTTGGCAAACGAGTTGCCGATCGAGGGCCATCCGGAAGATGTGCACCGTTGGCTGACTGAAGCACACGCCGCTCTCAAGACATCGAGCTATCCGAAGCTGTTGTTCGTGGGCAATCCGGGCGCGGTGGTGTCGCCCGAGTTTGCAAGGCAGTTCGCCGCGGCGCAGCGCAATATCCGCGTGATCGAATTGGGTGCCGGCTTGCATTATCTGCAGGAAGACCACGCGGCGCGGATCGGCGAGGCGCTTGTCGAATGGCTACACGAGCAGCGCATAACCGGAGGTATCGAATAGGCCGTGGAAAATTTGACTGTCCGAATCCAACGGGCTTGGTACCCTGCATTCATCTGAGCCTAAATGCAGTGGTGCGCCAAGCACGCGAAGCCACTGGCGTGACTGAGCGCTAAGCCCCATAGCTACGCAGCCGCTCCAGATCGACCACGGTCACCCCGCCATACTCCAGCACAACGACCCCGTCTTTCTCCAATGCCTTGAGCGACTGATTGGCCACCTGCCGCGTCATGCCCGAGAGCAGTCCGAGCTCTTCCTGCGTGATTTCCAGATGATTGCCCCCGCCGGGATAAAGCACGGGATTGAACAGCGAGGCGATACAGCGCGCCAGTCGCGGCGTGGCATCGAGCAGACGATCGTACTCGAGCAGCGCCATGAAGTGCCCGAGCCGCTCGTTGAGCTGACGGACGAGGAAGCGGTTGAACGCCACGCTGTTATCGACGAGCCACATGAACGTCGTTCGGTCCATAAACGCCATGCGTGTATCGCGCAACGCGACGATGTCATAGCGTCGTGGCTCGTTCTTGAGCACGGTGCCTTCGCCGAACCAGCCGCCGGCTGGCACACCCGTAAACGTAATGCCGCGCCCCTCGGGCGACACGGTGCCAACCTTGATGAGTCCCGTGACGACGCCCGTCCAGCTCTCCAGTAGCGTGTTCTTCGGGCAAATGCACGTGCCGCGCGCATAGGTCTTCTCGACGATGCCGGATGCGGCACGGTCAGCCTCGTCGCCGGGTAGCTCGATCGACCAGGCCGCGATATGCGCGAGGCGCGCGCGAGTGATCCCTGGGCGCCCATGCATATCGAAGTCAGCCACGCTGAATCCCGACCGGGAGCGTGCTCACGCGCTGCACTTCAGGCGTGGCCAACCAGTCCGAGTTCAGACACTGCAGGAACAGTGCAGTGGCATCTTCACCCCAGAACAGATCGCCGTTATGCACGAACGTAGGCACGCCGAACACGCCGAGTGCAATCGCCGCGTCGGTGTGTTGCCGCAAGGCGTCTTTCACGGCGGGCGCCTCGACCGCGCTCACGCCTTCCGGAAAACCAACCGCCTCGCATAGCGCGGCAAAACCTTCGGGCGAGGTGACCTCATGCCCCTCGCGCCAGATATACCGGAACACTGCACGTACGGCGTCGAGCGAGCCACCCATCGCAATCGTCAACCGCAGCGCCTTGATTGGATTGAACGGGTGCGCGGGTGGCATGCGATAGGTGATGCCGAGCTGCTGAGCGCGAAACAGCGCATGTCGATAGGTGAATGTGCGCTTGCTGCCGATCTCGGCGGGGCCTTTGTTGCCCCAGTGGTTGAAGATCGCGCCCAATACCACCGGGCGCGGGCGAACGGCAATCTCGGCGGGCAGCTTGTCGAATTGCTCGAGCTGCAGGTAGGCGAACGGCGAGACAACGTCGAAGAACCAATCGATGGTATCGGACATGAACGTTCCTCATCAGGCGGTACGTGCTTGCAACACGGGCGAGAGTTCAAACGGCGCCGCGGTCATGGCGCGGATGTCTTGCAGTGTCGCATGCGAGACGATCTCTCGCAGCACGAGACCGGTATCGGTCACGTCGAAGACGGCGTGTTCCGTGACGATGACCTTCACACAGCCCTTGCCCGTGAGCGGCAGCGTGCAACGCGGCAGTATCTTCGAGTTGCCGTGCTTATCCGTATGCACCAGCGCGGCAATGACCTTGCGTGTGCCATAGCATAGGTCCATCGCCCCGCCGATGCCCGGCCACCATTTCCCACTGCGGTTACAGGCCCAATTGGCGAGGTTGCCCAGCGCATCCACCTGCAATGCGCCGAGGATCGTTACGTCGATATAGCCGTTGCGCATGGCACCGAGGGACGTCGCAAGGTCCATGATGGCCGCGCCGGGCGCGAGCGTAATCGGTTCGCAGCCGGCGTTGGTGAGGTCGCTGTCGATGGCCTCGAGCGCCGGGCGGCCGCCGAAGCCGAACGCGCCATTCTCGGTGTGAAAGATGACGCCGGCATTCGCGTCGAGGTAATTGGCCGTCAGCGTGGGAATCCCCAGGCCGAGGTTGACGACTTCGCCGGCGTGCAATTCCTGCGCGCAGCGGGCGGCGATGCGTTGCTTCGGGTGATCGGGGAGGGCGGGCATTGCGTCTCCTTGGCTTGGCCGCTATCGGATCGGTATCGGGATCAGAATCGGGATCAGGCAATGGCCGCGGCCGGCAGGCGACCGAGCTTCGTCCAGTGCCGTTTATAGAGCGCGTGCTGATCGTCCAAGGAGAGTCCTTGCACCACCGCATTGACGAATACGCCCGGGCAGCCGACGCGCTCCGGGGCAATCTCTCCCACCTCCACGATCTCGTTCACTTCGACGATGGTGTAGTCGCCCGCCATGGCGATATCGCGCTGATTCTGCAGTGCTGTGCCGCGAAATTCCACGTTGCCGAAGGTGTCGGCGCGCCAACCCTTGATGATCGATACGTCGGCGCGAAGCGGCGGTTCGACGAAGCAGGTGAGGCCGTCCAAGGTGATCGTTGGCTTGGGCGAGGTGCGAGTGGGGAACATGCCTGGTTGATCGAGGATGCCAACCCCGACCGGCACGAGCACACCGCCCAATCCCATTGCGCCTGCACGCACCTTTTCGGCCCAGGTGCCCATCGGAAAGAATTCGGCAACACGTACGCTATCGCTCAGGTAGGCTTGCGTCGATTCATCGGTGGTGCCGACGTGCGTGCCGATGAATTCGGCGAGTTGCCCCGAGGAAAACAGATTGGCCTTGAGAAAGCCGCCGCGCAGCCCTGGCGTATTGCTGATGAGTGTGAGATTGTCGACGCTGCTCGCGAGCAGCGCTTCGATGCAGCAGGCCGGCGCGCCGGCTCCCCCAAACTCGCCCCGCATCCGGCGGCACCCACCGTGGACGTGGGGAACCGCCTCTTCCACAGAAAGGACCTTGTTGACGTAGCGCATGGCGTCTCCTGGCGTTGCCGGCTGTGTGACGCCGGGTTGCTGCGCAGTGTAGGAGCCGCGTTTCGGTCGCGATGTCTTCTGCATGACATTTGCCAGAGATGCGCCAGTAAGCGAAAACGCGCAGGCGGCCGACGCTTCACGCCGGCGCCAGCTTGAGCGCCACGATCCCCGCTACCACGAGCACGACGCCGCCGAGACGAACGAAGCTGATCGTCTCGCCAAAAAGAGCGATGCCGAGCAGCACGGTCCCCGCCGCGCCTATACCCGTCCATACGGCATAAGCCGTCCCGACCGGCAGCACCGCCAGCACGCGACCGAGCAGAAACACGAACGCGGCCAGCAACACCAGTGAAAGAGCCGTCCAGCCCGGGCGCGTATAGCCCTGCGCGTACTTCATCGAAACGGCCCAGGCGACATCGAGCAGCCCCGATGTCACAAGGAGCACCCACGCAATACCCTGACTCATCGTTGCCTCACGCGGCCAATTTGAGGACATGCGCATCGTGCGCCTGAAGGAAGTGGCGCAGACGTTCGCCGTAGTCGCACGTGACGGCTTGCCGGACACTCGGCCGCTCGAACAGCGCGGTTCGCCAGGCCCGAACCCGCGGTGTATCCGCGAAGACACGCGTATCCGTCAGCGCGTCGAAGACATCGAAGTAGCGGAAGATCGGCGCGAATGCCGCATCGACCAGCGAGAATGCGACTCCCGCAAACAACGGCCCGTCACCGAGTTCCGCTTCGACGCGAAGGAACTGCTCGGCCAGCGTCTGCCGATGTGTGTCATATGCGTCGGCCTGAGTGGCGGTTTCGAACCGCCAAAGCGTCGAAAGAATCGACGACGCGAACTCGATCCATCCGCGATGTCGGGCCCGCTCGAGCGGATCGGCGGGATGCAACGCAGGACCGGCTCCCGTGTCCTCCAGATACTCGCAGATGACTGCGCTTTCGAAGACGACCGACTCGCGATCCGCCGCGGACTGCACGAGTAACAGCGGCACTTTGCCGAACGGGGAGCGGGCGCGAAACCAGGCCGGTTTGTTGGCGAGATCGATATAGCGCCGCTCGAATGCCATGCCTTTTTCCGTCAACGCAATGGCGGCGCGCTGAACGTAAGGACAAAGATGATGGCTGACGAGTGTCAACGACGGCGCGTCGGCGCGTAGATGAGCGAGCATCAATCGGCCACCTTCAGCCCTTCGGTCTGCATCGCCCGACGAACGGCGGGCCGGGCGCCCACGTGCCCCATGTATGCCTGCAAGTGCGGCAAGCCGCTCACATCCACCTTTGCGATGCGCGACCAGCCTGCGATCGTGAACAGGTAGGCATCGGCGGCGGTGAACGGCTCGCCCGTGAGAAACGGCCCACCCATGCCAAGCTGCCTGTCGACGAACGTCAGACGCTCGCGCAGTTTGCCGCGCGCGACCTCTTGTGCCTGCGTTCCATATTCCGGGTGGAAGAGCCAGGGGCTGAACATTTTATGAAGCTCGGTGGCGACGAAGTTGAGCCAGCTTTGCACGCGCACTCGCTCGATCGTGCCGGCTGGCGGCATCAATCCGCTCGCCGGGTTCAAGTCCGCCAGATACTGAACGATCGCCACGCCTTCGATCAGCACGGACCCGTCGTCCAGTTCGAGCGCGGGGACGTAACCGTTGGGATTGATCTGCGTGAAATCCACGCCCGATCCCGTCATGTGCGGGGTCTTGGCAATATTGACTCGTTCGAGTTCCAGCGTGATGCCGGCTTCGACGGCGACGATATGAGGCGAGAGCGAGCAGGTACCAGCGGCGTAGTAAAGCTTCATGTTGGGTTCCATCAAACGGTTGAGAGGTCCGCGTGAGCGGAATGAAGGTCGAGACAGGCGTAGGTTAGGCGTGCGTTCGTGCAAAGTCCATTGCGGAAATGCGTTTCTGTCTTGCAATAACGCAAGAAGGGGATTAGCGTCGCATCTATGAACGATTGGAACGAACTCCGCCTTGTCCTCGCCGTGTCGCGAACGGGCAGCCTCAGCGCTGCTGCCGAGATGCTGCGCGTCGATCATTCGACCGCCTTTCGGCGTCTGAAGGCGCTCGAAAGCCGGCTTGGCGTGCGTCTTTTCGAGCGCTCGGCCGGCGGCGCCTATCAAGCCACGGATGCCGGCGCGCGCATGGCAGCCGCGGCGGAACGGATGGAAGACGAAGTGCTGGCCATGGATCGCGATATCACGGGCCGCGATCATCGGTTATGCGGCCGGCTGCGCGTCACTTCGTCGGAAACGCTCGCTTTCAGCCGGCTGACTCGCCACCTGGCCGCATTCAGGCGGGCTCATCCGGGCATCGTGGTCGAGCTGACGGTGGATAACCGCGTGCTCAATCTGTCGCGCCGCGAGGCCGACATCGCGCTGCGTCCGGTACGTCCCAAGGAAGGCGATCTCTGGGGCCGCCGGCTTGCCAATGTGGCGTGGGCGCTTTACGCTTCGCCCGACTATCTGGACGCGAACGGCGGCGCGCTGGCACATGTCGGGGAGCTGGAGCGCCACGCGCTGATCGGGTGGGAATACGCCGCGTCAGGTATCCAGGCGGCCGAATGGCTGGCGCGAGCCGCCGCTTCGGAAGCTGTTGTCTACCGGACCAACAGTCTCGTCAATCAACTCGTCGCGGCGCGTGCAGGCATTGGGCTCGCGCTGCTGCCGTGCTATCTCGGCGATTCGCAGCCGGGCATCGTTCGCGCGCTGCCGGCGCCGGTGTCCGAACTCGAAGGCGAACTCTGGATCGTCGCGCATGCCGACTTGAAAGGCACGGCGCGCGTCAGAGCGTTTTTCGATGTGGTGGGCGAGGGATTGGCACGCGAGGGCAAACTGTTCGAAGGGCGGCTCGACGAGGCGGAACTTGCGCCCTAAGCATCGCCCGGCGAGGTATCCGATGGCTAAAGATTCGTCGAACATGACTTGAACAGGAACGAACCTTGATTTACACGCTGCTTTCCATTTTCATCGGCGCCGGCTTGGGCGCTCTGCTGCGCTGGGCGTTTTCGATCGGACTCAATGCGATGTTTCCGATGGTGCCGCTCGGCACCCTTGCGTCCAACCTCATTGGCGGTTATCTGATCGGTGTCGCCATCGTCTTTTTCACCGCTCGGGCCGGTCTGCCTCCCGAGTGGCGACTGTTCGTGATCACGGGCTTCATGGGCGGTCTCACGACGTTCTCGACGTTTTCCGCGGAAGTCGTCACACTGATCGCGCAAGGGCAATTCGCGTGGGCGCTGATCGAATCGGCGCTGCATGTGTTCGGGTCGTTCGCGCTGACCGGCCTCGGTATGTGGACAGCCCGGGCCTGGCTCTACCCAGCGTAAGCGGGCCGGGGCGTCCGCGCTTCTCGACCGCTCTTGGAGGCGTCCATGGACGAGTACGTGCTGCTACGGTTTTATGTCCACGAAAATCATCGGCTGCATTGGAAGCCGTTATGGGAGTGGCTGCTGACCGAAGCAAACCGGATGGGGGTGGCGGGCGGCTCCGCCTTTCATGCGATGGCCGGTTTCGGCGCGCATCGTGTCTTGCACGAGGAACGCTTTTTCGAGCTTCAGGGCTCGCTGACGGTGGAAGTCGAATTCGTCGTCACCGAAGCGCAGGCGAAGCAATTGATCGAGCGCGTTTCGCAGGAAAAAGTGCGTGTGATCTACGCGATCATTCCGGCTCGCTTCGGCGTGATCGGCAACGAGTAATGGTTGAAGTCGATCGCGGGAAGCGTCTCTCGAGGGCGATCGCCGAGCCGCTTCCAGGCGCATGGGCTGCCGCGGCTTCAAATGCCGAACAGCGTCATGGAAACCGCCACGCGCGTGACGATCATCAGTAGCACTTGAACGATCACGAACAGCAGGATCGGTGACAGGTCGATGCCGCCGAAGTGCGGCAGCACACGTCGCAGCGGATTGAGAAACGGTGCCGTCAGCTGATAGAGGATCGGCATGGCGGGCGAGCTCGGATTGAGCCACGAGAGCAACGCCATCAGGATCGTCAGCCAGATCAGCAGATTCAACGCCCATTTGATGACCGTCAAGAGCGCGACGATCGCGATGACGGGCGCGAGCCCGAGCGGATCGACACCCGCAATCGACACCATCAGCACCACATAGACGATGGACGCGATCAGCGCGGCGACAAGACTTGCCCAGTCGATTCCTCGCGCCGTCTTGAAGACATGGCGCAAGGGCAGCACGAGCCAGTTGGTTGCGTGCATGACCGCGTTCGAGACCGGGTTGTAAGGCGGGATGCGTACCGCGACCATCCATGCTCGCAACAGGAGGGCGGCCCCGAAAAGCGTAAATATGGTGTTGAGCAGAAAGCGGGCGATATCGCCGAACATCGTTGGTCCTTTCGTTCTTGGGTTCTTCGAAGAGGGCGGCGCGCGGCGCCGGTCGTCACCATATCACGGCTTTCTGACGGCTTGCACTTCCAGCGCGCGGCCGAGCCCATCCTCCACGATGCGGTCGATCGCGTCGATCGCCGCGGGCGGGTTTGCGCGCTGGCGCGCCAGCGCCACGGCGCGGCGTGTCAGCAGCCCATAGAGGATGGCATGGTCGCCGCCGAGCGCCTCGAAGCGAGCAAGCTGTTTTTGCAGCAGCGCTGCGTCGCCACGCGAAACAGGGCCGGCGAGCGCATTCGCCAGGCCTTTTTCCCGGGCGGTTTCGATCGTCCCGCTCAGCATCGGCAGTAACGCGCGTAGCGTGTCTTCCTCTGCCAATCCGAGCGCGCGCCAAAGTTCTACGGCTTCGGATAGTGCACAGAGCGCGAAGCTTGCAGCATAGTGGGCGGCGCCGTGATAGAGCATGCGCTCGCCGCCTGCAATCGTGAGCGGATGGCACGACAAACTGCGCGCCAGCGTTTTCAACGCTTCGGCGAGTTCGTCCCCCGCCTCGATCGTGATCGAGCAACCGGCGATACGGTCGACGTCTGCCGGAGTGCCGCCGAAGAGAAAGAGCGGATGGAAGCCGCCCGTCAGCGCGCCCTGTGCCGCGGCGCCTTCCAGCACGTCGAGGCCGGTTGCCCCAGAGCAGTGCACGAGCGCCTTGCGGGCGCCGCGCGCGATGGCGGAATCGAACTGTAATGTGTTCGCGATCGTACCGATGCTGTCATCCGGAGTCGCTAAAAAGACGATGTCGGCGGCTTCGACAACCTGTTGCGGATCTTCCACGGCTCGGCAGGTGCCGGGTACGGCGGCGGCGAGTTCTCGCGCGGCATCGCCCCGGCGGCTTGCAATGGCCGTCACAGGATAGCCGGCGCGCGCAAAGCCGGGCGCAAGACAGCGGGCAAGCCGGCCGGCACCGATGAAGCCAAGCCGCGGAGCGAGGGAAAACGGCATGTCGGAAAGGGCGGACGAACTCGATTCGCCGAAGTATCGCGCATCTGGACCGTCAGCGGCGAGCGGCGTCGCTGTTAGCCGACACTCCGGGTTTTGCGCAACAGGGGTTCGTGCTGATTTTCGGCAATCGTTTTCGGGAGTGGTATGAGAGCCAGAGCAGACAGTGGCAGCACAACGAATAAGTGCGATGCGACCGTAAGGCGTCGGTCGCAGGCCGCCAGGCGGGCATGGATGCCACCCGCGTCGCGCCGGTGCATGGATGAAGGTTGGAATGAGTTCGTGTCGTGTTTTCGTTCCGGTGTTGCAGCCATGTGTAGGAGGTCATAATGAACGTCTTTGCCTATCGCAAGCACTTGCGGTTTTTGAGCCATTCCCAGCGGCGTATCTGGTGGGATCAGAAAAAACGCCTGACGCCGCGCGTGAAGATCGGCGGGGCCTATGTGCCGCCCGCCATTACACGCGAATTCACCTATGTGAAGGTCGGCTGAAGCGGGCACCGCGCGCGTGCGAGCGCCTGTTGCCCTCGGGTGGGCGTTGGTCTTTTACATCATTTTGTAATCGAAGATTACCGATGGCGGTTCGTGCGGCAGCTGCGGATCGATCAAAAGACCGGGCCCGTTCGCTGCTTCCGCGCGGACCGTCGCGCCTGTCGGCCCCCGGCGCCCGGCGCAATTGCAATTTGCAACAAATGCACACGGCGTGTGCGATGCTTTTTCTATACATTTGACATGTCAGTGCAGGGTCCCCGTCGTGCGCCGTCGTTGGCGCCGCGCCTGCGCCGCAGAGGAAATAGAAATGAAAAAGCTCGTCTCGTTGATAGCAGTGGCTGCGCTCGGCGTGGGGTTCGCCGCGACGGCGCAGGCGCACGTGTCGATCGGTGTCGGTATCGGCATTCCCGTTGCGCCGGCCTATCCGGTCTATGCCCCGCCGCCGCCGGTCTACTATGCGCCGCCGCCGCCCGTGTACTATGCGCCGGCGCCCGTGGTCTATGGGCCGCCAGCCTATGTCGGCGGGTATTACGGCCGCCCGTGGCATCACCATCACCGCGGCTACTGGGGCCGCCCTTGGGGTTATTGATCGCGCTCAGCCCGCCGGTGCGTTCGCACCGGCGTATATGCCGTGAAAACGGCGCAACGCCGGCCTCGCCGCCGCGTTGCGCCGTTTTTCATCAGGCCGCTCGCGTGGCGTGGACGATGAGATCGCGGTATCCGTCGACGATCACGCTGTAGGACAGATAGGCGAACAGTAACGCGGACACGATGTGGCAAGCGCGCAGCAGGCCCGCGCCCGCGCGCTTGCGTCCATGGTTTGCCAGTACGCAAAGAAAGAGCGTCCAAGCGAGTCCGCCAAGAAAGAACCCGCCCAGAAAGACGGAGGCGGCGCGCGCGTCCGTCGCGCCGGCACGCGCAATCAGCGCACCGCCCACGGCGGCGAACCATACGATGGCGGAGGGCGAGGACATGGCGAGCACGACACCGCGCACGAAGCCACGCGAGGGAGCCGTCGCCGTCGATGCAGCGGTGGTGTGCGCCGTTGCCGATTCGTCGGCTGCCGCACGGTTCGCGAACGCTTCGCGCGCCATCTTTCCGGTCAAATAAAGCAGCATCGTCGCACCACCGAGCCAGACGATCCAGCGTACCGCATCGAAGCGCAACAGCGCGGTCATTCCGGCGAGCGCGAGCGTCGCGTAGGCGAGATCGCCGAAGCACGATCCCAGGCCGAGCCAGAACCCCGATTTGAAGCCGTGCCGCAATGTCAGCGAGAGCATTGCGACGTTGACGAGCCCGATGTCGAGGCACAACGACAAAGACAAAAAAAAGCCATTCGACAGCATCGATCCAAAGTGCATACCCGTTTTGCCATGCGTTCGTTTGTCGGCAATATTCAACGGCCGAAGCCGAGCTGATCCCATAGTGTGTCGACGCGCGCTTTCACGGCCGGGTCCATTGCGATGGGGCGCCCCCATTCGCGATCGGTTTCGCCCGGCCACTTGTTCGTGGCATCGATGCCCATCTTCGACCCGAGGCCTGCCACGGGCGACGCGAAATCGAGGTAGTCGATCGGCGTGCGTTCGACGAGCAGCGTGTCGCGCGCGGGATCGACTCGCGTCGTGACCGCCCAGATGACTTCCTTCCAGTCGCGCACATCGACATCGTCATCGACGACAACGATGAACTTCGTATACATGAATTGCCGCAAGAAGCTCCAGACGCCGAACATGACGCGCTTCGCGTGCCCGGCGTAGCTCTTTTTCATTTGCACGATGGCCATCCGATAGCTGCATCCTTCGGGTGGCAGATAGAAGTCCGTGATCTCGGGGAATTGCTTTTGCAGCAGCGGCACGAATACTTCGTTCAGCGCGACGCCGAGCATCGCGGGCTCGTCGGGCGGTTTGCCGGTGTAGGTCGAATGGTAGAGCGCGTCGCGGCGCAGCGTGATGCGCTCGACGGTGAACACCGGGAACCACTCCTGCTCGTTGTAATAGCCCGTATGGTCGCCGTAGGGGCCTTCCAGCGCGTGTTCGTACGCCGCGGTGGGGCTCGTCGACGGGCGTGCGGGTGCGCCGGGCGGTGCGGCGGGGGCGTCGCCGGCCTGTGGGTGAATAAACCCTTCTAGCACGATCTCCGCGCGCGCCGGTACCTGCAATGTGTCCACGCCGGGCGTGAGGCACTTGGCGAGTTCGGTGCGCGCGCCGCGCAGCAAGCCCGCGAACTGATATTCGGAAAGTGTGTCCGGAACCGGCGTGACTGCACCGAGGATCGTTGCGGGATCCGCACCGAGCACGACGGCGACCGGGTAGGGCTGGCCGGGATGCTTGAGCGCGAATTCGCGGAAATCGAGCGCGCCGCCGCGATGTGCGAGCCAACGCATGATGAGCTTGTTGCGGCCGATCAGCTGTTGTCGATAAATGCCGAGGTTCTGCCGCGTCTTGTTGGGGCCGCGCGTGACGGTCAACCCCCATGTGACGAGCGGCGCCGCGTCGCCCGGCCAGCAAGTCTGGATCGGCAGCTTGGCAAGGTCCACATCGTTGCCTTCCCAGACGATCTCCTGGCAAGGCGGCGAACCCACCGTCTTCGGCGCCATGTCCCAAACGGCCTTGGCGAGCGAGATCAACTTGCCCGCGTCCTTCAGCCCCTTGGGCGGCTCGGGTTCTTTCAACGCGGACAGGAGCCGACCGATATCGCGCAGCGATTCGAGCGCGGCGCCATCGCTTGCGGCGCCGGCGCTATCGATGCCCATGCCCAGCGCGATGCGCCGCGTCGTGCCGAAGAGGTTCGCAAGTACGGGAAACCGGTAACCGGTGGGCGCCTCAAAGAGGAGCGCCGGGCCGCCCGCGCGAAGCACGCGGTCGGACAGCTCCGTCATTTCGAGGACCGGCGATACCGGATGATTGATGCGGCGCAACTCGCCCGTGGCTTCGAGGCGGTCGACGAAATCGCGCAAGTCTTTGTATTTCATGGAATAACGGTTCAGGCGGCCGTATGGGCGGCGCATCGGATGGGGCCCCGCGGAGGCACTGGAGGAGGGCCGAATGGCCTGCGATTGTACTCGTTGAGGGCGGGATCGCCATCGCCGAAAGCGTTTTCAGAATCGGCCGAAACGCGCTTGGGGCATAGTTTTCGGCTGTTTCCAGCGTTTCTTTAATTACATTTGGTTATGATTCTGTAAATTTGTAGCATTGACGATCTATAAAAGCCTGCTAGAATCCGTCGGCATTGGCTGCAGGGCCAATGCGAATTGAGTTCTACTTCCCGGTCATTGACGCACCGCGTCACCGCCCGCCGCCTGCACGGTGCTCGGTCCGATTGTTGTTCTTGCCAGCGCTTCACGCCGCTGGCGTTTGCGTGTGAGAGCCACCGCGCATGCCTTCGGGGCGTGCCGACGGTCCTTTTGCTCCGATGTGGCTCTCCACACGGTTCGGTGCCGTATTCGACGGTACCCTGCCGTATCCCGGCGTCGCCGCGGTCCCAACCAAGGCCGCGGACGCCTTGGCTCTCGCGATATGCGCTCCACGCGCCGCTCGATGCCCGCGAGGCCATGCTCAATGGGAGAACTGAATGAATACTTGGTTATCGTGGCGTCCCGATGTCCGCTTCGCCCCGCTCGTGCGGGCAGCGTTGCGCCGCGGAACGCGTGTCAGCCACCATCTGTTCAGCATCGTCGGCGCCTGCGCCGTGGCGGTGGCGCTCGCGTTATGGCTGTTGCCGACGGTGCGTGGGACGCTCGCAGCCAAGCTGATGCCCGTATTGACGGCCGCCGTCCAGGCCGGTCCCGCGCGCTTGCTGAGCGGCCATCCGTTGCCGCCGTTCGCTCCGGCCCAGACTGCCTCCGACGAGTTGCTGAGCGCCAACGAACTCAACGCCGACAACGCGCGCTATGACGGTGCTTTCGACGGTAGCGGCGCAAGCGGGCTCGGCGTCGCAAGCAGCGCAACGACCCTGGATGCGCGCACGCTGACCAGCGTCGATCTGCTCGCCAAGACGATCTCGTCGCAACGCGTGACGGCGGAGGCGCGTGACGATCGCGTTCTCGTTTCCGTGCGCGAGCAGGCGCTTGTCGCCTCGTATCTGGCGCGCCGTTATCACGTCGCCCAGGAACCGGTATCCGAGCTCGTGAAAGCGGCGTTCGAAACGGGCCGCCAGGTCGGCCTCGATCCGCTGTTGCTGCTGGCGGTCATGGCGATCGAATCGGGCTTCAACCCGTACGCGGAAAGCGGGGTGGGCGCGCAGGGCCTGATGCAGGTGATGGCAAAGGTCCACTCCGACAAATTCCAGTATTTCGGTGGCACGACGGCCGCCCTCGACCCGTTCGCCAATATCACGGTGGGCGCACTCGTGCTGAAGGACTGCATCGCGCGCGGCGGCTCGCTTGCCGAGGGCTTGCGGTTCTACGTCGGCTCGACGTCTCCCGACGACGGCGGCTACGGCGCGAAAGTCATGGCGGAACGGGGACGCCTGCGCGACGTGGCGCGCGGACGCTCGGTGCCGATCAATGCGCCGCAAGCGCCGCAGCCTCAGCCGCAGCGCCCGGTGGTCGCCTCGAACAAGCGTGTCCAGGTTGCTTTGAACAGCAATCATCCCGCGGCTGCTACGGCCAAGAGCACGGCGCCGGCTCGCAGCGGCAGCGACGCGGACGGCGAGGACAACGCCGGCGCCCAGCACGGCAGCAGCTCGGAGCTTGGCGCGTAAGCAGCGCGCTTCATCTTCCGGACAAAGAAAAAGCACCCTCGGGTGCTTTTTTGTTGGGCGGCCGCTATCGGCGCGGGCGCTGGCGCGACCTCAACGCCCGAAAAGCCTTCCCAACCGGGCGACAGCTTCTTCGATGAGCGGATAGGCCGTCGCATAGGACAGACGAATATAGTTGCGCGGTGCGTGTACGCCGAAATCGAGCCCCGGAACCAGTGCGACACCGGCATCGTGCAGCATGGCGTGCGCGAGTGCGGCGCTGTCGCCGGCCGCGGGATGCGGCACGCCTCGGCAATCCGCATAGACGTAAAACGCACCGTCCGGAACTACGGGCACCGAAAAGCCGAGCGACTGAAGCGCCGGCAGGACGAAATCGCGGCGGCGTTTGAATTCGAGCCGGCGGCCTTCATAGATGGCAATCGTTTCGGGCTCGAAGCAGGCCAGCGCCGCGTGCTGCGCGAGCGCCGACGCGCAGATGAAAAGATTCTGCGCGAGCTTTTCGAAAGCGCCAATCATCGATGTCGGCACGACCAGCCAACCGAGCCGCCAGCCCGTCATGTTGAAGTACTTCGAGAAGCTGTTGACCGTCACGACATCGTCGCCGAACGAGAGCGCCGAGACGGGACGCGCGTCGTACCAGAGCCCCTGATAGATTTCATCGACGATCGTAAAGCCGCCGCGCGCGCGTACGGCATGGACGATGCGTTCGAGTTCGGCCGGAGCGATCGACGTGCCGGTGGGGTTCGACGGCGATGCGAGCAGCACGCCACGCGTACGCGGGCCCCAGTGGGTCTCGATATCGGCCGCGCTCAATTGGAAGCGTGCCTCGGGGCCGCTCGGCACGAGTACCGGTTTGCCCTCGGTCGCCGACACGAAATGCCGGTTGCACGGATAGGAGGGGTCCGGCATGAGGACTTCGTCGTCGCGATCGACGAGTGCCGCGCAGGCGAGCAGCAAAGCCGCCGAGGCGCCGGCCGTCAAGATGATGCGACCCGGATCGACGTCGACGCCATAGACGCTTGCGTAGTAAGCCGAAATCGCTTCGCGCAACGGGGCGATGCCCAGCGCCCCCGTGTACTTCGTGACGCCGCGCCGCAGCGCTTCGGCGGCGGCCTCGATGACAGGCTCGGGTGCCGTGAAGTCGGGTTCGCCGATGCCCATATGGATAATGTCGCGCCCCGCGCGCTCGAGCTGAGCAGCCTGTTTGGCGAGCTCCATGACGTAAAACGGGGCAATCGCGTCGACTCGCGAAGCGAGCTTGACGAGCGGTTCGGTAGCGACGGTCATGCTGATGCGCGTTCGATTCGAGTAGAGGGGGCGGGCAGCCCGTCGCGATGCGCGAACTGCCGTGGCGGTGCGGCGCGCCGGCCGGAAATCAGTGGCCGCCGCGGCTCGCTTGCGCTTCGCCGGGGCGCAGCGTGACGGCGAGCTTATCGAGCACGCCGTTCACATACTTGTAACCGTCCGCGCCACCGAACGTCTTCGCGAGCTCGACGGCCTCGTTGATGACGACACGGTAGGGGATGTCGGGATGGCACTTGAACTCGTAAGCCGCAACGAGCAGCACCGCCCGCTCCACGGGCGAGAGCTGCTCGATCGGCCGGTCGAGGCAGGGCGCGAGGTCTGCCGAGAGATCGGCGGCATCCCGGATCACGCCATGGAGCAGGGCGTCGAGATGCTCCTTGTCAGCCTTGTCAAACCCCTGCGCGCCGCGCAACTGGGCATCGATTTCACCGCCGGCAGCACCCGAAAGCAGCCATTGATACAACCCCTGCGTGGCCAGTTCACGGGAGCGGCGTCGTGCGCTCTTCATGCCTCGTCCTCTTCTTCCTCGTCTTCATCTTCGTCGTCGCCGCTCAGCTGCTCGAGGGCGACAGACAAGTTCGCCATTTCGATCGCCACGCGCGCGGCGTCGCGCCCTTTTTCGGTCATGCGGGCCACGGCCTGGTCGTCGCTATCGGTCGTGAGAACCGCGTTCGCGACAGGAATGCCGAAGTCGAGCGCAATCCGCGTGATCCCGGCGCCGCTTTCGTTCGAAACGAGCTCGAAATGATAGGTTTCGCCACGAATGACGGCGCCAAGCGCGATGAGCGCGTCGAACTGGCCGCTCTCGGCGAGCTTTTGCAGGGCGAGAGGGATTTCGAGCGCGCCCGGCACCGTGACGAGCAGCACGTCTTCGCCCGTCACGCCGAGCCGTTCGAGCTCTTCGATGCAGGCATCGACGAGCCCGTTGCAGACGGGTTCGTTGAAACGCGACTGGACGATGCCGACACGCAGGCCGTCGCCGTCGAGATTCGGTTGGTATTGTCCGATTTCCATGGGGTTATCCGTGAGAAGAGGAAGGGGGCGAGTCGCAACCGATGAGGCGACGGCCGATTATGCGCTTTTCGTCGCGGCGGCGCCTGGCATCGGCACGAACGCGGTGACTTCGAGGCCGTAACCCGACATGCTGCCAAGGCGGCGCGGGTTGGACAGCACCTGCATCTTGCCTACGCCGAGTTCGCGAAGAATCTGCGCGCCGACGCCATACGTCTTGAAATCGACGGGGCGACGCTTCAATTGTTCGGCCTTTTCCTTTTCGTCGAAGGCCTTGAAGACGTCGACCAGGTGATCCTTCGTATCGGAGCAGTTGAGCATGACGATGACGCCGAGATCGCGAGCGGCGATTTCCTTCATGGCCGCATCGAGCGTCCACGAGTGGGTCGAGCTGCCGACTTCGAGCAGATCGAGCACCGACAGCGGCTCGTGCACGCGAACGAGCGTATCGCGTTCGGGCGAGGGTGTGCCGCGAACGAGCGCGAGATGCGGCGAGCCGCTCGGCTGGTCCTGGTACAGGACGGCGCGGAACTGGCCGTGCGCCGTTTGCATCGTGCGCTCGGCAACACGCGTGACGATCGATTCGGTGCGGCTGCGGTAGTGGATCAGATCGGCGATCGTGCCGGTCTTCAGGCCGTGCTGCGCGCCGAATTCGAGCAGATCGGGCAGCCGGGCCATCGTGCCGTCGTCCTTGATGACTTCGCAGATGACGGCAGCCGGTGTCAGCCCCGCGAGCGCCGTGAGGTCGCAGCCGGCCTCCGTATGCCCCGCGCGCACGAGCACCCCGCCCGGCTGCGCCATGATCGGAAACACGTGGCCGGGCTGGACGATGTGCTCGGGACGGGCGTCGCGCGCCACGGCCGCGGCGACCGTGCGCGCGCGGTCGGCCGCCGAGATGCCCGTCGTGACGCCCTCGGCCGCCTCGATGCTGACCGTGAAAGCCGTGCCGTACTGGGTGCCGTTCCGGTAGGTCATGAGCGGCAGGTGCAGCTGCTTGCAGCGCTCCTGGGTCAGCGTGAGGCAAATGAGGCCGCGACCGTAGCGGGCCATGAAGTTGATCGCTTCCGGCGTGACGAAATCGGCGGCAAGGACGAGGTCGCCCTCGTTTTCGCGATCCTCTTCGTCGACGAGGATCACCATGCGACCGGCTTTCAGTTCGGCGATGATCTCGGGAGTGGATGCGAGGGTCATGTCGATGGGACTTGTTTGGGAAAGCGCGTATTTTACGCCAGCCGGAAGGCCATGGCCGCAATCCCGAGTCTGCGTGGGTGCATTGGCGGTCTTGGCCCGGCATCGCTGCAGGGACCGACGCCCGCATGCCGCGCGCGTACCGTCAACGCGCGGGCTCCCCTGCGAACGCCTTGCGAAGCGTGCCGGGCGCACTTCCGTGAATACGTTTGAAGATGCGTGTCAAATGCGCCTGATCGGCGAAGCCGGTTTGCGCGGCGATATCGGCCAGCGGCGCGCCGCGCAACATCAGGGCCTTCGCGCGGGCGATGCGCCAGTTGCGCAGCCATGCGCCTGGCGGCAGTCCGTAGCGGCGTGCAAAGTGCTTGACGAGCGTCGTGCGGTGCACGCCCCAGCGGCGCGCAGTGGCCGCTACGTCGGCCTTCTCGGGCGTGTCTGCCGCGAGCAGGCGACGAAGTTCCTCACTTGCTCGATCGGTCGCATCGGCGCCGCGACGGGCGTGTGCGAGCTCGCTCGCGCCTGCGCCGCCCGCTTGCGCCGGCACGCCGTGGCGCGCGAACAATGCCAATAGCGCGGTGCTGAGCGCGAGTGCGCGTTCGTGCGACGAGAGTTGGCCTGAAGTGAGCGCTGCGACCCATTGCGCACACAGCGCCTCGTCGCGAATGACGACCTGCTCGAAGCGCAGCCCGTCACGATGGAAGAGAGCTGCATGCCGATCGAACCAGGCCGTATCGATGTAGGCCATGCCATAGTCGAGCCGTGCTTTCGCTGTGCCGCCCGTATGAACGGCGCGCGGCGCGATCACGACGAGATCGCCGCGCCGGGCAATCCGCTGCGTGCCCGCACACGAAAACGTGCACGCGCCGTCGGCAATCGCGCCGATGGACCAGGCGTCGTGAAAATGCGGCTCGAACCGATAGTCTTCGAGGGCGGCGGCCATGATTTCGCCCGGCAGTTCGGTGCCGCAATACCAGGTAAAGCGGGAGACGGTCACGACAAGCTCCTCCATCGCCGATCAGCCGATATGGTACCCGGCAAGGTATCCGCCGGTGTGCAATGAGCGAGCGCGCGAGAGCCACCGATTCAGGCCCTAGGTTCAACGCTGATCGGCAAGGTAATTGTCGACGATAACGAGATCGTCGATCGTCAGCGAGAGGTTCATTCGAAAGCCATGGCCCACGTTCAGCGGACGAAACGCCTCGAGTTCGAGCGAAGGGTGCGCGGTGAGATCGAGCGTTCCTCTGCCGATCTGCAACCGGTCGATCGAGACATTGCGCGCGCGCAGCTGCGCGAGCTCGTGCACGGCGGGTTCGTCATGCCAGCCTGCGCTGAGGCGCGGAAAGTGGCGCACGTTGAACGTCGCCGCAAAGCCGGGCTCCGGCAGGCGCTCGGTAGCGCCCTCGAGCGTGACGCGCGCATCGAATACGCGGCGATCGCGGTAGGCGAGAGAGGCCGCGAATCGGCCGCCTGCCGATGTACTCGGCGAGGCTGGCGAGTGCACGCCGTAGCTGCGTGTGATGGCCGTGTGTCCGAACTGTTTCGGCCAGCCTTGAATGAGCCCGCGCATCAAGGCGAGATCCTGATCGACCCAGATGTACGGGCAGTACGATGCGGGGGCGCCCTGGCGCTCGCAGGCCATGAGGAGAATGGTCTCCTTGTATTGACTTGCGACGGGGTCCAGGTATTCCTCGCCCGCGTCGGTAGCGAATTGCCATTCGCAGAAAAAGACCGCGCAGCGGCCGGCGCGCTCGCCCGTCGCCGGTGTCAATCCACGGGGCAGATAGGCTGAGATGGCTTGGCTGTCGGCCGTGAATTCGACGGCAAGACACTCGCCGGCGTAGTGCCAAGGCGGATGCGGTGCCAGCGACGAACGCCCGTTGGGCGTGCGGGGAATCGAATAGCCCTGCAGCATGCCAGCCTCCTTCGTTTGTCCGAGAAGAGGCCAGTATCGTCGGCCGTGACGCCCGGGTCTTGAACGCCAGTGAACGGAACTTTCTCTGTGCGAAGGCACAAAAGCGCGTACCATAGGTGAGCCGCTCGATTCGAGCGCCCGCTTCCCGCGTACGTCGCGTTTTCCTCCGCCAGGGCACTCGCGCCCCTGAACGCCAGGCATTAAGGCAAGCTTGCTCTCGCGGTACCGGTCTGTGGCCGGTCGCCGCTTTCCGTCTATTTCTTGCCGCACCCGTGCGGCGCTGGGGCTACCCCATGAGCACCAATGTTCATTCGTACCGAGGATTGGAAGTTTATCCTCTCGTTTTTCCGCATCAGGCCGCGAAGCCTGGCGTTGCCCACAATTACGACGAAGGCTTCGATGCCGCTGTGCGTATCCAGGAAGCAGAGGAAGGCGGCGCCGTCGCGCGCAGCCGCGTTTTCCGGCTGACGGTCGACAAACCATTCGAAAATGCCGGTGACGCGCGGCGTGCCTCCATTGCCTATGCGCAACGTCTGATCGATGCGTGCGGCCCCGATAAATCCGTCTGGGACAGCGAATAGGACGTTCGGCCGCCGCTTTGCGACAACATCATCGACGGAAGAGGTGGTACGCGCGCCCGTTGTTGACCTTCGATTGACCCACGCGCGCTCAGCGCCGACAGATGCATTCGACGATGTATCGCGTTCGCTGCCCGGGTCGCCAACCAGGAATCATATTGACTACCGTCATTCCCAAACCGAACGAACCCATGGAAGTCGCGCTGCGGCGTTTTCGCCGGAGCATTGAAAATACGGGCTTGATCAAAGAGCTTCGTGCGCGAATGTCTTATGAAAAACCGACGGCCGAACGCAAACGCAAGCGTGCCGCCGCCGTGGCCAGACTGCGCAAGCAAATCCGCCGTTCCATGCCGCCGAAAAAGATGTATTGAGCGGCCGCGCTGTCCGATGAGCGCGTGACTGGAGTCACCTTCTCGGATCAGCGCAGCATGAAAGACATCGCCGAAAGGCAATTCAGTATCCGCACGATCGATTGCACGCTGTCGGCACGAAAACGCAACACGCTGCCATCGATCCGCTGCATCTCGGGCCACTGACAGAACAGGTCGGCAAGACCCGGTGTCTGCGTGGCCAACTCGCACTCGAAAGGCGCCGCAATCGTGAATGGCGGCAGATCCCGCACTGCCGCCACGGCCGAGCGCGCAGCCTCGTGAATCATGCTGCACGCGTGGGCTGGCGACAAGCTCGTGCAAGACGCGTTGCCATGTGCTTTTTTCGTTTGCACGCCGATTGCGCCCGGGAACGTGGACGTTGTCTCCGCAAGGAAGATATCGTCGCCCGACAAGAGCGCAACGGGCACGCCGAATTCCCCCGCGAGCGCGCCGTACAAGCCCGCCTCGCCGAATTCGATGCCGTTCACGCGAACGCTTCTGAACGCGAAGCTGTTGATCGTGTGCGCGAGCACGCCCGTACTTTGCGCGCGAGCGTGATAGCCGATCATATAGACGGCATCGCAACCCTGCTCGACCCCAGCCATCATCCCCAGATAGCGCGGCTTGCCCGTTACCGTTTGCGCGCGCGCGTCGAGACGATCGAGCAGCAAATTGCGAAATCCGCCATGCGAATCGTTGACGAGCACCTGCGTTGCGCCGCCATCGAAGGCGCCGCGAATCGCGGCGTTGGCCTCGTCAGTCATCCAGTGGCGCGCGCGTTCGTATTCGCCGTTGCCCGCTCGCGTCTGCTCGGCATGGACGACGCCCGCGATACCTTCGATGTCGGTGGAGATCAGAATCTTCAACGCTCGTTCCTTGGTTATGGTTTTAGCGTTTCACGCCAATCGGGCAGCACTTCCACGATCGAACGCCTGCTGTGGCCGTCGCGGCCGATCACGGTAGTGGCACGCCACATAGCATGGACGATGGCTTGTTCGACGGCTTCGGCGCATGCTTCGAACAGCGCATCGAGAGACGATTCGTGCAGCATGCGCACCGAAGGCATCGGCTCCTCCGCCAGATGCGGAATCTGATAGGCCGAGCTGAAGGCCAGTGCGATGTCGCCACTGCCGTGTCCGTACACCGAGCCCGTGCGCGCAAGCCCCGCGCCGGCACGCTTCGATACACGTGCAAGCTGCCTGACGTCGAGCGGGGCGTCGGTTGCGACGATCATGATGATCGAGCCTTTTTCCGGTTCGGCGAGTTCTCCACCCGTGCCGCCCGTGTCGGCTGTACTTGCCGACAGCCTTCGGCCGAGCGGTTGTCCTGCAACGGTCAGATTGGGGAGCCGGCCGAAATTGGCCAGCACGAGTGCGCCGAGCATGTACCGCTGGCCGTCTGCGAGCGTGGCCACGCGCGACGCGGAACCTATGCCTCCCTTCAGGCCGAAGCAGGACATCCCGCGCCCCGCTCCCACCGATCCCTCTGCAAATTCAAGTCCGGCCGCCGCGCATGCCTGAGCGTAGTGTTCGGCCGATACGGCCATCGCCTGGATATCGTTCAAATAACCGTCGTTGCATTCGAACACGAGCGGATTCAGCGTCGACCAATCGCGGCCGATTCGCCCGTGGCGGTTCACGGCCGCATCGATTTGCGCGGTGGCGATCGCGCCGCCTGAAAACGTGTTCGTCAACGCAATCGGCGTTTCGAACACGCCGAGTTCTTCCAGTTGCACGAGCCCGACGCTTTTGCCGAAGCCGTTGATGACGGTCGCCGCCGCCGGCACTTTGTAAAGGAACGCGTCGCGTTCATGCGGTATCACAACCGTGACGCCGGTCTGACGATCGCCATCGTCAAGCGTGGCGTGCCCCACCGTCACGCCGGCTACATCGCTGATCAGATCGCGCGGTCCCGAGGGCAGCACGCCGACGCGCGGAGCGTCATCGGCAAGCGCGGGTGGCGCTTCTTGGAAAGGCATTGAACTTCCTTTGTTACGACTTCGCCGTGGTAGTCGGAATCAACGATCGAGTTTCGGGTCGAGCGCGTCACGCAGGCCGTCTCCGAGCAGATTGAAGGCGAGCACGGTCAGAAAAATCGCGAGCGCGGGAAAAATAGCCACATGGGGCGCGAGCATCATATCGGCGCGCGCGTCGTTCAGCATCGCACCCCATTCGGGCGTGGGCGGTTGCGCGCCCATCCCCAGAAACGACAGACTGGCCGCGGTGATGATCGACGTGCCGATGCGCATGGTGCCGTACACCACGATCGGGGAGATGGTGCCCGGCAGAATATGACGGAAGACGATGATCCAATCCGAAGCGCCGATGCTGCGCATCGCTTCGATATACGTCATGTGCTTGATCGACAGCGTGCTTGCGCGCACAAGGCGTGCGAACGCGGGCACGCTGAATACCGCGACGGCGATGATCACGTTGGCCATGCTCGAGCCGAGAATCGCCACGACGCCGATGGCCAGCAAAATGCCGGGAAAGGCCAGCAACACATCCGAGATGCGCATTGCGATGCGATCCCACCAGCCCTCGTAATAACCGGCCACCAGACCCATGATCGTACCGCCGAGCGCGCCGAGCGCCACGGACACCAGGCCCGCGGCCAGCGAGATGCGCGAGCCCATGACGATGCGGCTGAACTCGTCACGCCCGAGCGCGTCGACACCCATCCAGTGGGTCCATGACGGACCCGCGTTCAACGCGTTGTAATCGAAATAGTTTTCCGGATCGAACGGCACGATCCAAGGCGCGAGCGCAGCGACCAGAACCAGCAGTACGACGAAAATGCCTGCGCACTGTGCCAGTTTCTGCTTGCGGAACTTGCGCCAGAATTCGCGCGACGGTGTGCGCACGCGGCCTGCGGACACGACGTTTGCCTGCAGCGCGGTAGCCTCGATTTCGCTCATCAGGGCCTCCCTTACTTGTAGTGGATGGTCGGGTTGATCAGGCCGTACAGCACGTCCACCACGATGTTGATTCCGATGAATTCGGCGGAGAACAGCAAAATGAGGCCCTGGATGACGGGGTAATCGCGCATGTTCACCGAATCGACGAGCAGGCTGCCCATGCCGGGCCAGGCGAACACCGCTTCGACGACAATGGAGCCGCCAAGCAAAAAGCCGAATTGCAGCCCCATCATCGTCACGACCGGGATCAGCGCGTTGCGAAACGTATGCTTGACGATAACGACCCACTCGGCCAACCCCTTGGCGCGTGCCGTGCGCACGTAGTCTTCCTGCATCACCTCGACGAAAGCGGCGCGCGTGAAACGCGCCATGACGGCGGCCACGCCTGCGCCGAGCGTGATCGAAGGCAGGATGTAGTGCCGCCATGAGCCGCCACCGATCGATGGCAGCCATCCGAGCTGCACGGAAAATATCTGCATCGACACCATGCCGAGCGCGAACGCGGGAAACGAAATGCCCGACACCGCGAGCGTCATGCCGATCGCGTCTGGCGGGCGATTGCGCCAGACGGCCGACGTGACGCCCACCACGAGCCCGAATACGACCGACCACGCCATGCTGGTCAGCGTCAGCGCGAAGGTCGGCATGAAACGATCGGCGATCTCGCGCGATACCGGGCGCCGCGTGCGCAGCGATTCGCCGAGATCGCCATGCAGCATGCGCTCGGCATAGCGCGCGAATTGCGCCGGCAACGGCAGATCGAGCCCGAGCTGATGGCGCACGAGCGCGACGGTGGCTTCATCGGCATCGGCGCCCGCGGCAAGGCGCGCCGGGTCTCCGGGCAGCACGTGCACGAACATGAAGACGGCGATCGTCACAAGCACCAGCGTGGGAAGGGTGCCCAGCAGTCGTTTGGCGATATAGACGAGCATGATGAATCCGCATGAGTCCGGGTGAGTCGGCAGGATCGGCGCGGACGGGCAGTCCGTCCGCGCTTCGTGGGAAACACCCGACTTACTGCGCCAGGTCGACGTCGCTGAAGTTGAACGAGCCGTCCGGCATCACATAGAAGCCGCTCAGCTTCTTGCTCTCGACGGCGAGGGTACGGTCCGTGGTCAGGAAGACCCACGGCGCATCCTTCCAGATGCGCTGCTGCGCATCCGCATAGAGTTGCTGCCGCTTCGACGCATCCGTCGTCAGCAAGGCGTCGGAGACATCCTTGTCGACATCGGCGTTCGAGTAATACGCGGTGTTGTAAAACACCGGCGGCCACGCATCGGTGGTCAGCAACGGACGCAATGCCCAGTCGGATTCGCCGGTCGATGCCGACCAGCCGCCGTAGTACATGCGCACCGCCGCGGTCTTGGCATCTTTCACCTGTTGTACACGCTGTACGCGCTGGCCGGATTCGAGCAATTCGATGGAGGTTTTGATGCCGACTTGAGCGAGCTGTTGCTGCAGGAACTGCACGACCTTGGCAGAGGTGCCGTCGTTATAGCCGGACCAGAGCGCTGTCGAAAAGCCGTCCGGATAGCCCGCTTCCTTCAGCAGCGCGCGCGCCTTCGCCGGATCGTAAGGCCAGGGCGACATCTTGTCCGCGAACGCCACGCCCTGGGGCACGACGCCCTGCGAGGGAAACGCGTAGCCGGCGAACGCCACTTTGGCCAGTGCGTCCTTGTTGATCGCGTAGTTGATCGCCTCGCGCACCCTCACATCGTTGAACGGCTTTTGAAGGACGTTCATCGAGACGTAACGCGCCATGATCGACGGCGTGGAAACGACGTTCAGCTTCGGGTTCGCTTTGAGCAGTGCGGCTTGCTCGTACGGCACCGGATACGCGAGCTGCGCTTCTCCGGTCTGGATCACGGTCGCGCGCGTATTGTTGTCGGTCACCGTCCGAAAGGTGAGCGTATCGATTTTCGGAAGGCCTTGGCGCCAGTAGCCGGCGAACCTCCTGACCTTCACGTATTCCGCGGGCTTCCATTCCACGAACTCGAACGGGCCCGTTCCGACCGGATGGAACGCGATATCTTTGCCCCACTTTTTGAGCGCGGTCGGCGAGATCATCATGGCCGAGGGATGGGCGAGCGCATTGATGAACGCCGAGAATGGCTGATTCATCGTGATCTTCACGGTGGACGGGTTCACCACCTCGACCGATTTGATGCGGTTGAACTGGTTATAGCGGGCGAGACCATTGCTCTTGTCGAGCACGCGCTCCAGGTTCGCCTTGACCGCTTCGGCATTGAAGTCCGTACCGTCTTGGAACTTCACGCCCTGACGCAACGTGAACGTATAAACCAGACCATCGGGGCTCACTGTATAGCTTTGCGCGAGCAGCGGCTGGGCTTTCAGGTCCTTGTCGAACGAAAAGAGCCCTTCGTAGTAGGCCTTGCCGACGGCCTGCGACAGTGTGGAATTCGTGTTGTAGGGGTCCAGCGAATCCAGCGCGATCGGCACGGCGATGGTCACGTCCTTTGCGGCCATCGCCAGCGGCGTCGTGAAAACGCCGAAGGCGAGCGCAATGGCTCCAACCCATTGTTTTGCGAGCAACGTACGCATCGTTCAACTCCTCGTAGCGGGGTGGTGGTGCATCAAAACTGCGCGGCAATGGCGTGCTGCGCGACAAAGTGGTCCGGAGCGATCTGCGTAAGCGGTGCCACGATGGGTTCATCGCCGACATCGCGGATGGGGCTCGGGATCTCGCCCGAGGAAAGCTTGCGCTCGACGTGGCGCCGGCGCGGGTCGGCGATCGGTACGGCGCTCATCAGCTTCCTCGTATAGGGATGCTGAGGGTTCTCGAAGATGTTTCTACGCGAGCCGATTTCGACGATCTGACCGAGATACATGACAGCCACCCGATGACTGATCCGCTCCACCACGGCCATGTCGTGCGAGATGAAGAGCAACGCCATGCCGAGCTCGCGTTGTAGATCGATGAGCAAATTCACGATCTGAGCCTGGATCGACACGTCGAGCGCGGACACCGATTCGTCGGCGATCACGACCTTTGGATTCGTCGCCAGCGCACGCGCAATGCAGATGCGCTGCCGCTGGCCCCCGGAAAATTCGTGCGGGTAGCGCTGGGCCGCATCGGCGGGCAGTCCGACGCGCTCGAGCAGATAGCGCATCCGCTTTTCGGCCTCGCTGCCGGGATAAACCTTATGGATGCGCATCGGCTCCATGATCGAATAGCCGACGGTCAGGCGCGGATCGAGCGATGCCAGCGGGTCCTGAAACACGAACTGGATATCGCAGCGCAGGTTGCGTAATGCCGTTCCCTGCAGCGTGTCGATCTGCTTGCCGCCGAATACGATGCGGCCGCCCTGGCTTTTCACGAGTTGCAGCAGCGAGCGGCCCGTCGTCGATTTGCCGCAGCCCGATTCGCCCACCAATGACAGCGTTTCGCCAGGATGCAGATCGAAGCTGACCTTCTCTACAGCATGAACGCGGCGTTTCACGCGGCCGAGGAGTCCGCTGCGGATATCGAAGCGCGTCGTGAGTTCGCGCACGCTGAGGATGGGCTGGCCCATTTGGGGCCGGCCCGTTTTGGGCTGGCCCATCGAGGCGGCCGCTGGCTCGGGCGATGCGGATGCGGGCATCGGCATCGTGCGGGTTGTCTCGGCGCCGTCGAGCAACGGGAAACGCGCGGGGCTATCGGTGCCTCGCATGGAGCCGAGTCTCGGTACGGCAGCGAGCAGGGCGCGCGTATACGAATGCGAAGGCGCGTCGAAAATCTGCTGGGAAGGGCCATCTTCGACAGGCTCGCCGCGCAGCATGACCAGCACACGATCGGCCACTTCCGCCACCACACCCATGTCGTGCGTGATGAATATCACGCCCATCCGCATTTCGCGCTGCAGCTCGCGGATCAGCTGCAGAATCTGCGCTTGTACCGTCACGTCGAGCGCCGTGGTGGGCTCGTCCGCGATCAGCAGGGCGGGCCGGCATGCGAGCGCCATCGCGATCATCACGCGCTGGCGCATCCCGCCGGAGAGTTGATGGGCGAAGCGCCCGAGCACGTTCTTCGCATCGGGCAGGCGCACCTGATCGAGCATGCGCAGCGCTTCGGCGCGTGCCGCGCCCTTGCCGAGGCCCTGGTGAAGGCGAATCGATTCGGCAATCTGCTCGCCGACGGGAAACACGGGATTCAGCGATGTCATCGGTTCCTGGAAGATCATCGCCAGATCGGCGCCGCGCATCGTGCGCATCTGTTGCGTCGTGCTTTGAGCGAGGTCGACGAGCGCGCCCGTACGGCGCCGAAAGTGCATGCTCCCGCTCGTGATGCGGCCGCCGCCGTACTCGACGAGCCGCATGAGGGCGAGCGACGTGACCGACTTGCCCGAGCCCGATTCGCCGACGATGGCAAGCGTTTCGCCTCGGTCCACATGAAACGAAAGATGCTTGACCGCCTGGATCGTGCGCTCCGATCCCTTGAACTCGACGCTCAGATCATTGACGCTGACGACGCGTTCCGGCGCCATGTCGTCGAGCGTGACATCTGTTTGGCTCATTGTTTTTGTCCGCATCGATAAGAACTGAGAGCGAGAGGGCGGGTCGGCACGTCACCGATAGATGGCGACGACGGGTGCTTGTCCGGTGCGAATGAAGCCCCGGTACATCCCTTCGGTGTTGAATGGCATGCTGACATTGCCGTGCGAATCGACAGCGATGAGGCCGCCGCTCCCGCCGATCAACGGGAGTTTTTCGTGGACCATGCGATTCGCGGCTTCATCGAGCGAAGTGCCCGCATACTCCATGCTCGCGGCAATGTCGTGAGCGGCCACGAGACGGATGAACATCTCGCCGGTTCCGGTAGTCGAAATCGCGCAAGTGCGATTGCTGGCGTAGCAGCCGGCGCCAATGATCGGCGAATCGCCGACGCGACCGGGTTGCTTGTTCGTCATGCCGCCCGTCGAGGTGGCGGCGGCGAGGTTGCCGTATGCATCGAGCGCCACGGCCCCGACGGTGCCAAGCTTGCGGTCCTCGTCAAGCGGAGGCGTGCCCTGCGTTCCTCCCGAAAACGAGAGTGGCACCGTCGATTGCGTTGCCGAGGCGCCGTCATGATCGAGCGCTGTCTGGCCTGCATTCGTTTGCTGCACGCGTTCGAGCTGCGCACGGCGCTCCGGCGTCGAGAAGAACGCGGGTTCCACGCATTCGAGCCCTTGCGCGCGCGCGAACGCCTCGGCGCCCTCAGCGACGAACAGGACATGCTGGCTGCGCTCCATCACCGCGCGCGCCGCAAGAACGGGATTGCGCACGGTGCGCAGATTCGCCACCGCGCCGCTCTTGAGTGTGCGGCCGTCCATGATCGCCGCATCGAGTTCGTGGGTGCCCGCGCTCGTGAAGACCGCACCGCGTCCTGCGTTGAAGAGGGGGCACTCTTCAAGCAGACGCACGGCGTCGGTGACGGCATCGAGCGCCGTGCCGCCTTCGTCGAGAATCCGTCCGGCGTTGAGGAGAATTTCGCGCAAGGCGTCTTGGTAGGCCTCGCGCGCCGCCGCCGAGGCCTCTTCGCGTGCCATCGCGCCCGCGCCTCCGTGAATCGCGAGTACGGCGTCAGTCATGCTTTTCTTCCTTTTGGTTCAACCATGGCATCACCGATTCGGTGAGTTGCGCGACGTCGTCGAGCGAATTCGCCGAACGATGGGCAACCGCCGCCGACAACGCTTCGATGAGTCCGAGGACGGACGTCTCCGAGTTCGACAGGTACTGTCGCTCGCTGTGAGCGAAGAGGCAGATGTCCGCGCAGGCCGCAAGCGGCGAAGTTGGTTTGTCGGTGAGCGCGAGCACCTGGACGCCCGCTTCGCGGGCAGCCTTGATCAACGTGATCGTGTCGGCCAGATAGCGCGGAAAGCAAATGGCGATGACGAGATCGCCCTTGTGAAGACGCGAAGTCTGGCGCGCCGCTTCCGATACGCCGCCGATCGTGGCGAGGCTTTGCACCATGTCGCAGTGCACTGTCAGGTTGCGCTGCAGGAGTCCCGCGAGATAGCCGCTCGCGCCGAAGCCGACGATCGAGATCCGGCGTGCGTCGATGATGGCCTGGACGGCTTTTTCGCACTGCTCCGCGCTCAACGACGCACGGGTGAGTTCGAAATTGCGCTGGTCCTCATAGAGCGAGGCCGCGAAGACGTCCACCGCGGAGGCGGTACGTGTGCGTTCGAGACGCAGGCGCTCGACAGGGGCCAGCGCTTCTTCGAACCCTTGCGCGAGCAGCGCGCGGAACTGCGGGTAGCCCGGCAAGCCCAGCTTGCGCACGAAACGGTTGGCCGTGGCGTTCGACACTTCGCAGGCGCTGGCGAATTCGTCGATGGTCATCACGGCCACCTTGAACGGCTTCGCAAGCACGTAATCGGCGAGGCGTCGATGCGCGTCGCTCAAGGCTGGCAACGTCTCGGCAATGCGTTCCACGACGGATGGGGGCGGCGGATTCATCGGCGCGCTGAGAGCAGTCAATTTAGGCATGTAAGTAAATTTTCACCAGAGTATCGATGACAAAAAAATATTTTCATCGGGGTTTACGCTGAGACGAGGATCGCACGTTCGACGGAGCGCGCAAGGAGATTCATCGGCGCAACGAGCGAGGCGGGGTGACATCTGGCCTTCATTCGCCACCGCTAGCATGGCGCCACAACGCAAGCGCGTCGGCCGGCGCACGGCCGTGGACAGACGAGGGGCTCAAAGAACATGACGAAGAAGAACACGACGGATGCGTCTTTGGATGAAGCAGGCGCCAGCATCTCGCGTCGCGGCTTTCTCAAGCTCGCCGGCGCTTCTGGGTTTGCAGGCGCGGCCGGCGCGCTGGCCGTGGCGGCGAAAGCGGCTGACGCGGGCATCGCTGACGGCACGCCCGAACAAATTCATCTGACGTGGGGCGACGATCCCACCAGCGAAGTCGTCGTGTCGTGGGCATCGCAGGTGGCATCCATCGGGGCGCGTGTCACGGTGAGCGCGGACCATGGTCACAGCGAAACTGTCCAGGCGGTACAGCGCGTGTACGCGGACGGGCTCTCAGGCGTCGCGGTATTTACCTATCACGCGCGCCTGCGCGGTCTGCGGCCCGATACGACCTACCGTTATGAAGTCACCGCGGACAACAGCAGCCGCGTGGGCAGCCCGTTCGCCGCGAACTTCTCGACCGCGCCGCGCGGGCGCAAGCCGTTTCGCTTCACGAGCTACGGCGACCTGGCGACGCCCAACACCGGATGGGTGTTGTCGTCGCCGCAAAGCCGGTTCGCGGTGGAAGCCGTCGAGCGCTTTCAGCCGCTGTTCCACCTGCTCAACGGCGATCTCTGTTACGCGAACCTGAACCCCGCGCATCAAACCGATGTTTGGCGCGATTTCGGGAACAACAATCAGACCTCTGCGGCGAATCGTCCCTGGATGCCATGCCCGGGCAATCATGAAATCGAGTTTTACAACGGGCCGCAGGGGCTCGATTCCTATCTGACGCGTTATACGCTGCCTGATAACGGCACGCGTTTTTCGGGCCGCTGGTACGCATTTCAGGTCAGTTCGGTGCTCTTCATCTCGCTCGATGCCGACGACATCGTGTATCAGGACGCTGCCGCGTTCGTCGGGGGCCCCGCGCCGCTCGTGCCCGCACCCGGCACGGGCAATCCGCCTATCGCGCCGGGGACATCGCTGTATGTGCGCGGCTATAGCAACGGCGAGCAGACGCGTTGGCTCGAGAAAACGCTGCGCCGCGCAGCGGAGAACCGCGACATCGACTGGATCGTCGTGCAGATGCATCAGGACGCGCTGAGTTCGTCGAAGACGGGCAACGGTTCCGACAAGGCGCTGCGCGAGACATGGTTGCCGCTCTTCGAGCGCTACGGCGTTGACCTCGTGCTTTGCGGGCACGACCACGACTACGAGCGCAGCTATCCGGTGTGCGGCTGTTTCCGTTACATGGGCACGGACCTCGCGACTGGGGAGCGCGTCGACACATTGACGCCGCGACCGGTGCGTCATGCCCAGTACGGCGCCAATACGTTCGACACCACGCGCGGCACGATTCACCTGATTCTCGGCGGTGGTGGCACGAGTGCGCCGCTCGATGTGTATGGCGTCGATACCGGCACTGGCATGCCTCAAGCGAAGGTATTCACGAAGCCGAACCGGCCGACGCCGGGCGCGAACGCCGGCACCTTCGTGCGTGCGCCGGCCGACGCGGTGGAAGACGCGGTGTGGTCCGCGAAGCGCGATACCGACACGGGCTATGGCATTGCGGTGTTCGATGTCGATCCGGGCGAGCGCGGCGGCAAGACCAGCATCACGATGAAGTACTATCACGCGCCCGGTGCGGATCGCACGCCGACCGGCGAATACGAACTCTTCGAGACGGTTACGCTCGCGAAGACGCGCCGGTGACCATGCGGGCCGGCGAGCCCGCATTGTCGATGATTCATTGATTCAGCCGTTGTTGCTGCCGTAGGCGGCTTCGTATAAGCGTCTTACCTCCTCGAGGTCCTCGGCATAGCGACGCACAGAGTACGGATAGCTCGCGTCGAGCGCCAGCACTCTTTGCATCAAATCGATCGTTTGCCCGGCGCGCTCGAGCAATGCGGCGATCAGTGTTGGCTTGGCGAAGCGCGTGCTGATTGCGGAAGAATCGGCATCGATCCGTATGCGTTCGCCGTCGTGATGGAGCGCGATCGCGCCATTGAAATCCCAGTTACGGAATGCGTAGTCCTCGCCGCGCAGGAGCCGCCTGGGCGCCTCGATGCACAGTTCGCGAACGAAAGGCTCCAGTCTGTCCTCGATGACGATCTCATTGCCGTGCGGATCGCGAAGGGCGACGCGGCCGACGATGAAGCCGACGTCGATTTGGCCTTGCGTTATCGCTTCGTGCACGGCTGGCCAGTCCCCTGCCGACACATAGGTGCGGCGCAATGTACGCAGTGCAAGCGTAATCGGGTTCGCTGGCTGGCTCATGGGCTTACCATCGCAGGTTGTCGATGGCAGCGCATTCGTTGCCCGTAAAGCTATCGTCGACGTTGGCGTGGATCGGCATCAAATGCGCGATGATACCGCCGACACCCGTGGTGCCGACCTCATTGTTGCCGCCATTCCGTCGGTTTGGAACGCCAAGGTTCGGGTCCAAGCCGGCGCCGATCGCGGCGGGAAGGCTGGCGTCGAGTTGGTTGACGGTATTCACGCCCACCGGCCACATGCTGTTGGCATGCGGATTGGCGATTGCAAAATCAAAGTAGCCGTAGGAATGCCGGCTGTAAAAATAAGCGAACGCGTTGCAGGTGAATACGGCGCCCGCGGGCCCGGGCAGGGGTGCACCCACCGCGTTGTAGTATCGGGCAGGCGTGACCGGTGCGGCTTGCCGTGTGAACCGGGGCAACTTGGCCACGACGTTCAGATACCGGGCGCGGTTGTTGGGATGCACCGCCACCAGGAGCTGAGTCACGTGCGGCGGCCTGTTCTGCGCCGGGTTCCGGTTGATCAATATCGGTAAATCCGAAACGTGCGCCGCACCGAGGGTGATGACGGCCTGTGCCACCATGGCGGTCATCTGCTGAATCGTTCCATGGTGTT
>CBJLAJ010000047.1:0-33145 GCA_966421005.1 uncultured Paraburkholderia sp.
TGCCCAGGATCGGTGGGCATTTGAGCGGGTGCGCCGCCGCAAAACGAATATTGGGTTTTGCCGTAGCTATTAAAGTGCTCGGTCGTGGCGGCGGCAATACCGGGGATGCCCGACAGCGCGAACAAATGATCGAACGATCGATTTTCGAGCATCAGCACGAATACATGCTGGATCGGGGATGGCGCCTGCGACGATGCGGCGGTTGCGGCTGCGTTCATGTCGCCTCTTTGACGGTTTGTTGAAGATGGGCGGAACGGTGGCGGGCACTGCGTGGCACTCGATTGTAGTGCAAGAGTGCGCGCCGTACCCTAGCCGAACGTTTCGGTGACGAAATCGATGAAGCTGCGCAGCTTGGGCGTGGGGCGGCGATCCGGCGAGAAAAGCAGATGCATCGGACGCGCCGGTGTTTCGTATCCGGGCAGCACGCGCACTAGCCGTCCCGAGGCGACATCGCCGTCCAGTAGCTCGCATGGTTGCAGGATGATGCCGAGACCTTCGAGCGCTGCCATTCGCAGCGCTTGACCGTTGTTGATGGCAAACCGGCTTTTGACTTGCACCATGTGGTGTCCGTCCGGCCCATTGAATTCCCATTCTGTAATCGGCGGGCGGGCCCAGTAAGTAAAGCCGAGACACTCGTGATCGGCGAGATCGCGAGGGTGTCGCGGCACTCCGCGCTCCGCAAGATAAGCGGGCGATGCACACGGCACGAGCCGATACGGCGCGAGCGTTCGTGCAATCAGCCCGGAGTCCGGCAACTGTGCGACGCGTATGACCGCATCGTAGCCCTCATCGACGAAATCGACGATCCGGTCGCTCAACGTAAGGTCGATCCGCACGTCCGGGTATTGGCACAGATACCGCGCGAGCATGGGAGTCAGGCTGTATGCGCCGAAGCTGACCGGCGCATTGACGCGCAGTTTGCCGCGCGGCGTGGCTTGTAGATTGGCGGCGAGCGCGTCCACCGCATCCATTTCGGCCAGCACGGATTTGCTGCGCTCGTAAAAAGCCTGCCCGGCTTCGGTGAGGCTTTGGCGGCGTGTCGTCCGGTTGATGAGGCGCATGCCGTAACGTTCTTCGAGCAGACGCACGTGTTTGCCGACCATCTGTGAGGACAGCCCGAGCGCGGCACCGGCGGCAGCGAACGAGCCGGTTTCCGCGGCTTTGACGAAGACGGACATGCTCGTGAGTCGATCCATGATTCGAAACCGCCTGTTTCGATAGATGCGTTGAACGCGCGATTTATCGCGGCAATGCGTCGAATTATATTGAGTCCTTCCAATTTGGACAGGAGATCGATCATGTCGCGTGTTGTGCGATTTCATCAGAACGGTGGTCCCGAAGTGTTGAAGATCGAAGAAGTCGCAGTGCCCGCGCCGGGTCCCGACGAGGTGACGCTGCAAGTCAAGGCCATCGGGCTCAACCGGGCGGAGTCGATGTTCAGAACAGGTCGCTATGTCGAAACAGCCGTCTTTCCGGCGCGGCTCGGTTATGAGGCATCCGGTATCGTCACTGCGCTCGGCGCGCGTGTCGAGAATGTTGCGATTGGCGACGCTGTCGGTGTCGTGCCGCCGCTTTCCATTACGCGGTGGGGCACGTATGGCGAAACGATCAACGTGCCTGCGGATTTCGTCGTGAAGCACCCGCCAGGGCTCGACTGGGTTCAGGCAACGGCGATCTGGATGCCTTACGTGACCGTTTGGGGCGCGCTCATCGATATCGCGAAGCTGGGGCCCAAGGATGCCGTGATCGTCACGGCTGCATCGAGCAGCGTCGGTATTGCCGCGATTCAGGTGGCCAAGCTCGCCGGCGCAACCGTGATTGCGACGACGCGCACGCATGCAAAGCGCGATGCTTTGCTCGGGTGCGGCGCTGACTTCGTGATCGCGACGCAAGAGGAGAATCTTGCGGAACGTGTGAAAGAGATCACGAACGGTGCGGGCGTACGCGTCGCCTTCGATCCTATCGCGGGGCCGATGCTGAGCGAGCTGGCGGAGGTGACGTGCAACGATGGAATCGTGATCGAGTATGGCGCGCTGAGCTCGGAGCCAACTGCCATGCCGCTCTTTCCCATGTTGAGCAAGCGGATCGCGGTTTATGGCTATACCTATAAGCGCGTCGTGCTCGATGCGCAGCGTTTTGCCGAGGCAAAGCGCTTCATTTTGGACGGGCTGTCATCGGGGAAACTCAAACCGGTGATCGATCGGACGTTCGCATTCGACGATATCGTCGAAGCGCATCGATATCTCGAATCGAACGAACAGTTTGGGAAGATCGTGGTGACGGTGTAGAGGGCATGGACCGGCGTTGCACAGAGACGATTCGCCGCCGGTCCGCAAGCAGGTGCTGCGTCCAGTCTTTTGCCTCCGTTCGTCATTTAGATGCTCTTCTCCTGTTGTTAACGCGATGGAGTGCCAACTAGTTTAATTTTCTTGTTGATCCCCTAATGCGCTCAAACCTGCAGCCAGCGACGGCCCAGAGCCTCTTGAAGCGAAGCCGACGCCGCTTGCAGCGGGTCGCGCTTCAATTGCGGCTGATTGACGAGATCGGCAATGCGCGCCGTATCGTTGCCCAACGGCCTTGATATGTCGATGCCCGACGTGGCTGCAAGGTGGCCGTCCACGAGCTGCGTGACGACATCGAGCGCCTCGGTCTTGCGCAACCCCATGTCCACCAAAAGCGTGTGAGCCGCTGCCAATGCGGGCGTCGCCCGCACATGCGCCGATAAAGCGCGCACACGGCGGCGCACAGAGCGATCCGGCGCATGAGCGATCGCCTGCAATTCGGTCAACGCCGTCGTCGAAACACAAGATGTCTGCGCAAAGAGATCGCGAATCAGGCCCAGTGCATGGTCGACGACGATACTGCGTTCATCTTCCATCGCCGCCGTGGATCGCCGGTGATCGATTTGCCGCCCCGGAATCCCGGGTCCGAAATGTTGATTCGAGACTTGCCGTTCCGCCTTCGCGAATACGGCGGCCACAACGGCCGCTCTTGCTTCCAACGGGACATCGTTCGGCGGCATCTCCAATGAGACTCGCTCGCCGGCATCGCTAGCGTCCGCATAGGAAATGGACCTGTTCTCGAGGAGTCTTCCCAATTCGTAATTTGCGACGCGCATTATTTGCGCAGCCTTCGCGTCGCGCGACAACTGACGCGCCTCGGCGAACGGCTTACGAAGCGCAAACGCTTCCCGCGACGCGGCAACCGCATACCCGGCCGCCACAACCGGCAACGCCGCGCCGTGCGTGCCGGCGATCATCAGCGCACTCGCGGTGGCGCCCAATCCGGACATGAATGTCTGATAGAGCGCATCTTTGCGCGCCTGCGATCCCTGCCAACCTTCGATATACGAGAGTGTCAGCACGTCGCGCGCGTGATGCCGTTGTGGATGCTCGTTATCCTTGGCAATCCGCAGCAGCTTGTTCTTGTCGTATTTCCATTGCCCGCGCTTGTCGCGCGTCACGATCAGGTTACCAACGAACGCGGCGTCCGCCTGAAGACGAGCGTCCGCTTCGCGATAGTGTGCGTCAAGTGCCGGGTAGCGAGCGCGTTCATCGTCAGTCACTGGCCTCGCGGAGCGCATACCTAAGCGTGGCAATTTCGCGTTGCGCGCGCACGCGCGCCCCACCGCCGCGACATCGTGGGCAAGCATGTCGCGAAGCCGCGCCCGATAGCGCGCGCGCAAAGCACTGCTTGATGCTACGGCCATCCCCGCGGCGGCAAGATTCAGCAGGTCGTGTGCAAGCAGCCCGTCGTAGGTCCATGTCGCGCCGGCGTTGGCATTGCCGGCCGCCTCAATAGCGTATGCATCAGGCAAGCGATTAAGTGCGAGCGGCGTCAAGCCGCGGCGATGTGGACGAAGCATCTCCCCTCGCGATGGTCTGAGGCGCGCGGGCAGAACGCCGACCAGCCATCCAAGCGCCGAACGGGAACGTGAGGGTGTGGAGGTACCCGTGTCCGCTCCGATCGGCGCATCGCCGATCGGCCGTGCGGAGGATGCGGACACAAAGGGAGGCGTCTTCATGAACTCTCCGGGCTACGTAAGGGATGTCGGGTGAAACGCAACGGCACGGCCCTGGTCGACTCCATCGAGAACTTCGATCAACTGGATTTCCTCGACGCACTTCTCGGTGAACAGGAATGCCGCATGCCGTGCAGCCACGAGTGCGCCGGACTGGCAAAGTACGGGAACGAGCAACTTCAGCATCGCAACCTCGGCGAGATGTTATCCACCGCTATTGCAGCACCGGAGGCGTCAAGATTTTCGAAAGTTTCGGTGTACGGGCGTAAAAATGTTGCAAATCCCCCGGTGCCTGCCAATGCTGTATGGCGCATCCATTCCGGTTGTCTTCCGACCGGAGGCCTTCTCTCACTTTGCTGAATCGACGCGGCGTAAAGGCCGGCTGATCGCAGATTGTCGCGCGGCGCCCGCAATGTAGGTCGTCCCGTCGCGTAGATTCGCTGCGCTAATCTACGCGCAGCAAACGCGCGAAGCGCGTAGTGAAGTTTGCGAAAAGCGATAGGGAATGGTCGGCCTAAATCAAACCCGCAATATACTCGCGCAGCCAGCGATGCGCCGGATCGCGATGCGAGCGCTCATGCCAGAGCATGGTCATTTCGTAACCGGGTACCTCGAGCGGCGCTTCCACGACACGCAACACGCTCGTGTTCTGCACGAGGCGCGCCGGTAACATCGCAACGAGATCCGTGTTGGCCAGTACCGACATGACAAACGTGAAATGCGGAACGGAAAGCGCAACGCGGCGCGTCATGCCTGTCGCCGCCAGCGCTTTATCGGTTGCCGCATGAAACCCGCCACCGTCCGGCGACACGATCACGTGCTCCAGCGAGCAAAACTGTGCGAGGTTGGGCCGTCTTTTGAGGCGGGGGTGCCCTTGCCGACCGACGAGCACGTATCGCTCGGAAAAGAGCACGCGGCTGCGCAAACCGGGTGGCGCATCGTCACGCGTATGGAATGCAAGATCGATCTGTCCTTCGGCCGCTTGGCGCGCGAACTGCGCGGGGACCATTTCCACCACGGCGAGCCGGGTGCCGGGAGCTGCCGCGCGCAAACCGTTCAAGATCGGCAGCAGAACCGTCATTTCGCTGTAGTCGGAAGCTGCCACGCGCCATGTATGCTCGGCCAGGGCCGGCTCGAACGGCGCGGCCGGCGATATTGCGTGTTGGAGTGCTTCGAGAGCATGCCTGAGTGGCTCGCGCAATGCTTGCGCGCGGGCGGTAGGGCGCATGCCGCGCGCGCCCGGTAACAGCAGCGGATCGCCGAATATCTCCCTCAGCTTGGCCAGATGGACGCTCACCGACGGCTGAGAAAGATGGAGCCGTTCAGCTGTTCTCGTGACGTTGCATTCCGAAAGAAGCACGTCCAGTGTCATGAGCAGGTTGAGATCGAGCTTGCGGAGATTAACCACGGCAATACCTTGAATCAATGGAATTCATTTCCATTATGCCTCGGGCGACGACTATCCTGCCGACATCCCGCCAATCGAAAGAGGTGTTGCCATGAACGTCCTGATCGTCTATGCCCATCCTGAGCCGAAATCGCTGAATGGATCGCTGAATCGTTTCGCCGTTCGTCACCTGCGCAACACCGGGCATTCCGTCCAAGTATCCGATCTATATGCAATGAAATGGAAGTCGGTCCTGGACGTCGATGACTTTCCCGATCACGAGCCGGGCGCTCGTTTAAATCCTTCGCTCGCCTCAAAGCATGCGTTCGAAAACGGTACACAACCCGAAGACGTCGTGCGCGAGCAAGAGAAATTGCGGTGGGCGGACGCGGTCATTTTCCAGTTCCCGCTCTGGTGGTATTCCATGCCGGCGATCATGAAGGGCTGGGTCGAACGCGTCTATGCGTACGGGTTCGGCTACGGTGTGGGCGAGCACTCGGATCGGCGCTGGGGCGACCGCTTCGGCGAAGGTGTCATGGCAGGCAAGCGCGCAATGCTTATCGTCTCGGCGGGCGGCTGGGAGTCGCACTATAGCGCCCGGGGAATCAACGGGCCGATCGACGATCTGCTGTTTCCGATTCATCACGGCATCTTGTATTACCCCGGCTTCGATGTCCTGCCACCGTTCACGATCTATCGGACGGACAAGATCGACGAAGCAAAGTACGCGTCGATTTGCGATGCGTTGCGTGCCCGCCTCGACGAGCTCTGGACGGCCCGGCCGATTGCATTTCGCCCGCAAAATGCAGGCGATTACCACATTCCTGAATTGACGCTACGTGACGAGATCGCGCCGGGCCAGTCCGGTTTTGCGGCGCATATCGAATAGCGAGCGCGAACCGGGCGGGGCGCCATGTCGGAAAACGATTCGATGCAAGCCGACCTCACGGCGCCGCGCGCGACGCGGGGGTTGCGAACGCATAGCGGCTTTTGCCAGTGCGTTTGACCTGATACATGGCTTCATCGGCCGCGGCGATGAGGCGGTCGTGATCCTGGATCGGATCGGGATAGCTCGCGATGCCGATGCTGGCGGTGACGAAGCCGACGCCCAAGCGGTCCGCGGTGTCGCTCACCGCTTGCATGAGCCGTTGTGCGATCGCGGCCAATTGCGTTTCGTTCACGAACTCCTGAACGAGCACAGCGAATTCGTCGCCGCCGATGCGCGCCACGACGTCGGTCACGCGCAGCACCTGCTGAAATTGTTTGGCCACGGCGACCAGGAGCTCGTCGCCGGCACGATGCCCGCGCGTATCGTTGATGGCTTTGAATCCGTCCAGATCGATATAGAGGACGGCACACTTGCGAGGCCGGGTGCCCGGAGCGGCCTGCGCCGCTTGAGCCGATTTTGCCGCGGCGACTTCGATCGCATCGAGCAGCCTGCGTCGGTTCGGCAAGCCCGTCAGCGCATCGTGTAATGCGGCCTGCTTGAATTCCCGCGATTCATGAACCAGTTGTCGATTGCGCGCGGAGTACATCACGAGCGCGGTCATCAGCGCGCCGAAGAGCACCGCGGAAAGCACGATCAGCGCATCGGCCACACGCGAGAGCCGTGTGCGCATATCCGACGTCGTGCGATCGCGCTGAGCGCGCCAATACGCCGACGTGAAATCGAGCAGCATGCGTGTGTCGTCCAGCGAGGCAGTCGGCGAAATCGCGGAAGGCGGGATGCGCGAGGTCTCGAACGGGCTTGCGTTCACGAGCGCGGCAAGCGTTTTCAGGCGGTTGTCGAGACTGGCGCGGGCCGTTTGATAAGCGGTCGCGGAAATATCGTCGATGTCGCGTGTTTGCGTGGCCTCGCTGACCGTACTGCGCGCAGCTTCCGCGCGCTCGATCGCTTCGAACACGAGCCCCACGTATTCCTGTTTCAGCTGATCCGAAAAAATCGCCTTGATTTGCAGCGCTAAAAAGAAAAAGCCGATCAGGAGAAAACTCAGCGACGCAATGGCCATGACGCGAGGCCCGGCCCGCAGCTGCGGTACGGGGGCATGCGCATCCCAGGGGCGCCAGGGTGGCGGGGCGCTATGGGCGACCGAAGGCGTCTGACTGATGTCGTGTGCCATGGTGTCGATAGCTGGAGGGGCGGAAAAATGCTGCGATTTTGGTAAAGGGGTTGTGGCTCGTCTTGGCGCGGGACGGTGTCTCGGCGCGCGTGGGAACGGTGGCCCGTTTGGCAGGGGCCGGGCGCGACGTCTCGGGCGGCGGGGACGCGACGTCTGCCTGCGCGGGTGCCGGTGGTGCTGCCGCGGCCTCTTGCACGGGCGCCGCACGCGCACTCAATTGCGGCGTGAGCGTAGGTTGAGGCAGCACAATGCCTGCGGTGGTCTGGATCGGCGGCGGTCGATCGTTGAGCCGCAGCGCGCGTCGCGCGCTTTCCATCGCATTCGCGTAGATGCGCTGATCGTGATTGAACCACACGCCGTACGCCACCGTGCCGGCCACACCCAGCGCAAGAGAGGCGGCCGAAGCCGCCCATAACGCTGGGCGCACGAATCCCGCACGTGGCGCATCAATTCGTTCATCGAATCCGGCAGTTGCCTGGGGGTTCGCTGCGGCCCAGTCGGGCGCCGCGCCGAAACCGCGGGATTCTTCTTGCGTCGTCTTATACATCGCTTGCTCCGACCCCGATAGTTTGGGTCTCACGTCCAAAGTCGACGGGACAATTTAATCCGCTTGCCTATCGGTGGCAACCCGATGGCGTGGCGAGATGAGTGCTACGTCGTCTGTGTGGCATGAAACACACAAGAGGAATTGCGCGAAGACCTCGTTCGTCGACAACGGCACGATCGTTCCGCTGATGTTCTCTTGGGCGTGCGAGAAGGTGCAAGGAATGTGCCTGGCGAGGCGGGCTCGCTCGCGCACCGCGGGCGAGCGACTGCTGGATATCGGCTCGGAACGGCACAAGATCGTTCGAGGCCGGCGACATGCAGGCGCACCGCCGCGTGACGCAGGTTCGCTTCGATCGGATCAATCGCTTGGTCCGATCGAACGAGCGGCTTCAGTTGCCTCCGCCATAGAATGCGTTCATGCGATCTATGGTGCCGTCTTGCTGGGCACGCAGTAATTCCTGGTACACCTGCTCGCGCGTTTTACCAACGAGTGCGCCGCTGCTGCTCATGCCGCCCGCTGTGCCGCCGACGGATTCGTTGGTCATCGCAGCGGTGTTGTCCGAAACGGATGTGCCCGCGTTCCCGTCGTCTCCCGCCCAAGCCTGCGTGGCGCACAGTGTCAAAGCAGCAACGGGAATCAGAATCAGTGTCTTCACAATGCTCTCCTACCAATATTTCCTGACGATCCGACACTGCACCGTGTATGTGCACGGCGTGTCGGGAATTCGCGCCGCTCGACTGATCGGCACGTCTGAGATACCGGCAGGCCCGTCGTTCTATTCCCTTGTGATGTACCTATCCGACGATGATTCTTTCTTTCCGCGTGGGCGGTTCTGATCGCGGCGTATCCTACGCCGCGGCGGAGCCTTCGACCTTGACCGATTCGATCGTGAGCCCGACAACGCCCGCAAACGCACGCGTTCCAGCGTGGGATGCATCGGCATCGGTGATCAACGTCCACGGCCCTTCGATCGGTGCCCAATGCTGCTGGCTGTCGCGGTTGAGTTTGTCCGACGTGGCGAGCACGTAGATGTTTGCCGCCTGCCGCATCAAGCATTCCTTGAGCCATGCCTGATCCGCGGTGGCTTCGCAGAGTCCCCGGCCCGGCACGACACCGTCGGCCCCCAGAAATGCCTTGTCGACGCTGATGCGGCTCAGCATGAGCTGTGCAAGGGGCCCGAGCGTGCTCATGCTGGGCTCGCGGACCTCGCCGCCCACGAGTGTCAGCGGCACGCCGCTCGTCGCCAGCAGCTGCACGACGAGCAGGTTGTTGGTCACGACATGAATGTCCTTGCGCTCGACGAGCGCGCGCGCCAGTGCCGCTGTCGTCGTACCGCTATCGAGAAAGATCGTGTCGCCTTCGGCAACATGCGTGGCCGCAGCCCGGCCGATCGCTTCTTTTTCCGCGGGAAAGCTGTGGCGACGTTCGTCGAGCGACTCTTCCGGCGCGTGTGTACTGACGGAGGCCGCGCCGCCATACGTGCGCAAGATGAGCCGGTTATCGGCGAGCGCCCGCAAATCGCGGCGGACCGTGACTTCGGAAATGCCGAAATGCTCGCACAAGGCCGACACTTCCGTCATGCCGTTCAATACGGCCTCGAGCATGGCTTCGCGACGACGCGCAACTTTCATGGTGTGGTCTGAGAGTGAGGCAGGATACGACGACGGCATGATACCTGCTCACGCCTTCGCCGTGACCCACTCCTCGCTCACGCAGACGTATTTGATGCGCTGACGGAAGTATGTGAAAGCGATATGCAGTCGCCCGTCTTTCGATTGAACGATCGAAGGATACGAAAACTCGCGATTGAGCCGCTCGGACGAATTGTTCGTCATGCAGTAACCGTCTCCCGTTTCGAGGTTGCGCATCGTGGGCCAGGTGAGCCCGCCGTCGGTCGAAATGGCGAGCGTCATCGGTGCGCGCGGCGCGCCCCAGAATGCCGTGCCGCGAGTGGATGCCGACTGCGTGCGCAACGCTCCGCTGTCTTCGGCATCCTCGATATCGTCGTAAAGCGATGCGCGCCGGCCGGTGCTGTTCGCTGCGCTGCTGTTGTTGAACACAAGCGCGAGATGACCGTTGGCCAATGCGGCGAATTGGATCGACGAGTTGTTGTTCGGCAGATCGAGGGCGCGAGGTTCGCTCCAATCGACGCCGTCCGACGAACGGCTCAGATAGACATGATCGGCCCAGCGACTGCGAAAGAGCGCAACCAGTGTGCGGTCGGCCAATACCTGAATGTTCATGTGCACGCATCCGACGCTGCGGGGCACCTCGTGCTCGGACCAACTGCGGCCGTTGTCGACGGAGCGCATCACGACGCTGATATCGTCATTGCCCGACCACCGTTCGCCGGGCGCCACGCGACACATGAAAACAGGGCATAGCCACGCGCCATCGCTCGCCACGACGATCGGCTGGCGCACGAACGTACCGGGCCGATCGAAGAGTGTCTCGATAGGCCCCCACGTGTACCCGTTGTTGTCGGACACGCGGCGTCGGACGATCGACGTATTCTGATGCCCCGACAACTGTGCGGTATAAACGAGCCAAAGCTTGCCGTCCGGCGCGGCGAAAAGTACGGGGTTCTGCTCGGAGCGCGTCGGGTCGTCCGATAGCTTGACCGGATCGGTCCACGTCGAGCTGCCGGCAGCGAGCCGCGACAGATAGATCGAGATATCGGGTACGCCTTCCTGGGTACCGCCGAACCACGCGCAGAGCACATCGCCGTTCGTCAGTGCGAGCAGGTTGGCGGCATGGCTTTGCACGGTGGCCGCGGGAAGATAGGCGTCGACGCGGGCTTCGTCGCCTGGGGCCGGATGCAGCCGCCCCGGCATGGACGACGCCTGGACGGGCAACGTCGATTGATTCGTCATCGAAGATCCTGTAGAGCAATAGGGGGCTGCGCATCGACGCTCAACGCAGTGCGGTCTGTCGTTCCGACGACGACGGAATGAGCCGCTCCGCTACCATGACGAGCGCGGGCACGGCGAGCGCGATATACATGTTGTCGATGCCGAACGGATTGCCGAGCAGATACCAGACCGTTGTCGCGACGGTGGCGAGCACCATGCCCACGATCGCGCCGCGGCTGCTGCTGAAGAAGGGCAGATAGATACCGATCAGTGCAACGACGGTAACCGACAACCTGAGCGCGCGCGTGAAGAACGAGAGCGCCAGAATCTGCGGCACGAACAGCACGAAAATGAGCGGCACGAAACCCACGACGAACGAGATCGTTCGCGTCATCTTCAATTCTCGTTCAGGCGTCGGACGATAACGCGGCACATAGAAGTCCTTGACGATCAACGAGGCTATCGCGAGTGCGACGGTGCTGACGCTGACGAAGATCGACGCGACGAGCGAGATCGTCACGAGCCCGGAAAGCAGCGGGTGCATATGCTGCAGAAAAACCGGCAGGGCATAAAGGCTTTTCATGTTCGGGAACAGGAACTTGGCCGAGACGCCGATGAAGCCCAGCGCAAGCGCGATCGGCACGCAAAGCGCCGCGGCGATCAAGGTGGAATTCCGGGCCTCGTTCGCGGACCTCGCGCCGGAGATTGCCTGAATGATGAACTGCGTCGAAAAGATCGCACCTGCTGTTCCGATGACCCACGCACCGATCTTGCCGCTGCTCAGCGTGCCGTTCCAGGTGAAATAATGGGCCGGCATCGAATGACTCATCGCGCTTATTCCGCCCGTCATCGACCATGCCACCCATACGAGGATGGCAATGCCAAGCAGCTTGACCGCGCTATGCAGGATCGTCACATAGGCGACGCTTTTCAATCCACCGTACGCGTAGTAGAGCGTACTGACGACCGCCGTGATCAAAGCGGCAGTGGGCAGATTCACGCGCATGACCGTAGCGATGGCAGCCGCGCCGCTGACGTAGTTTCCGACATTCACGATGAACAGCGCATAGATCATGATGGCGGATACGACGAGCTTCGCCGCATTGCCGTATTTCTGCGCGATAAAACCCGAAATGGTGAATTCGCCCGAGCGGTAAAGCCGTTTCGCCATGAACAGGCCAAAAAGCAGGAAACCGATGGATGCGGCGATAACGGACCATGACGCCGCCAGGCCTGCGCCGAACGCCGCTTGCGATGTACCGACGGTCGATTTTGCGCCAATGAATTCGGACATCAGCAAAATGGCGACGACGATAGTCGGCATCGAGCGTCCCGCCACCATGAATTGCTCGTTCGTCTTGCTGCGCAGCCGAAGGCTGATCCAGGTCGTCACGACGATATAAACGACAACCATCGCGACGATGATCGCCGTATCCCATACGGTGAATCGATTCATGAATGTCTCCTGCGGTTGACTTTATTCGGCGTCGACATGTGCCGCTGTAAACAGCGTCACGCGTCAAAGTTGCGTTCAAGCCGCCTGAACGGCGCGTCGCGTGGCCAGGTCTTGTGCCTGTTTCAGCGCTTCCAACATACTGCGTTCGTCCGCGATGCCTTTGCCGGCGATATCGAACGCGGTGCCGTGATCGACGGATGTGCGGATGACGGGCAACCCGACCGTCACATTGACGCCCGCCTCGAGCCCCATCACCTTGACAGGTCCATGGCCTTGATCGTGATACATCGCGACGACGACATCGAAATCACCTCGTCCTGCCCGGAAAAAGAGCGTATCGGCCGGCAGCGGACCTTCCACGTTCCATCCGCGCTCGCGCAGGACCTCGACCGCGGGCATGATCTTTTGCTCTTCTTCGCCATAGCCGAACAGTCCGTTTTCGCCCGCGTGCGGATTGATGCCGCACACGCCGATGCGCGGCTCTTCGATTCCCGCGCGCACCAGCGTGTCGTGCGCCCGCTCGATGGTGCGCTGAACGAGGCCTGGCTCGATGCGCGCAATCGCGTCGAGAAGCCCGATATGTGTCGTGACGTGAATGACGCGCAAGCGTGGCGCAACGAGCATCATCGACACTTCGGGAATGCCGGTGAGATGCGCGAGCATTTCCGTATGGCCGGGAAAGATGTGACCGCCCGCATGCAGCGCTTCCTTGTTCAACGGTGCCGTGCAGATGGCATCGAGCGCGCCCGATGAAGTCAGCTCGACTGTGCGCGCGATATAGCGGTAGGCGGCGTCGCCCGCGGTGGGAGAGAGCTTGCCGTAGGGCAGGTCGGCGGGAATCAGGCCGAGATCGATGCAATCGACTTCGCCAAAAGCGAAGTGCGCTTCGCTCGGCTCGGCGATGGCCCGAACGCGCAGCGCGACACCGGCGCGGTGTCCCGCATCGATGAGGCGCCTGGCGTCGCCGATGACGAGCGGCCGGCAGCCGTCGTACACCGAGCGATGCGCGAGACTTTTCATGATGATTTCGGGACCCACGCCGGCAGCATCGCCCATCGTGATGCCGATTACCGGACGATATGTCATGGTTTCCTCTTCGATGAATGATGGTGATGCGAAGACACCTTCGTCGCGAAAAGCGACGAGCCGGCGCCAGGCTCGGTACAGTGTGTCGGGTTCGCCAAAGCCGCCGGCCTTGGTGACGACGGGCAGGCCATGGCACCCGCCGTCGTCGGCGACGAGCAGTGGAACGCCCGATTCGAGTTCTTCGACGACGGCGAGCGAGCGCACGCCCATCGCGGAGAGCAGTGCGCGCGCGGTCTCGCCGCCGGTGGCGACGAGCCCTCCGGCGCGACTTGCCGCAGGAGCGAGATGTGCGGCCAGATGTTTGACGAAGCGTGCGCCCTCGGCCGCATCGAGACGTTGGGCTTGCCCGAGCGAGACGGCGACATGGCGCCCGACCGCCAACGCCTGTCCTACGCGATCGGCCAGGGCAATCGTATCGGGATGGCCGGGTTCGATGAGCGCGCTGGCGTCGATTTCCATGCGTTCGATGACGCCGGCCGCATTGGCTTGCAGCATGGCGACTTGACGATGGGAGACACTGGACATGCTGCCGACCACGACGAGCACGCCGCGCGACGATCGGTGCGGATTCGCGCGAAGCGCATGCTCGTCGGGCAGCGGTTCGGCAGAGGACGTCGAAAGTGTCGTGCCTGAATCCCGTTCGGAAAACACTTCGAAGAGCGGCGCGGCCAAACCCGCTGAGCCGACCCAGAACACCTCGTCGAGTGCCGTCGAAGCGCGCGCGATGGCACGCAAATCGGCATCCGTTTCGCTGTCGCAGATGACAGCCTGAACGCCGTTTGTTCGATGCGAAGCAAGGATCCTGGCGAGATGAGCGGGGCCGTTGCGTATATCCGAAACGCCTACCGCCGCGACGCGCAGGCCCGCGACGGATAGCATGGCTTGCAAGTCGCCTTTGCCGACGATCCCTTCGTTGCGCCAGAGCTCCGATTCTTCCACCGGTACGCCGAAGACCATCTGCCGGGCGTCACGTGTCATGCGCCCGGCGCGCGGGAACGCTGGCGCGACGATGGCCATGCCCGCACGGTCGGTCAGTGCGGATATTTCGGCGGCAACATTGCCGCGCAGCGTGGAGTCGATCTTTTTGAAAAGACGCCTGCCGGCGCCGAACACCTGCCATGCCTCGGCCGTGACGGCCATGGCCTCGGATGCGATCAGCCGGCGAGAATCGGTATCGACCGCCAACACGTCGATGTTTTGACTCGCGGCGGATACCGATTGGAATGGCGAGGACTCGTGGGTAGCTGCGCCAGCAGCATCGAGTACGACGCGCGCGCGCATTGCGTACCGTATGCAGGCAACGGCGCTATCGGCCGTACCGGACAGGTCGTCGCCGATGATGATGAGCTTCGGTGTCCGTCGTTCCAATGACGAAGTCATGGCAGCAACCGCTTGTAGATGCCCTTGATGTCTTCGAGATCGAGGGGCTTCGGATTGTTGCCGAGCAGCCGCTTCACCTTGAGCGCTGCCTCGGCCAACGGCTGCAAATCGGCTTCCGATACACCGAATTCGCGCAGGTTCTGCGGAATGGCCATGACTTCCGTCCACGTGGCCAGGCAATCGAGCAGACTGTCGGCGGCTGCCTGATCGTCGTCATCGTGATGGGGCAGCTTCAGCGCGCGCGCCACGTTGGCGAGACGCTCGACGATCGCGTCGCGATTGAATCGCATGACATGCGGCAACAGCATGGAGTTCGCGACACCGTGCGTAATGTTGAACATCCCGCCGAGCGGGTAGGCCAGCGCATGCACGGCCGCGGTCCCGGCCGCCGTGAGGGCAAGACCGCCGTACATCGATCCGAGCAGCATCGCTTCGCGTGCCGGGAGCGAGTGGCCGTTTCGATAAGCGTCGACGATATTCGCGCCGATCAGGCGCATCGATTCCATCGCATACATATCGCTGATCGGATTGGCCTTCGTCGAAACATACGATTCGAGCGCGTGAATGAAAGCGTCCATGCCGGTCGCCGCCGTAATCGGCTGGGGCAGATCGAGCGTGAGCGTTGCATCGAGGATCACGAGCTGCGGCAGCAGATGACGGCTCACGATGCCCACTTTGAGCGCTTCGTCCGGTAATGTGACGATCGCGTTGGGCGTGACTTCCGAGCCGGTGCCCGCCGTAGTCGGCACGAGGATCAGCGGAACGCCCGGCGAGCCGATGCGATCGATGCCGAGCCAGTCGCGCAACGGCTGGCGATTCGTCAGACGCGCGGCAAAGAGCTTCGCGGCGTCGAGCACGCTGCCGCCGCCGATCGACAAGACGGCATCGGGTGCGAACGGCGCAATCTGCTGACTGAATACGGTCTCGACGTTTTCGACGGTGGGTTCCGGCTCGACGTCGCGCACGGTCAGAACCTGGATGTCCTTCGCTTCGAGCGACGAGACGACGCGGGCCGCGACACCGTTGCGCTCCATGACTGGCTGCGTGATGAACGCAATGCGGCGAACGGGGCGCTCGAGCAGGGCGAGCTTCTCGGGCAACTGATCGAGACTGCCTGCGCCGTGCACGATGTGCTTGACCGTTTGGAAGTGGCAGACGGAATTCATGGGTGGGCTAAATAAATTGCGAAGTTGCTAAGTTGCGGTTCGGGATGAAAGCGCGTGAAGACCGTCTATCGACGAATGGGCGGATAGTGTTCGATTGCTTTGGCGAGCCGCTCGCGGGCCGCCGCGTCGAGCGGTTGCGCGGGTGAACGCGCGGGACCCGCCGGCATCCCGAGCATCTGCGCGGCTGTCTTCAGCACGACGGGTAACGAGCCGAGCGCGAACGCTTCACGCAATGCGCGCAGCGATTCCTGCGCCTGCCGTGCGGCGGCAATGTCGCCGCGTTGAAAGTTGTTCCAGATCGACATGACAACGCTCGGCACGGCGTTCGTTGTAGCCGCAACGGCACCGTCGCCACCCGCAATCAGCGTCCACAGGATCATCGAATCCGTGCCCGTGAACACGGCGAAATCGTCGCGACGCAAGGCAATCAATTGCAGGAGCCTGTCGAAATCCCCACCGCTATCCTTGATGCCGCGAATGTTCGGAATTTCGGCCAGACGCCGAACCGTGTCCACGTTCAATGTGATGCCTGCTTTGGCGGGAATGGTGTAGAGCATGACTGGCAGCGCGGTGGCGCGCGCGATCCGCTCGTAATGGATGAACAGCTCCGCCTGCGTCGCGCCGTTGAAGTAGGGCGTAATGACCGAAACGGCGTCTATACCCAGTTCTTCCATCTTGCGATTGAGCGCGATGACTTCCCGCGTCGCGTATGCGCCGGTGCCTGCGATAACGGGCACGCGCGAGCGCGCCTGATCCACGGCGATGCGCGCGATGCGAAGCTTCTCGGTCTCGGAGAGCGAAATGAATTCGCCATTGGTGCCCAGCACGAAAAGGCCGTGGACACCCGAATCGATGAGTGTGTCGACGAGCGTCCGGAGACCGTCCTCGTCGATTTCTTCGTCCGGCGTCATCGGTGTGATCAGCGCGGGCACGATTCCTTTGAATACCACTGATATATCTCCTGCGCGATGGTTAGGCGGGATGCGGCGATACGCTGTGATCGATTCGATCAATGTTGAGCCGGTTGGATCAGACGTGGCCTGGAGGCACGTCCCGTCGGGCCATTGCGGCTGATCGATGCAGTCATGTTAGTCGATCGGATCGGTCGATTCAACTATGCGTTAACCCTTATTTTGATCGAATCGATCAAAATAGAGAGGGGGACTGTCGGTATTCCCGGGGCGGCAAGCTGTGCGCCGGCCCGTTCGAGATCTTGTGCCGCGCATGCCCGGTGGCCTATTCTCGACTGTTGGCTATTCGAAGGGGCGAGCATGGATCGGCTACAGGCAATGGAGGTCTTTACCCGCGTGGTGGACGCGAACAGCTTCACCCGGGCGGCGGAAACGCTGCGCATACCGCGCGCGACCGTCACGACAGTCATTCAGAATCTCGAGGCGCTGCTGGGCGTGCGTCTGATGAATCGAACGACACGGCGGCTCGCGCTCACGTCCGACGGCGCGGCCTATTACGAGCACTGCATCAAGATTCTTGGGGAAATCGCGGAGACCGACGCGAGCTTTCAGGTGGGCAATCGCAAACCCAGCGGCACGCTACGCGTCCATATGCCGGGCTCGCTCGGGCGGCGGCTCGTGATTCCCGCGTTGCCGCTCTTTCACCAGCGCTACCCCGACATCACGCTCGATTTGGGCATGTCGGACCGGCCCGTCGATCCGGTCGAGGAAGGTGTCGATTGCATGATCCGAATCGGACCGCTCGAGGATTCCACGATGGTCGCGCGTCGCATCGGCATGCTGCGGCGGGTAACGTGCGCGTCGCCGGGTTATCTGGAACGCTACGGCGAGCCGCGCAGCATCGAGGAGCTCGTGTCGCATCGTGCCGTCAATTACCGCGCGAGCCATGATGGACGCGCAGTGCCGTGGGTGTTTCTCATCGACCGCAAGCCGGTGGAAGTGAAGATGAACGGCGTCGTCACGGTCAACGATTCTGATGCCTACGTGACCTGCGGCGTGGAGGGGTTTGGCTTGATTCAGCCGACGCTTTTCATGGTGTTGCCGCATTTGCTCGACGGCTCGCTCAAGGAGGTACTGCAGGATTGCAATCCGAAGCCAAAGCCCATTTCAATCGTTTATCCGCATAACCGGCATTTGTCAGCGAAAGTGCGGGTATTCGCGGAATGGGTGGCTGAACTGTTCGAATCGACGCCCGCATTGGAAGGCGGGGAGCCATGGCGTTTGGATGTGGCGAATAAAGCGGCCAAGCAGGATAGGGGGCAGCTGGTGGCGTGAGGCGCGTGCGATGAGGCTGGGAGCGGGGAGCAACGATAGCGCCCGGTTAATATGGCCGTCACTATCCGGCACGAAAATCGCGGCGGAAAATCACCGTCCGTATTTGTCGCCGCGCGTTTCATCGGGAGAATCGCCATGAAAGAAGAAGATCTGACATCCGACACATTTGCGTTCGACGAGCGGCAGCGCCGTTTTCAGGAAGATCTCATCGACGCCTACGACGAAGAAGTCGAAATGGAAGTGGACGATCGGCTTCTCGATGGCGAAAGCGCGCTTACGCCGGAAGCACGCGAGGCCCGCAAGCACTATTTTCGCGAGCTGTTCCGGTTGCAGGGCGAATTGGTCAAACTGCAGGACTGGATCGTCCAGACCGGCCACCGCCTCGTCGTCATCTTCGAAGGGCGCGATGCGGCTGGCAAGGGCGGCGCGATCAAACGGATTACGCAGCGGCTCAACCCGCGCGTGTGCCGTGTCGCCGCGCTGCCCGCGCCGAGCGATCGCGAGCGCACGCAATGGTATTTTCAGCGATACGTGGCGCACCTGCCGGCCGGCGGCGAAATGGTGCTGTTCGATCGGAGCTGGTACAACCGCGCGGGTGTCGAGCGCGTCATGGGATTTTGCAGCGATGAGGAGTGCGAAGAGTTTTATCGCTCCGTGCCTGAATTCGAAAAGATGCTGGCGCGAAGCGGTATCCAGATCCTCAAATACTGGTTCTCGATTACTGACGAAGAACAGGAAATCCGCTTTCAGGCACGCATTCGCGATCCACTCAAACAGTGGAAGCTGAGCCCGATGGACCTGGAGAGTCGGCGCCGCTGGGAAGCCTACACACAAGCAAAAGAGGTCATGCTGCAGCGCTCGCATATTCCGGAGGCACCATGGTGGGTGGTCCAGGCCGTCGACAAAAAGCGCGCGCGCCTGAACTGCATTCACCATCTGCTGAGCCAGGTGCCGTACAGCGAGGTGGAGCATCCAGTCATTACGTTGCCGGAGCGGGTCTATAACGAGGACTACATCCGGCATCCGGTGCCGGCTGAAATGATCGTGCCTGAGATCTACTGAGCGAACGATTCACCCGGGGCCGGCCCGATGGGCACGGCCCGGCTATTCATCCAAGGGCTTCAACTCGCCGAGGATCGTCGGCAGCAGTTCGGACACGGTCGGGTGAATATGCATCGCGCGCTGCATGACCGTGTAGGGCGCTTTGGCATACATGGTGTCGAGAACGCAGTGAATGGCCTCGTCGCCGCCCACGCCCAGAATTGCTGCGCCGAGAATCTCCTTTGTATCGGCATCGACGACGATCTTCATGAAACCCTGGCTTTCGCCCTTTTCGACAGCGCGCCCTACGCGTTCCATGGGCCGCATACCGATAAGCGCCTTGCGACCGGCGCGGCGGATTTCATCGAGTGTCATGCCGGCACGGCCGAGCGGCGGATCGATGAATAGACCATAGGCGGTGATCCGGTCGCGCACGCTACGGTTATCGCCGTTTAGCAAGTTGTCCGCGACGATTTCATAGTCGTTATATGACGTATGCGTGAAAGCACCGCGGCCGTTGCAGTCGCCGAGCGCCCAGACATTCGGGACATTGGTTTGCAATCGGTCGTCGACGGTAATATAGCCGCGCTCGTCGACGGCGATACCGGCCCGATCGAGGCCGAGGTCGTCGGTATTCGGTGTACGCCCCACCGCAACCAGCAAATGCGAGCCGACGATTTCGCGCTTGCCGTCATGGCAGTCGAGTTTGACGGCGATACCCGTGCCCCGCTTTTCCGCTGCCATGCACTCGGCATGCAGTTCGACGCCAATACTTTCATTCGCCAAAATATCGCGCACCGCGGCGGAAACATCTTCATCCTCGCGGCCGATCAGGCGTGCGCCTTTCTCCACAACGGTCACCTTGCTACCGAAGCGCCGATACATTTGCGCGAATTCGAGGCCGATGTAGCTGCCGCCGATAATGATCAGATGCTCAGGCAGAAAGTCGACATCCATCATGGTGGAATTGGTCAGAAAATCGACTTGATCGAGCCCCGGCATCGGCGGGACGAAAGCGCGGGCGCCGACGTTGATGAAAATACGCTCAGCGCTCAACAGGCGCTCACCCACGCGTACGGTGTCGGCCGATTCGAAGCGGGCGTGTCCTTCGAGGACAGTACAACCATCGAGCCCCTTCAACCATTTCTCGACATTGGTTCTCGACTTTCCCGAGATCTGGTCTTTGCGGGCTTTGACGCGCGCCATATCGACATCGATGGCTCCGCCGATGTCGACGCCGTAATCGGCGGCACGACGGGCCAGATGCGCCGCGTAGGCGCTGGCGACCAACGCTTTGGTGGGAATGCAGCCGGTGTTCACGCAGGTGCCGCCGAACAGCTTCCGCTCGGCGATGGCAACCCGCATGCCTGCCGATGAAAGTCGTGCGGCGAGCGCGGGCCCGGATTGACCTGTGCCGATGATGACGGCGTCGAATCGGTCGGTCATGCTGTCCTCCGCGTATCGCATGGTCGGAACATCGTCCCATCATAGGCGACCGATTGGCGCTTTGCCGACCTGTCTGCAGGTCGACAAGTGTCGAACTGTGCCATCGCGGCGATTCAGTGCCGCCTCTGCGCTATTTCCCGGCGCCGTCATACCTTGCGCAACTCATGACGAGTCGATCGCCCGATGCCGCGCCGGCGCCAAGCATTGCCAGATGCGATTCGCTTTGCCCGCAACGCCATTCGGCGACGAAGCTGGCGCGGCAGGCTTGTCGGCCTGCCTGTGCGACAGGGACGGGCAATGGATAACTGCAGGTCTCACGGCCATTGCACTGCCGCGCGAGATCGGCCGTCGCGTTGCCTTGCGGTGCTCCGCAATTCGGGCCGTAGGTGCCCGAGACGATGGTCATGAATAAACTTTTTGCCGCCGCGGGAGGCCGGATGTGTTGCTCCCCCGCAGACACCGTGGGTGTCGCCGTTGCCAGCGTGACAGCGCTCAACGCACTGCAAATCGGAATGAGGAGCCGGTTCATGGTTCACTCTCCTTCGCCGCAGGCCTGGTAATTGGACGACATGCGTCGTCAACCCGTTCCCGAGCCCTGGTGCGATTTCCGGGGATTGCGCTGCGTTCAAAACGAAAATACGTCGGACACGATTTGCCTGAGCCATTGATTGGCCGGTTCGCGATGGTTTTTTGCGTGCCAAAGCACGTTGATCACGATATCGGGAATTTTCACCGGGCAGGGCGCCGATTCGAGGCCGAACGGCGTGAGCGTCCTATCTGCGTAGGCTTGCGGCACCACCGCGATGAGATCGGTGTTTTGCAGTATGTGCCCCACCGCAACGAAGTGCGGAACGCGCAATCGAACATCCCGCACGACTCCGGCCCGCTGAATGACTTCGTCGACCATCCCATGCCCCGTGCCTTCCGCGACAACGGCCACGTGATGTGCGGCGCGAAATGCCTTGAGCGTCATCCCCTCTTCGGCGAGTGGATGTCCTGTGCGATACAGGCAGACATAGCGCTGACGAAAGAGCCTCCGTTGAAAGAAGCCGGTTTTGAGGCCGGGAACGAATCCGATCGCCAGGTCGATCTGCCCGTTTTCCATCAGCTCGTGCAGATCGGCCCGGCTCGTCGGCGTAGTGGTGATCGTCACGCCTGGCGCGGTCTCCCCCAGGCGTTTCATGAGTTCGGGCAGGAAATAGATTTCGCCGATGTCCGTCATGGCGATCGAGAAATCGCGATGGCTAGCCGCCGGGTCGAACGTCACCTTTTCGTTGAGCGACGTATAGATCGCGCCAAGCGCGTATCCCACCGGTTCGGCCAACCGTTCCGCGAACGGTGTCGGCGCCATTCCCTTGGCGGTGCGCAGGAAAAGCTCGTCGCCCAGAAGGCGTCTTAGCCGATTCAGCGCGTTGCTGACGGCCGGCTGCGACACGTCGAGACTCTCGGCGACGGCCGACACGCGCCGCAGTCGCAACAGCTCGTTGAATACGACCAACAAGTTCAGATCGATGTCCCGCAGCTCCATGCCGTCCCCATGCGTTATCACTGAAATTGATATCGAATATTCACCCGTTTCTATTTATCAATACTATCGGTGAGAGCACTATGTCGCCACATCGAACGACATGTGGAGACAGGCACTGCCATGGAAGTTGCCGTTTTGCCGCTGCAGCGCACGATCGCCGCGCAGCCCGGGGCCAACCTGCTGGATACGCTGCGCGAGCACGGTATCCCCGTTTCGTACAGCTGTATGGCGGGTCGATGCGGTACCTGTCGATGCAAGGTGATCGGCGGGAGCGTGATCGAGGCCGGTCCCGAGCAGGCACGCGCGCCGATGGGCGCGGGCGAGTCGGTTCTCGCCTGTCAGGCGACGCTCATCGAAAGCTGCGCGATCGAGATTCCGGAGCCGGACGAGATCGTGGTGCATCCGGCGCGGATCGTCAAATCGACAGTCAGCAGCCTCGAACGTGTCACGCACGATATCGTGCGCCTGCGGCTCGCCCTGGCAAAGCCGCTTCAATTCTCGCCGGGGCAATACGCGACGCTGCAGTTCGCTCCCGATTTGAGCCGTCCCTACTCGATGGCTTGCACCGATTCAGCGACCGAACTCGAGTTTCACATCCGGGTGGTGCCTGACGGCCGTGTCACTTCATATATCGCATCGACGCTGAAACCTGGCGACCCGGTCCGCGTCAGCGGCCCCATGGGTACGGCGTACCTGCGTCGCAAGCATGAAGGGCCGATGATCTGCATCGCGGGCGGCACAGGGCTGGCCCCCGTGCTGTCGATCGTCCGCGGCGCGATTGCCGCCGGAATGACGAATCCCATTCATTTGTATTTCGGCGTGCGTTCGTCGGCGGATGTCTACGGCACGGAATGGCTCGATGAGCTCGAGGCGGCGCATCCGTCGCTTCGCAGTCATGTCGTCGTGGCTTCGCCTTCGGAGACAGTGGCAAGCAGCGGGCGGTCGGGCGTCGTCACCCATGCGATCGAGGAAGACTGGGAAGAGATGAACGGCTGGCGCGCCTACGTTGCCGGCTCTCCGCTGATGGTCGACGCGGCCACGCTCATGCTCGCGCGCAAGGGGATCGCCCGCGAGCACATCTACGCCGACGCCTTTTACCCCAGTGGCGTTTGATTCAGGGAGAAATCAATGAAGGCGAATGCTCTGCGAAAAGACCCGGATGCGCGGCAGGCGTATTACGAAAGGATTGCCCGCGATAACCTGACGCCGCTCTGGGAAGTGCTTCATGCACTCGTTCCTGCCGCGCCCACGCCCTCGATCGTACCGGCGTTATGGCGTTACGCCGCGCTGCGCGAAACGTTGCTGGAATCGGGCGATCTGATCAGCGCAATGGAGGCCGAGCGCCGCGTGTTGATTCTCGAGAACCCGGGTGCACGCGGGTTGTCGCGCATCACGCAAAGTCTCTATGCGGGGTTTCAGTTGATCCTGCCCGGAGAGGTCGCGCCCGCGCACCGTCATTCCCAATCGGCGCTACGACTCGTTCTCGAAGGCGAGGGGGCCTATACCGCGGTGGATGGCGAACGCACGACGATGCGGCGCGGCGATTTCATCATCACGCCTTCGATGACCTGGCATGACCATGGCAACCTGGGCGACGAGCCGGTGGTCTGGCTCGATGGCCTCGACATCCCCCTCGTTCAGTTTCTCGATGCCGGCTTTGCGGAAAAGTCGACCGTGGTAACGCAGATGACGACGCGTCCCGAAGGCTGCGCATTGTCGAGCTACGGGCACAACATGGTGCCGATCGATTTCTATCAATCGTCCGCGGAGCCGACGCGCGTATTCGTCTACCCCTATCGCCAGACGCGCAATGCACTGATGGGCCTCGATTCGCTGCCGGCCGATCCATGGCATGGCCATGCATTTCGCTACGTCAATCCAGCGACAGGTACCTCGCCGATGCCAACCATCGGCGCGTTTGCACGGCGTCTGAAGTCTGGCATGCAAACGCGGCCATATCGCAGCTCGGACAGCACGGTGTTCGTGTGTCTCGAGGGCGGGGGGCGTGCGACGGTTGGCGATAGTGCATTCGATTTCGGCGAGCGCGACGTTCTCGTTGTGCCTTCGTGGACGACCCATCAGTTCCGCGCATCGGAAGACACGATCCTGTTCAGCTTTTCGGACCGCCCGGTGCAGCAAGCACTGGGTTTATGGCGCGAAGACAAGCTGTCCTGAAACCATCTGGTTGGAGTATGCAATGAATTACGTCATTCCCGCACCTGCTGTCCGATCGCTGGCTGTAGCCGGCGAATCCGGCCGTTTTCCCGTCAATCGCGTTTTTTGCGTGGGACGCAACTACGCCGCACATGCGCGCGAAATGGGAAAGGACCCGGATCGCGAACCGCCGTTTTTCTTTATGAAGCCTGCCGATGCCGTGGTGCAAGCCGGCAATGACGAGATTTCGATTCCTTATCCGCCCATGACGGCCAATTTCCATCACGAGATCGAATTGATCGTTGCGATCGGCAAAGCGGGTGAAAACATCGCCGCCGATGCGGCACTCGAACACGTATATGGCTACGCAGTGGGCTTGGATATGACGCGCAGAGACTTGCAACTCGAAGCACGCGACAAGGGGCGTCCTTGGGAATTCGGCAAGTCGTTCGCGAACTCCGCGCCTATCGGTCCGCTTCACCGTATCGGCGATGTCGGCTCATTGGGCCAGGCCGATATCCGGCTCGCCGTCAACGGCGCGGTGCGCCAATCGTCAAACATCGGGAAGCTGATCTGGTCCGTCGAGGAGTGCATCGCCCATCTGTCGATCTACGAACGCCTCGAACCTGGCGATTTGATCATGACGGGCACGCCGGAAGGCGTGGCGGCAGTGGTGCCAGGCGATCTCATGGTGGGAGAGATCGATGGTCTTGGCCGCATTGCCGTGCGCGTAGCGTGAGCGCGGTATCGGCGTCTGCGGAAAAAGACAGGAGACGATGATGGCGGACAACATGAACGGAGCCGAGCGTGCCTGGGGCTCGGAGGGATCGAGCCGTATTCCCTTTTGGGCTTATACCGATGCGGACATTTACCGGCGGGAACTCGATCGGTTCTTCTATTCGGGCCATTGGTGCTACATCGGTCTGGAAGCGGAAATTCCGAATGCGGGCGACTTCAAACGTACCGCTGTCGGCGAGCGCTCGGTTATTGCGACACGTTCCGCCGACGGCGAAGTGCATGTCGTGGAAAACGTCTGCGCGCACCGCGGCGCGCAGTTCTGCCGCGAAAAGTTCGGCAACCGCAGGGACCTCACGTGCCCCTACCACCAGTGGAACTACGACCTCAAGGGCAATCTGGTCGGCGTGCCATTTCGCCGGGGCGTCAAGCAGGACGGCAAGGTCAACGGTGGCATGCCGGCCGATTTCGATCCCAAGGAGCACGGGCTCACGAAGCTGAAGGTCGCCTGCCGCAACGGTGTGATCTTCGCATCGTTCGATCATGCGGTGCAGCCGCTCGAGGACTATCTCGGACCGACCATATTGCGGTATTTCGATCGCCTGTTCGACGGCCGCAGGCTGACTGTGCTCGGTTACAACCGCCAGCGCATCCCGGGAAACTGGAAGTTGATGCAGGAAAACATCAAGGACCCGTATCACCCCGGCCTGCTTCATACCTGGTTCGTGACGTTCGGCCTTTGGCGCGCCGACAACAAATCCGAACTACGCATGGACGAGCAACACCGGCATGCCGCGATGATTTCGACGCGCGGCACCGGTGGCAAAGGCGAAGTCACGAGCGGCGTGACGAGCTTCAAGGAGCAGATGGCGCTCAACGATGACCGGTTTCTCGATGTCGTCCATGAGCCGTGGTGGGGTGGCCCCACGGCCGTGCTGATGACGCTTTTTCCGAGCGTCATCATCCAGCAGCAGGTCAACTCGGTGTCGACCCGGCATATCCAGCCAGTCGGACCCGATGCGTTCGACTTCGTCTGGACGCACTTTGGGTTCGAAGACGATACCCCCGAGATGACACAACGCCGTTTGAGGCAAGCGAACCTGTTCGGTCCCGCAGGCTTCGTATCGGCTGACGATGGCGAAGTCATCGAATTTTCGCAGGAGTCATTTTCGAGGAAGCGGAATCATCGGACTGTGGCCGAACTCGGCGGGCGTGGCGTCGAAGAGGCCGACCACATGGTGACGGAGACCCTGATTCGGGGGATGTACGACTATTGGCGCCGCGTGATGGAGGTTTGAGATGCTCGACTTCGAAACTTTCCAAGCGGTGCTGGCGCTTTATGCGGACTATGCAGCGGTTCTCGATAGCGGCAACTGGGACAAATGGCCCGAGCTTTTCACCGAAGACTGCAGCTACAGGCTTCAACCGCGCGAGAACCATGAACGCAATTTGCCGCTTGCAACGCTTTCGTTCGAAAGCCGGGGCATGCTGAAAGATCGCGTCTATGGGATTGCCGAGACGATCTTTCACGATCCGTATTACCAGCGCCATATCGTGAGCATTCCGCGAATTCTGCGCTTCGACGCGCTGCGCATCGAAACGGAGGCGAACTACGTGGTGTTTCGTACCAAGCCCGATGGCATGACGACGCCGTTCAACGCTGGCCGGTACCTCGACATCATTCGCCGCACGGACGACGGGCTGAGGTTCGAATCGAAGCTGTGCGTTTTCGACAGCGAAATGATTCCGAATTCAATCATTTATCCCATTTGAGGCGAACCATGGAACGGCAATGGACCAAAGTCATTTCCATCGCAGAGCTGCCGGCCGACGACGTATCGGTTGTCACACTGGACAACCGGGAACTCGCGCTCTATCGCGTTGGCAGCGAAGTCTACGCCACGGACAACCTGTGTACCCATGGCAATGCCCGCTTATGCGACGGGTTCCTCGACGGACATGAGATCGAATGTCCGCTTCATCAAGGCAAGTTCGATGTCCGCACCGGGCGTGCAATGTGCGAGCCGCTCACCAAGGACATCGAAACCTACCCGGTGGAGCTGCGGGGTGACGACGTTTATGTGGAGGTATGAGCGCGTCATGAAGCTTTTCAATTATTTCCGCAGCTCGTCGTCTTACCGCGTTCGAATCGCGTGCAATCTGAAAGGTCTTTCATACGCGTACTTGCCGGTTCATCTGAATCGCGATGGCGGGGAGCAGTTCAGCCAGGCGTTTTCCGCGTTGAATCCGCAGCAGCTCGTTCCCGTACTCGAGGACGGCGGGTTTCGCGTCGCTCAGTCGATGGCGATACTCGAATACCTCGAGGAACGCTATCCCGAGATTCCGCTGCTTCCGCGAAGCGACGTCGACCGCGCCCGGGTCCGAGAGATCGCGCAATACATCGCTTGCGAAATGCACCCGCTCAACAACCTGCGTGTGCTCAAGTTCTTGAGCGGCCCGCTCGGCCTGAGCGAGGACCAGAAGCAGCGTTGGATCGTTCATTGGCTGGAAACCGGACTTGCCGCACTCGAAGCCGAGTTGTGTCATTCGCCACATCGTGGCGTCTTCTGCTTTGGCGACACCCCGACGCTCGCCGATTGCTGCCTCGTACCGCAGCTTTTCAACGCACGGCGCTTCGGGGTCGATGTGCAAGCGTATCCGACGCTGGATGCGATTGACCGTACATGTGGGGAACACGATGCGTTCAGCCGTGCGCATCCATCGCTTCAACCTGATTCCGAGTAAGAGAAGTAAGACGAGCAAGGCAGCACCCAGGCCGTGAAAACCGCGGTCTGTTCATAACACCAGACAACATCTGGAGGAGACATGACTATGCAATCGCATACGGCGAGCGTGGACGTGCGCGCGTGGATAGACGCGCAACGTTTCTCGCCCTTTCAATGGTTGGTTCTCGTTTTGTCATTTTGCGTCGTCGCCGTGGATGGCCTCGATACCGCGTGCGTCGGCTTTATCGCCCCGGCATTGAGGCAGGCGTGGGGAATCGGGCCTTCGGTGCTTGGCATGTTGTTCGGCGCGGGGCTGGCCGGCTTGATGATAGGTGCGTTCGTATTCGGGCCGGTCGCAGACAAGATCGGCCGTAAAAGGACGTTGCTCGCGTGCGTCGCTTTTTTCGGTCTCGCGAGTCTCGGATGCGCTCGCGCTCCGACAATCGAATGGTTGATCGCGCTGCGCTTCATTACCGGTCTCGGGCTTGGCGGTGCCATGCCAAACGCAATTGCGTTGACGTCGGAGTATTGTCCGCAAAACCGAAAGTCGTTCCTGACAACGGTGATGTTTTGCGGTTTCACGCTGGGTTCCGGCTTGGGCGGCGTGTTGTCGGCGCATCTCCTGCCTGACTATGGTTGGCGCGCAGTGCTGCTTACCGGGGGTGTCCTTCCGCTTGCGCTCGTTCCCGTTCTCGTCCTGTCGTTGCCGGAATCGGTCCGTTATCTCGTGGCGGTGCATGAAAAGCCCGAGCGTATATCGAATTTGCTCGCGCGCATTGCCAAGCACGAGTTCACCGATCGAACCGCATTCGTCCTCAATGAGGCGAAGGCCGAAGGCTCTCCGGTGCGGCAATTGTTCGCGAACGGTTTTCGCACAGGCACGTTGCTGCTGTGGTGCATCTTCTTCATGAGCCTTTTGATCGTCTATCTGATGACCAACTGGCTGCCGACTATCGCACATAACGCCGGCATGACTTTGGCCGACGCTTCTCGTTTGATGATGCTTTATCAGGTTGGCGGAACCATCGGCGCGGTGGCGATAGGCCGAGCGATGGATCGATCGAAACCGACAGTCGTGCTCGGCATGGCTTATGGTGCGGGAGCGCTGCTGATCGCCGCACTCGGGCAGGTACAGGGGATGGCGTTGATGCTCGCGGTAACGGGCGTCGGCTTTTGCATCAGCGGTTCGCAAATCGGCGCGAACGCTTATGCGGCTCAATACTATCCAACCGAAAGCCGCGTGACCGGTATCAGCTGGGCGTTGGGCGTCGGACGCCTCGGATCGATTGTCGGATCGCTCTCGGGCGGTCTTTTGCTCGCGATGAACATTTCGCAGTCCTCATTATTCATGCTCGCGGCCGTTCCCGCTTTGGTGGCCTCGTTGGCAGCATTTCGCTGCTATCCCCGCGAGGATGAAGGCATCGCCACATTGGCGACAGATTCGCAGCACGTTTGATCGATCTAACGAGAGGAGACAAGATGAAAAAGCTGGGCATTGGACTCATTGCGGCGGCGACCGCGGGCGGCGCATGGGCGCAAAGCAGCGCCACGCTCTACGGCATCGTGGATCTCGGTATCCAATATTCGAATGACGTTCAGACGTCGCGAGGCGCTTCGGGGCCGGTGGGGCACTCGCAGATCGCATTGACGGATGCGCATAGTACGGGCTTGAGCGGCAGCCGGTGGGGCATTCGGACGGTCGAGGACCTCGGCGGTGGGCTCAAGGCGATCGCCGTGTTGGAGAGCGGTTTCATGGCCAACAGCGGTGCGCTTGCGCAAGGCGGCGCGGAATTCGGGCGGCAGGTGTGGGTCGGGCTCGCCGCGCCCGCGGGTACCGTCACGCTCGGACGACAATACGACACGATGACCGAGTTCATTCAACCGTTCGCGGCGACGGGGCAATGGGCGGGATACATGGGCTCGCATTTGGGCGATCTGGACAACCTGGCGAATACCAATCGCATCAACAACTCGATCAAATATGTTTCGCCGGTGATCGCCGGTTTGAAAGCCGGGGTGTTATACAGCATGGGCGGGGTGGCGGGAAGCTTTTCGCGCAATCAGATCTGGTCCGTGGGCCTCAGTTACTCGACTGGCCCGCTCTCGGCGGCCATCGGCTATCTCAACGCTCGCGATCCGAACGTGTCGTTTTATGGGAATACGCCGAACAAGGGTACGGCAACGGCAAACAATATCGGGTCGTTCGGGTCGGCAACGACACCCGAGTCGCTTCCCGTCTACGCCGGCTATGCTTCCGCCAAGACGTTGCAGATCGCCGGCGCGGGTGTGTCGTACACGCTGGACCCGACCACCGTCGGTGCGGTGGTGACCTACACGCGATTCGATTCGCTGGGCTCGAGTTCAGGACCCAACCCGCTTGGCTACACGGGCGATGTCGCATTCACGAGCGGCGAGGTGAACGTGCGTACGCGTTTGAGCCCCGTCCTGCTGGTGGGTGGAGCGTTCGATTACACGCAGCGCACGTCGACGGGGGCGGGAGGCGCCAAATATTTGCAGCTCGATCTCGGTGCGATCTACAGCTTGTCGAAACGAACGGATCTGTATGTTCTTGCTGCGGCCCAGCGCGCAAGCGGCAGCGATTCTCTGAAACAGAGCGCTGTGGCATCGATCAGCGGGTTCGGCCCTTCCGCGTCGAACAAGCAACTCGGATTGCGTATTGGCATGCGGCATAAATTCTGATGCCTTTGAATGCGCGCGCACACAGGTGTCGGCGCGCATTTTTTTGCGCGTCGACCTTTCCTGGCACTTTGTCATTCAAGCTCTTCCCGCTGTAACGATCTGCCAACTGTCTGAGTTATCATCGAACCTGCTTCGGACTTGAGTTCCGATCGTCTGCGCCCAATCGGGCGCATGGCAATTGTGTGTCAATGACAACTCAGGGGGAAGTCATGCGCGTTGCGAGGCTTTGCTTCGGCGCGGTCGCGGCGATTGGGCTGGCTGGCTGCGGCGGCGGAGGTTCGTCATCGGTTTCCGGTACTTCCTCCGCGGCCGCTGGTTCGACAGTGGGATCGTCCGCGACGAGCCCGACCACGGCAAACCCTTCTTTGAGCGGCTCTTCCGCCACGCAGGCATCGAGTGCCACGCATTGGGTACCGGTGCAAAGCGACACATGGCAGTGGCAACTGACCGGCACGATCGATACGAGTTATCAAGTCGGTGTGTATGACATCGATCTCTTCGAGGCACCGCAATCGACGATAGACAATTTGAAGGCGATGGGCCGCAAGGTGGTTTGCTATTTTTCAGCGGGCAGCGCGGAAAACTGGCGGCCCGACTACTCGAAATTCCTGCCGTCCGATCTTGGCAATAGCTTGCAAGGGTGGCCGGGTGAGCGCTGGGTCGATACACGCTCGACCAATGTTCGCAACATCGTGTCGGCGCGACTCGATCTGGCTGTCAGCAAGGGATGCGATGGCGTCGAGCCGGACAACGTGGACGGTTACACGAACAACCCCGGATTTCCGCTCACCAGTTCCACTCAGGCCGACTTCAATCTGTTTATTGCAAACGCCGCGCATACGCGGCACCTGGGCGTGGCGCTGAAAAACGACATCGAACAACTGAGCACATTAGGCGCGAGTTTCGATTTCGCCATCAACGAGCAATGCCACGCCTTCAATGAGTGTGGCGCTTACAGCGCGTTTCTCGCATCGGGCAAAGCCGTTTTCAATGCAGAGTACGCGTCGAAGTACGTGCAAAACACGAGCGGCGCGCGCGATCAGCTTTGCCAAACGGCGAAAGCCGAGCATATCCGCACGCTGGTTTTACCGCAGGCCCTCGATGACAGTTTCCGTTTCAGCTGCGATTGAGGGCCTCCCGTGAGGCGAGCGCTCAACGATGTCCGAACATGGATCGTTTATTCGTATTCGGCATCATCGTGGGCGTAGCGGTGGGCGCCATATGACCGGTTTCGGCCGTGCCCGTTCCGGACCCGCCGACGCCCGTTGCCGACGTGTCGCTCATGCCGTTGTTTTTGGCGGCGACGCGCGCTTCGGCGGCCTGAATTTCCGCCGGATAGGTTCCCCTGTTGCCGTGCGCGGGGTTATAGCCGGCGTGCTCGAGCTCGATCAATTGAGCCCGTACCTGCTCGCGGGTCATCGGGCCGTTGGATGTTTGTGCCGATGAAAGGGCCGGTACCGTGAGTGCGAGGGTAACGGCAGCGGTTGTGACGATGGCTTTCATGGTGCGACCTCCCAATCTGGTTGCCAGCGGCGAGCAGAGTCGTTTGCGGCCTGCAGTATCAGAATAGGGCGCCAATCTTAAGGTCGGCTTAGGAGACGCATGGCCTCGGCTCAGGCGGACTGCGGCAGCATGTTGCACTGCGCCAAGCGAAACATCTATTCGCAAGATGGCGAATCCAAGGATTCCTGTCTGATACGGTTGGCGATTGTTCACTCCCCGCTATCGGAGCGTCGCCTATGTCTCGATCGCCTGTTCAACGAACCCCGGCTCGGTTGCCGCCGAGTCGCGCCGTCGACGAGACGACATTGCGCGCGAATGTGCGCGAGGCGTTTCGCCCTGAGAGGCGTCCAGCAAGCGGACATCTTGACGGGTTGTGTTGACCGGCCCATTCGAGGAACCTGAGATCGGCACGCGCGATACGTCTGCTGGTCTGCGGACGATGCTGCACATCAGCCCGTTTCACGTTGCGCTTCGGTCGCGCGGATCAGGCGTACGACGACCTGGCGCATTCGTGCAGGCAAGGCAGCAAGACGTGCGGGTGCCGCCAGGCCCACAGCGGCGCATGGCGGCAGTGTTGGCGGATCTTGCGGCCGACTACTCACATGCAACAGGGTTGCCGCATGCACCGGTCATCTATTGGGAAACGCCGGGAGGGCGTCGTACGAAGGGCGCGATCGAGGGCCTTGCCTTCCTTCTCTGGCAGGCGGGTTTGGGCCGCTCCTAATGGTGCTTATCTGTTTCGCGCGGCGGCTGCGCGCCGCGTTTGCCGAGACGGCTCAAAATATGGCCGCCGTAAAAGAGGAGGGCGACGATTGCAAAGAGAAGAAAAACGCCCACGAAGAGCTTGATCGCAATCATATCGGTTGGTGCCCGGGGTTATCGTCGGCACAATGATATGCCTTGTTGCAATGATCAGCTCCGGTTGCCTGAAGCAATGCGTTGAACCGCATTCGGTCCAAGCACTCTTATGACCGTTAGGAACGGCGCGTCAGCCGGGGCGAACGAATCGTCTAAGGTTCCCCGCACGTTGGTCGATATCCAGGAAAGCCTT
>CBJLAJ010000048.1:0-33043 GCA_966421005.1 uncultured Paraburkholderia sp.
GCGCTCGTTCGTGTGAAGGATCTGCTCGATGGTCTGAATCGTTTCTTCGGCCAGATGATCGAGCTTGAGAAACACCGGGCCGTTGCCGCTTTGGAGTTCCTGATAGAACTCCCACATCATCTGCCCGCTCCAGTAATCGCATTCGATGAAGCGTTCGCCCTTGCCATTCGCGGTATAGCCGCCGAGCGGTCCCGTCACATAGGCGCAAGCGGGGCCGTTATAGTCCTTGATCAGCGGATTGATCTGGAAACATTCGAGGTTCGCGAGCGCGGCGCCTGCGTGATAGGCCATTGCATATCCGTCGCCCGCGTTGGTCGGGTTCTCGTACGTGCCCATCAGGTAACCGGACGCGGGCAAGCCTAGTCTTCCCGCCGCGCCACATGAGAGGATCACAGCCTTGGCACGAACGACATAAAAATCGGCAGTGCGGCAATCGAACCCGAGCACGCCGCTGACGTTGCCGTTCGCGTCCGTCAACAAACGCGTGGCGACGATCCGGTTAGTGATTGCGATGCGCGCGCGTTTCAACTGCCGATAGAGCATTTTCTTGATGTCATGGCCTTCCGGCATCGGCAATACGTACGAACCCATGTGATGCACTTTCTTCACCGCGTAGTCGCCGTTGCCGTCCTTTTCGAACTTCACACCCCAACGGTCGAGTTCTTCGATCGTCTTGAAACTGTGCTTTGCATAGGCATAGACGGCGGATTGATCGACGATGCCATCGTTGGCGATCGTGATCTCACGCGTGTATTGTTCCGGTGTCGCATGGCCGGGGATCACGGCGTTATTCAGACCGTCCATCCCCATCGAAATCGCGCCGCTGCGTTTGACGTTGGCCTTCTCCAGTAGCAGCACATTCAGGCTCGGATCGGCTTCCTTCGCTTTCACAGCGGCCATCGGACCGGCTGTGCCACCGCCCACCACGACGATGTCGTATTCGAGTACATGCGTATTCGTCATGCTTTGAGGCGACCGCGTTGTTATGACAAGAAGAATTGAAGTCTAGCGAGCATCGATGCCGGACCCAACCAACAAAATCTGCTTTGCATTTCCCGATCTACGCGCAAGGCATGGGTAAGCCGGTTCTCGTCTGCGCCGCGGGCCCCGCGCGCTAGATTTCAGTCCGCCTCAACAGATAATCGAGCCCGCCGACGCGATACCACCGGTATCCATAAGGCTCGAGCACGACCGTATGCCGGCCATCGTCGCCAGCCTGACTGTGGTCATCCGACAGGACGTTGACCAGCCGGTCGCCGCCCGGCCCCTCGTAGCCCGAACGGAATCTCACGGTGCACGACTCGGCGCTGAAATTATGCATGCATAGAACCGAGTTGTTGCGCCAGTCATAGCGCAGTGCAAGCACATCGTTTCGCGACGTGCGCAGCACGTCGAAGTCGCCCCAGCTGATTTCCGGCATTTCGCGGCGCATGCGAATCACGCGTTCCATCCAGTTCAAGAATGAATCGGGGTCGCGCCGCTGGTTTGCCACATTGACGCGCTCAAAACCATACGGGCCGCCGGAAATGGCTGGAACGGGCGGCTTCGAATGCTTGGTGAAACCGCCCTGCGGTTCGCCGGACCACTGCATCGGCGTGCGCATGCTTTCGCGTTCGGGCCGACGCAAATCGTCGCCCATGCCGATTTCATCGCCGTAACGAATCACCGGCGTGCCGGGCAAGGTCAGCATCAGGCTATAGGCGAGTTCCAGGCGGCGCCGATCGCCGGACAGCATCGGCGCGAGCCTGCGACGAATGCCGCGTCCATAGAGCTGCATGTCGGGCTCCGGCGCGAACGCGGCGAACACCGCTTCGCGCGCTTCGGGCGTCAGGCGGCCCAGATCGAGTTCATCGTGGTTGCGCAGAAATACACCCCATTGCGCGCTTGGCGGGCGAGGCTTCGTCGCGATGAGTGCCCGTTTGAGCGGCTTTGTGTCGCCGGTTGCGAGTGTGTAAAACGTGTTCTGGTTCAACTGGAAATTGAACATCATCGGCAAGCGCTCGCCCGCATCGCCGAAGTATTTGAAATCCGTATCGGGCAGGACATTCGCTTCCGCGAGGATGATCGCATTGCCCTCGCGCCATTGTAAAAATTCGCGAAACGCACGCAACATGCCGTATTGCTCGATATGCTCGCGCACCTTCGCTCCCTTCGCCGATATGACAAACGGAACGGCATCCATTCGAAATCCCGACACACCAAGCTGAATCCAAAAGCCCATGATCTTGAGCAACTCGGCATGTACCCAGGGATTGGAGGTATCGAGATCCGGCTGAAAATCGTAGAAGCGGTGGAAATACCAGCGCTTTGCCTGCTTGTCGAAACTCCAGGTCGATTTTTGTACGCCCGGAAAGACCACACCGTCTTTCGCATGCGGCGGCTTCCTGTCCGACCAGACGTACCAGTCGCGATAATTGGAACCGGGATCGCTACGTGCTGACTGGAACCAGGGATGCTGATCGGAGGTGTGATTCACCACGAGGTCGATGATGACGCGCAAGCCGCGCTCGTCGCACGCATGAGTGAATTCGGCGAAGTCCCCGAGCGTGCCGTATTTCGGATCGACGTTGTAGTAGTCCGTGATGTCGTAGCCGTTGTCGCGCCCCGGCGAGGGCTGAAACGGCATGAGCCAGATCGTCGTCACGCCCAGCCCCTGCAGGTAATCGAGCCGGCGCATGAGGCCCTGAAAGTCGCCGACGCCGTCGCCATTCGCATCCATGAACCTGCCTACCGAAAGGCAGTAGATGATGGCGTTTTTATACCAGAGGTCGTTGAACATGCGATTTCTGCGGGCGTCAAAACGATGAATCGTTGAGAGGGATGGCTATGTCGGAGCTGAAATGGTGGCAACGTGGCGTCATCTACCAGGTTTATCCGCGTTCATTTCAGGACAGCAACGGCGACGGCATTGGGGATCTGCCGGGCATCGCGGCGCGTCTGGAATATCTCGCAACGCTGGGTGTCGATGCTGTCTGGATTTCTCCCATCTACCCGTCTCCGATGGCTGATTTCGGCTACGACGTGGCCGACTACTGCGACATCGACCTGATGTTCGGCACGCTCGCCGAATTCGAGCAATTGGTGGGCCACGCCCATCGGCTCGGGCTCCGGGTGCTGCTGGATTTTGTGCCGAACCACACATCGGACCGGCATCCATGGTTCGAAGAGAGTCGCGCCTCACGTGACAATCCGAAGCGCGATTGGTATCTCTGGCGCGATTCCGGATCCGATGGAGGTCCACCCAACAACTGGTTGAGCCGGATGGGCGGCTCGGCATGGGAGTGGGACGCGCGCACGGGGCAGTACTACTACCATGCGTTCCTGCGCGAACAACCCGATCTCAACTGGCGCAACCCGGATGTCCGCCGCGCGATGGACAAGGTGCTGCGTTTCTGGCTGGATCGCGGCGTCGACGGGTTCCGCGTCGACGTGCTTTGGCTGCTGATCAAGGACGCGCAGTTTCGCGACAATCCCCCGAACCCCGCATACCGGCCAGGCGAGCCGGACCATCATCGGCTATTGCAGACTTACACCGAGGATCAGCCGGAAGTGCACGACATTGTGCGCTCGATGCGCGCCACGCTCGCCGAGTACGGCGAGCGCGTGCTGATTGGCGAAATCTATCTGCCCATCCCGCAACTCGTGAAATATTACGGGCCGAACGGCGAGGGCGCCGATATGCCGTTCAACTTTCAGTTGCTCAATGTGAAATGGAACGCGAGCGATATTGCCCGCTTGATACGGGATTACGACCGAGCGTTACCTGAACATGCGTGGCCGAATTGGGTACTCGGTAATCACGACAATCCGCGTGTCGCGTCGCGCATCGGCATGATGCAGGCGCGCGTAGCCGCGGTGTTGCTGCTGACGCTGCGCGGCACGCCGACGCTCTATTACGGCGATGAAATCGGAATGACGGATGGCGAGATCCCGCCCGATGAGGTTCGGGATCCGGCGGAGCTTCGGCAACCGGGAATCGGCCAGGGCCGCGATCCGGAGCGCACGCCGATGCAGTGGGACAACGCGCTGCCCAATTTGGGCTTCACGAATGGCCGGCCGTGGCTGCCTGTCAGCGCGACGACGAGCGTGCGTGAACAAGGGAGTGACGCATCGAGCATGTTGTCGCTCTATCGTCGCTTGTTGGTGCTGCGGCGCGAGCATGCCGCGCTTGTCGAGGGCACAATCGAAAACGTAGTGGCGCACGGCGACGTGCTGACGTATGAGCGGCGCCACCGCGATCGACAGCTTTTGATCGCATTGAACATGGGCCGTGAAGATGCCATGGTGCAAGCGCGGGGCGACGTCGTACTGCTATCGACGCTTGCGGGCCGCGACGGCCGGCCACTCGACGACGGGGGCAATCACCTCGCGGCAGGCGAGGCGATTATCGCGGCGATATAAAGCGCGCTGGCTGCTAAGCTCTCTCGCCGGACGCTTTCCGCACATTACAATGTGCGTTTTATCAACCAGCCGAACGAAAAGAGAGACCTCATGCCGAGCCTCGAACAAGCGCGATCAACGATGCTGATCGACGCTGTCTGGCGCGTGGCGCTTCGCCTCGGGTTTCGGCTTGCCCGTATGTGGTGGCATATTCGACGCCCTCGACACGAGGGCGCGCTAGTGGCCATCTATGTGGGCCGGGCGCTGTTGCTGGTGAAGTCGTCATACCGGGGCGAGTGGAGTTTCCCGGGCGGGAGTCTCCAGCCAGGCGAGACTCCCGATGCGGCGGCGCGCCGCGAAATGGAGGAGGAGATCGGGTTCTCGTCGCCCCCATTACGCCCGGCGGGCAGCGTGTGCGGCATGTGGGATGGCCGCCAGGATCGCGTGCACTTCTTTGAGCTGCACCTCGACGATCTACCTGAGCTGAGGCTCGATAATCGCGAGATTGTCGCCGTGCATCTGGCGTCTGCCGAGGAATTGAATGGTATTGCGCTGACTGGGGCAGTCGCTGCGTATCTTGGCAGGGATCGCCGATAACATTCCGTCGGCTGTCACGTCCGCCGAAGCTCCGCCCGCACGTCTGCATCGCAACGCTGCAACAGATCTGCTATCGAAGCAACACATCCTGACCCGCCCATTGCACTTCCAGCTCCCGGGTCTGCAGTTCCAGAAGCTGGCAAAACTGATCCGGCCAGAGCATAATCGAATTTGAGCAAATTTGGTCGTTTTTAATCATTTTTGTGCAAGCGTAATTGATTTCGAGCGGAGAAAGCAGTCCTATGTCTAACCTGCCGGCCGATCCGATTGGCGCCGCGTGGCTGGCGCGTGCCTATGATGTGGCGCCTATGGGGCAGCTGCTTGTGCTGAGCCAGGTGGGGGGGCGGCGGTCCACGGAGGTCAAAGAAGGCTTTCAGCTGGAGACCTATCTGGAGGTGATGCGGCCGATAGATGAACCGGCAGCCCACCTGCAATTCCATCTGCGCCATGAAGTCCCGCATCTCGAGTTCCTGGCTCGCCTGTTCCAGCGCACCGGGGCGGAGGTGGTACAGGGATGGGTAGCGGCCGAGCCCACTGGCCAGCATGCACGTCGAGCCGCCTTTCTCTACGAATGGTTGACCGGGCAGGAGCTGGTCGTGCCCGGGAACTTGGGAGGAAACTATGTCGACGCTGTCGACCCGGCCAAGTTGGTGGCCGCATCGCCTGGTCGCGCGGTCAAAGTGCGGCGCTGGCGGGTCAACGATAACTTGCCTGGAACGCGCCACTTTTGCCCGATCGTGACTCGGACAAAAGCAGTGCAAGAAGCGTCCGCCTTGAACGTGCCTGATCTGTTCGCCGCGCTTGCCGGGGAATTCGGCGAGGATTTGTTGATGCGGGCTGCCGTCTGGATGACCTTGCGCGAAAGCAAGGCGAGTTTCGCCATCGAAGGAGAGGCGGATCGCAGCGATCGCGTTCAGCGTTTTGCGGATGTCATGGCTCGGCGTACCGGCCAGGGAGACTTGCCTTTGAGCGACGCGGGCCTGGCCGAACTGCAACGCGAAATACTGGGTGAGCGGACGACGACGACAAAGTTCGGTCTTCGGCAATCTCCCGTCTTCGTTGGAGAGATCGTGCGTTACGAGGAGGTGGTGCACTATGTGGCTCCGCCCGCGGAGCAGATTGCCGCAATGCTGGACGGATTGCGGGTGTTCCTTGATAGAACGCAAGGCCAGTCCTCAGTGATGCGGAGTGCCGTGGCAGCGTTCGGCTTCGTGTATATCCATCCGTTGACGGATGGAAACGGTCGAGTGCATCGCTTCTTGATCAATGACGTATTGCGCCGCGATGGATGCATTCCTGACCCGGTGATTTTGCCGGTCTCCGCAGTGATTTCAGGCGATGCGATCGAGCGTCGCAGCTATGAGCGGGTTCTCGACCATGTATCGAGACCGCTAATGCAGGCAGTCCGGCAGCATGTCGTGTTCGAGCGGACGCAGACAACGTGGCCCGATGGAGTAGTCTCGAACTTCGCGTTCAGCGGAGTGGACGAAGCGATGCCCCTCTGGCGCTATCCTGATCTCGCGCCCCACGTCGTGTTCCTCTCGAACATCGTGGCCCGTACGTTGACCGAACAAATGCGGGAAGAATCGCGTTATCTTCGCAGTCACAGCCGCGCGCGCGCGGCTTTGAAAGAAGTCGTCGAGATGCCCGATCAACAGGCCGACCGCTTGCTTCGATCAATCGAACAGAATCAGGGAAAGCTCAGCAACGTATTGGCGAAGGAGATCCCGGTACTACTGCAACCGGGTATCTGGGATGAGATCGTCGACGCTGTGTCGCAAGCCTTTCGTGAAAACGGGGCTGTCGAAAGCGAAGTCGTCGAGACATACAAGCCCGGCAAATCGGGGCAAACATAGCCGCGCCGGGCACGGCCTACGCGCGACGCTTTCGAACGCGAGGATGGCTTTGAGAGGTGGAATGCGCATGTCTTTACATCGCGATGATTATCGGGTGGCTAGCAGCCAGTCGCGAAACGCGACGACTGACGGCAGTTCCGATTTGTGAGCAGGGTAGGCGAAGTAATAGCGCATTCCGCTGGAATAGGGCCCGTCGAAAGGCACGACAAGTTTGCCCGATTGCAACTCGTCCCCGATCAGGCATCGTGGGACGAGACCGACTCCGATACCGGTTGCCACTGCCTGGATCAAATGCGATGTCAATTCGAAGATCGGTCCGGGATGCAGACCGCGCAACGGGATTTCGCAGGCATCGAACCATTCGCGCCAGACGTTAGGCCGGGTGGCGACGCGCAGCAGTAACAGCGAATCGAGGTCGCGCCCCGACTCGATAGGATGACGCCGCAATAAATCGGGACTGGCGACGAGAACAAGTTCTTCGTCGAGCAGGCTATGCGAAATCAGGCCCGGCAAGTCGCTGTTGCCGACGCCGATCACCGCATCCATCCCGGCGATTTCCAGCTCGAGATGGCCGATGCGCGAATGCATATTGACGAGCACAGTCGGATTCGCTGCATAAAACGAATGCAGCCGGGGCATGAGCCAACGCGCGCCGAAGGTGGGTAATACCGCCAGATTCAGGTTGCCGCCCCCGGAGCGATAGGCAATCGCTTGCAACGTGGCATTGCGTATCGATGCAATTGCCGCTCCTACCTCGCGCATGTACATCCGGCCAGCATCGGTCAATTCGATCCGGCGCCCCTTGCGCAGAAAGAGCCGCACATCGAGGAGTGCCTCGAGTGCCTGCACCTGGCGGCTGACTGCGCTTTGCGTCAACGACAGCTCTTCCCCCGCTCGCGTATAGCTTTGATGCCGAGCCGCAGCCTCGAACGCCAACAGGAGGGACATCGATGGGGTCAACGTTCGCGGATTCATTCATAAAACTCATGTAAGACCGCAAGACAATACACTTTTTACCCGCCAGTAAGCAATCTAGACTTTCGATTCATGACTTATATGCAGACATAAGCCGCATGGGGTACTGCCTTTGCGCATGTCAGCCGACGCCCCAGGGAGCCTCATGATTCCGCGTCTCGATCGCTTGCCACAGCCCGGCAGCCTTTATCTGGAATTCGCCACGGAGCTGCGGATGCACGGCTTCGAGGGGGACATACGCGACAGCTACGGCAATCGCACCGCGCTGGCCACCGACAACTCGATCTATCAGTTCCTGCCTCAGCTGGCCGTGTTTCCGCGCACGCGCCATGATCTGGTCAGGATCGCGCGCCTCGCGTCGAATCCTCGCTTCCAAACGTTGCGTCTTTTCCCCCGGGGCGGCGGCACGGGTACGAACGGCCAATCGCTGGGAGACGGCGTGGTAGTGGATTTATCGCGCCATATGAACCGTATCCTCGAGATCAACGTGGAGGAGCGCTGGGCGCGCGTCGAAGCCGGGGTCGTCAAAGACCAGTTGGAAGCGGCGCTCGAGCCGCATGGCCTTTTTTTCGCGCCCGAGCTTTCCACGTCGAACCGCGCCACGATCGGCGGCATGATCAATACGGATGCGAGCGGGCAGGGCTCGTGCCGGTATGGCAAGACGCGCGACCATGTACTCGAATTGGTCACCGTGCTGACCGACGGAACCGCCTGGACATCCACTTCGATCGACGATGAAACGCTGGCGGGCATCCGGGCGCGCGAGGACTTGATCGGACACGTGCACCGCACGGTGGACGACATTCAGCAGAGCGATGCCGAGCTGATTCGGCAGCGCTTTCCGAAGCTGAACCGCAGCCTGACCGGATACGACCTCGCTCACATCCGCGACAGCCGCGGCCGGTTCGATTTGAACAGTATTCTGTGCGGCTCCGAGGGCAGTCTCGGCTTTGTCTGCGAAGCCAAGGTCAACCTGCTCCCCATTCCGGGATTCACGGCGCTCATCGTGGTGGGCTACGCCAGTTTCGATGCCGCGCTGCGCGACGCGCCGCGGCTCTTGAAGATCGATGCGGCCTCGATCGAGACGATCGATTCGGTCGTTCTGCGTCTGGCGCGCGAAGACAACAGCTGGCCTGCAATCCGGCAATTCTTTCCCGATGCCGCTTCGCCGCTCGAAGGGGTCAATCTCGTCGAATTCGCCGCGGACGACCGCGATACATTGGAAGCCGCGCTGAGCGCGGGCCTTGCCTTGCTCGGCGGTTCGGACAGCGCGCGCGGCGTGCTCGGGCATGCGCTCGCCAACGGCCACGCCGAGGTGGGGAAAATCTGGGACATGCGCAAACGTGCGGTCGGCCTGCTTGGACGCCTTCAAGGCGAGCCGCGGCCGATCCCGTTCGTCGAAGACACCGCCGTGCCTCCCGAGCATCTCGCGGAGTACATCGCCGAGTTCCGCGCGCTGCTCGACCGCAGGGGATTGACCTACGGCATGTTCGGGCACGCCGATGCGGGCGTGCTGCACGTGCGTCCCGTGCTCGATATGAAGGACCCGGCGCAGGAAGGCCTGGTGCGCTCGATCACCGATGACGTGGTGGCATTGACGCGCAAATATGGCGGCGTACTGTGGGGCGAGCATGGCAAGGGACTGCGTTCGGAATATGCCCCGGCGTTCTTCGGCCCCTTGTATTCGCGGCTGCAACAGATCAAGGTCGCGTTCGATCCACATAACCAGTTGAATCCCGGCAAGATTGCGACCCCGCCGGGAGGTGCGCTGACACGTCTCGATGAAGTCCCGACGCGGGGACAACGGGATCGCGTCATACCGCTCGTATTACGGCGTTCGTTCGCCGATTCCCTGCATTGCAACGGCAACGGGGCCTGCTTCAATTTCTCGCCCGACGATGCAATGTGTCCCTCGTGGAAAGCGCTGCGCGACCGTCGCTTTTCGCCGAAAGGCCGCGCGTCGCTGCTGCGCGAATGGTTGTATCTGATCGGCGAGGCGGGACACGCCGGTTCTCTCGACGAGGTCGCGACGCGTCGGTTCCGGCGCATCGCATTACTGCCAAGAAAAATCCGCAACACGCGCGCGGCGCGCCATGGCGAGTACGACTTCTCGCACGAGGTCAAGGAGGCGATGGACACCTGTCTCGCCTGCAAATCCTGCGCGGGGCAGTGCCCGGTAAAAGTCGACGTGCCCGCGTTTCGCGCGAAATTTCTGGCCGCGTACCACACCCGCTATCTGCGTCCGGCCAGAGACTGGTTGCTCGCTTGTCTGGAGCCGGCGTTGCCCTGGATGGCCAAGGTTCCCCGGGTGGTCAACGCGGTGCTGGCAAGCGCCGCGGGGCAATGGGCCCTCCGACGCGTCGGGCTCGTCGCTATTCCGATGCTGAGCGGCGTCGACCTGGCCGCCGAGACCCGCCGCGGCGGCTTTGCGACGGCGACACCGGAGAACATTGCCGCGGCGCAAGCCCGGGGGCTGCGGGTTGTCGTCGTCGTACAGGATGCGTTCACGAGCCACTTCGAAGCGGGCTTGGTGCTCGATACACTGCGCCTGCTGGACAAACTCGGCTTTCATCCGCTGCTTGCGCCGCTTTTACCGAGCGGAAAGCCGCTGCATGTGCATGGGTTCCTCGACCGTTTTCGCAATACCGCGCAGCGAAACGCCGAGATGCTCAAGCGCCTCGAAACGACCGGGGCACCGATGGTCGGTATCGATCCGGCCATGACCTTGGTGTATCGGTCGGAGTACCGTGAGGCGCTCGGCGACGCGAGCGCCCCCCGCGTCCATCTGTTGCAGGAATGGTTGTCGGAAACGCTCGCATCCGACGTTCGACCCGTTGCGGACGATGCCGATACCTATGTCCTGCTCCCGCATTGCACGGAGCGGACCAACGCAGCGAACGCAATGGACGAATGGAAGCGCGTTTTCGCGGTTTTTGGCGCCCGCTTGGATGTTCCGCGCGCGGGCTGCTGCGGCATGTCCGGCACCTATGGGCACGAGGCGCGGAACCGCGCGACATCGGAGACGATCTACGGCATGAGTTGGGCACCGGCGGTGGCGCGCCACCGCGCCGGCGGCAAACTGATGGCGACCGGCTACTCGTGTCGCTGCCAGGCAAGGGCGATCGACGCAGCGGATCTGCCGCATCCGCTGCAAGTGCTGCTCGGCTTGCTCGATACCGGATCGAGCGCGATCAGTTCAACGTCTTCGATTTCTTCCCGGCGCGCGACGGCGGCTGACACATGACACATGCGCGGGCGCGGGGCAGATCGTGCTTGTAAGAGACGAACTTGCCCTTGCACCGGCAGCAGGGATGCATATCGAGGATGCCGCCCTTGAAAAAGCGCACGAGCGTCCACGCGCGCGTCAGATCGAGGTGCACATCGAGGCCTGAGCGCGTGCAGTGCTCGCGATAGAGGCGATACCCCTTGGTGAGCGCGTCGACATGCGAGCAACGCGCTTCATCTCTCAGAAAAGTGTACGTGTGGTAGAACAGCGACGAATGAATGTTGGCCTGCCACGTCATATACCAATCGGCGGAGGAGGGCAGCATCCCCTTGGGCGGCGATTCCTCCTTGACCTCGCGATAGATGCGAATCAGTCTGTCGCGCGAGAGCGTCAGCTCCGATTCGAGCACCTGCATGCGGGCGCCCAGCTCGATCAACGCGACCGCGCGCGACACTTCCCGTGCTTCTTCGATCAGGCTCATCTTCGGCATGGCTAGCTCCTTCGCTCGGTCAGCAAAATTGCCTGGCAGGTTGCGCGGCAAGCAGAATGGCCGCGTGCATCGCGCTGAGGTCCCGGTTCGTGTCGGCCGTTGCGAGGGCCGACAGCGTCGTGGCGTCATCGAACCGGAGGTCGCAGACGAGGTCTTCGCTTTGCGCAAGCTTCACCGTTTGCGAGGGCGACAGCATCTGGATCAGATTGGCGACCTGGGCCGACAAACCGAGTTTGAACATCCCTTCGGCAAAGTCCTCATTGAGCATGTGCTGCGCGAGCATCAGATACGAGATGTTGAATTCGCGCATCGACTCGAGCATTTCGCGATCGTTCACTGTTTGCCTCTTCAGCGGGAAATCGGGTCGCACCGTTTGCCTTGCACTGCGGGGAACTTCGGGAGGTGCGTCGGTGAACGGAAGTATTGTTCATATCGTCTGCGCTACCAATCAGCAGCGGCGGAAGATTCTGTCGTCCGGACTACGCCGGTTGTCGGCGTTTTCCTACGAGGGAAGGTACTCAGTGCGCGAGCGCGCGCAGTCCATGCGCCAGCTGTCCAACGGGCAGCGCCCAAAGCGGCCGGGCGACCCAGCAGGCCGCGGCCCATGCAAGCGCCACCACGAGCAGATCGCAGCGGCCGCTATTCCACCAGTTCAGCGAATGGCGCTGAAATATCCAAGGCACGCCGAGCGGATTCGGCCAGTCGGCGACGAGATGCATGACGCCGCCGCAGGCGAAACCGAACACTAGTGCGGCAAAGGGATGTGCATGGCCGAGCGACCGATAGGCGAGGACGACGGCGGCGACCCATCCGATGCCCCAATGCGTAACGCTGCGATGGGCGATCCAGAGCCGCCGGGTACGGCTCCACCACGCGATTTCGAGCCAATCGGGCGCTGTGCCCCCCGCGACGCCCGCCGCAAACGCGGCGAAGCTGCCGGCGTACCAGGGGCCTGCCGCGCCTGCCCGCGCGACGAGGACCGCCGCGATGACGCCCGCGGCCCAGCCGGTCAGATGATGCGCACTGCGAGATGCCATGAGGAGGAACCGCTCCTGAAGAAAAAAGGGAATGGGACGCTATCACGGATGGGGTGCGGCCGTCGATGGCGCCGTGGCAGTATCGAAAAGATGGGCGCAGGCATCCGGGATGCTGAGCCGCGTGCATGTCGCCGCCGGAGTTCCTGCCATGCGTATCGCCCAGATCGCGCCGCTGTACGAGAGCGTTCCTCCCGCCGCGTATGGCGCGACCGAGCGCGTCGTTCATTACCTGACCGAATCGCTCGTATCGCGCGGTCACGATGTGACCCTCTTTGCAAGTGGCGACTCGCATACAGCCGCCACGCTAGTGCCCTGCTGCGAGCACGCTTTGTGGCGCGACCGCGACGTCTGGGATACGCAGGCGCACCACCTTCACCAACTCGGACAACTCGTCCGTCGAGCGCATGCGTTCGACATCGTTCATTTCCATGGCGAGCCGCTGCATTTTCCGTTCGTGCGCTATCTGCCTTGCCGTCACGTCACGACGATGCACGGTCTGCTGCTGCCCAACGACCACGGACCGCTGCTGCGCACCTTCGCCGACGTTCCGTTGGTCGCGATATCCCGATCTCAGCGCACCCCGGCACCGTGGGCGCGTTGGGAGCGCACGGTCCACCACGGCATGCCCCCGAACGAACTGCCGTTTTCGGAGGATGCCGGCGAGTATCTGCTGTTCATGGGCCGGATAACGCCCGGCAAGCGTCCCGATCTGGCCATCGAAATCGCCTGTCGCGCGCAGGTTCCGCTCAAAATCGCGGCGGTGGTGCATGAAGGCGAGCGGATCTACTTCCACGAGGCGATCGAGCCGCTCATCGCCCGACATCGCCCTCACGTCGAATTTCTTGGCGAGGTGGGCGGCCACGCACGTGAGCGCCTGTTATCCGGAGCGAGGGCGCTCTTGATGCCGATCGACTGGGAGGAACCGTTCGGGCTTGTCATCGTGGAGGCGATGGCCTGTGGAACGCCCTCGATCGCGTTCCGTCGCGGAGCGATACCGGAGATAGTCGAGGATGGCGTCAATGGCAGGGTGGTCGACGATGTCGATAGTGCCGTCGCCGCGGTTCGCGCCATCGGCAGCATCGATCGTCGCACCTGCCGTCGCCTATTCGAGGAGCGTTTTACCGCGCAACGGATGACCGACGACTATCTGGCCGTCTACGAAAGGCTGCTGGCGAACGAGCCGTATGTCCATGCGCGTGCCGATTGCGTCTAGCGCGGGCAGCTCGGCCCGCGCCTGCCGCCGCGCTATTTATTCTGGCTACCGAGCTCCGCGCCGGTGGTTGGGTCCGCTGCACGTTCGGACTGCAGGCGCTGCGCCATCGCCTCGAGCGCCGCGAGCTCCTCCTTGGACAGGATGACCGACGCGGTGCCGTCGCCGCCATCCACTGCTGCGGGCGGATTCGCGACAAGCTGCAGGCCATCGCCACCGTTCCACGGTCCGACGATAGGCGCTGCGCCTTGCGACATCTTGTAGTAGACCTGAGCGAACTCGGGCGAGGGCGGCCGCTTTCCCGGCGGGAAATTGCCGGCGATCGAATACAACGCTTTCTCGAACGACTTCTGATGCGACACTTCGCGCGTCATCAAAAAGCCGAGTGCGTCACGAATACCCGGGTCGTCGGTCACGTTCATGAGGCGTTCATAGATGATTTTTGCACGCGCCTCGGCGGCAATGTTCGAGCGCAGGTCGGCCGTCGGTTCTCCGATCGTGTCGATATAGGCCGCGCTCCAAGGCACGCCGCCCGAGTTCGTCAGCGGCGGTCCGCCGCCGTACAACAGCTGCGTGACATGGCTGTCATTGCCGGCGCCATTGATCTTGCGATAGGTGTCCGCCTGAGCATCGATCTCCTCGGCAAGCTCGCCTTTCGCGCCGCGGTTCAGCATGGCAACGATCGAACCGATGATTTCGAGGTGGCTCAGCTCTTCGGTCGCGATGTCGTACAGCATGTCCTTGCGCCCCGAATCCTCTTCGCCGACCGCCTGCGTGAAATAACGCATGGCCGCGGCCAGCTCGCCCTGCGGTCCGCCGAACTGTTCGAGCATCAGATTGGCGAGGCCCGGATCGGTCGCGCCGACGCGTACGGTGTATTGCAGACGCTTGTTGTGAATGAACATGGGATCTCCTTCGGAAGATGGGGGTGGGTTCGCGAGAGCCGCTGTCGATGCCGTATCGGCCAGACGGACTGCGCAACGGCTATTCCCGCGGCGGGGCCGTTGAGCGCGCCGCGGATGGCAGGCAAATTGCTGCGGTCCCCTGCAGATGGGAGGACTGCATGAGCGACCGAGAACAGGGACCGTTGAAAGAGAGACGCCGCCTGGGCAACTGGATGCCGGCGCAAGAAGAGAAGACTGCTGCCTTTCGTTGCGAGATTGCGGCGCGCTCGCGCGACAAGGCGGGGCGCGAGGGGGCGCCACGGCCGCTTGCGCGCGTGGTTCGCGACCTGTCGGACCTGCTGCATGGCGACCCGGTGCTCCGGATGAACCTGACCCGGGCCATCGACGATGCGCGCGAAGCAGGCTACGAATTGGGCTACGGATCGATCGACGAATGGATCGCCATCGTCGACTATCTGATGACTTTTGCGCCGCCCTTTGACGCGTCGGCGCCGGTGGCGACGCCGCTCAATGCAGTCCTCGATTGGCCGATGTGCATGCCGTCGGGATATGCCGCGTTTCGCGATCCTGCGTTCAATGCGCAGTTGCGGCGGGTGCTCGATTATTGGTGCGGGTTTCTGAGCGGTCCGCACTCGCGCACCCATTTGAACGCCGATTCGCCGCAGGGCTGGTTCTGCGAAGAAGCGCGCCGCAAGATCGATATGGACGCATTCGTCTGCGACCCCGCCAAGCCGTATTGGGGTTTCGCGTCATGGAACGCATTCTTTACGCGCGCGTTGCGTCCCGGCGCCAGGCCCGTCGCGCAGCCCGACGATCACCGCATCATCGTCAGCGCGTGCGAGGCGTCTCCATACAATGTGCGCGAGAACGCGCAGCTCTATGACCACTTCTGGCTCAAGGCGCAGCCTTACTCGCTACGGGAGATGCTGGCGTCGACGCCCGAAGAACGTGTGCAACGCTTCGTCGGTGGGTCCGTCTACCAAGGCTATCTGAGCGCATTCAATTACCACCGCTGGCATGCGCCTGTCGCGGGGCGCATCCGTGAGGCGTACAACGTCGATGGAGCGTACTACTCGAATACCGAGGCCGAGGGCCCCGATCCAGGCGGACTGAACCATTCGCAGGGCTATACGACCGCAGTGGCGGCGCGAGCCGTCATCGTCATCGATTGCGACGATTCGGCGATCGGGGAGGTGGCTTGCGTATTTGTGGGGATGGCGGAGGTATCGTCGTGCCGGATCGTGGCGCTGCCCGGACAGCACGTCGAAAAAGGCGATGAGCTGGGCTACTTCCAGTACGGCGGCAGCACCTGGTGCGCGATATTCCGGCCCGGCGTCATCGATACGTTCGTACCGCAGCCGCCGTACCGGGACGACGGTCCGCCCATTCTCGTCAATGCGCATCTGGCGACTGCGAAGCGTTGATCGAACCGAACCTAGTGCGAAAACCTGTAGGAAATCCCGAAAGAACGTTTTCAGGACAGCGAATCGTTTCGCTATGATCGCCCTCACTTTTACGGGCCGAATGCAAGCGAATCAACCTTTGATGCCTTCTGCCCCCACGGAGGTCCTGAGGCGATGGCCATTTCTACGCGGTCCGATCAAAGCCGTGAAATTGCGCGTATCCGCGCCAATATAGCGGCATTTTCAGCCGATACGTCGCCTCGACCGAACACGGTCACGCGTGTGGTGCCGGGCCTGTTGCAAGCGATCCCGTCGAAAGCGTCGCGACTGGGCGAGCTATCGTGCTTCCATTTATCAGAGTCTCGCGCTGCAAAGCCGTCGGATGTCCGAGCGGGAGTGCGGCTCTTTGGTGCCGGCATCGATGGGCCGGTGATGCGCGGTGTGCGTCTGGAGCACTCGAGGCGCGATTCGCAGGCGGTCGGCAGCGTACCGACTTCGCGCACCTCGGGCGCGAACGAAGTCGTGACCGGTCACCGCATTGCGGCATCGATTGCCGGTGGTGGGCAACCACCCTTCGCACAGCAGCCGACATCCGACGGGTCCAACGACGACTTTTCGTACATCGGCCGCTATGCGAACGCGCTTTTAGGGGAGAACGCCGTATTGCTCGATACCGCGCAGCTTCGCGGGATCATGGCGCTGCGAACGGACGCGCGTTATCAGGAGGCGATCTCGGCGCAGACAGCCGGTGCGATGCTCATAGCATCGGGCTTGCGCTTCGCTCGCTTTCTGGCGGAAGAGGATATTGCCCGCGCGGAATGGCAATTGATTAGCGCCTTGCGGACCAATATTGCGCAATTTCCCCGCATGATGCTTTCAAGCAAGGAAACGATTGAGGAGGCGCTCAAGGTTTTCAACGACGCGCATGCCCGGTTCTCTCGCGACGAAAAATTGCCGGACGAACTGCAGATGATTGCGCGTTATCTGGAGCCCGATTTCCCGGCGGGAACGGACCCGGAGACGATAGCAGGCGTGGCGCGGGCGATTGTCGATATTCCGCATTCCACGGCAATGCGGCGTATCGGGCATCTCGTTCGCCTCGCGGCATGCATGGAGAAAATCGGCGGGCCCAGTCTGGGGCAATTACTGGAATTGGCACCGCAAGAGGCCGATGCGATCGCCTGGCGCGAATTGCGCACGAACGATCAAGGGGGCGTCGCGGCGATGGAAACGTTCTGGGACTGGTATTGCCGGTATGCCGATGTAGGCGAGACGAATCATCGCGAAGCGTCGAAGCCGCTACTGGACCCGGACAGCTTCGCCGAGATGAGAGCCGAGCAGTTCGCGGCAGAGTCGTTTCGCAAGTCCTTCCCCGAAATTCTCGAAGCTGCGCTGCGGGAATACGGCAAAGCGGAGCGCGATGAGCTTACGCGCTTTTACCAAGCACGAAATTTCGGTGTCCTGGATAGCCTCGTAGAGATCGCCGCGGGCCAGGTGGACCGGCTGGACGGACGTGTGTGGTACGTCGAATTGGACATCATCAACATGGGCGGGTTGAACAAGCACTTCCAGGATGTCCATGCACGTGCCGACCCGCATATCAAGAAGGTCTGCTACATCTTTATGGACGTCTTGTCGCGCCATAGCGACCAGATCGTGCCGTTTCGCATTGCGGGTGACGAATTCGGCTTTATCTTCGTCGGATGCGACGAGGACACGGTGCGCGCGATGCTCCGGGAGGTGGAAGAACAGGTTCGCGAGTATGTGGACAACACCTCGTTGGGCGGCTCCAAGAGGCTTGCCGACCTCAAAAAGGCGAAGGTGGATGGGCAGGACGGATTTGGCGCCCACTACGGCTACGCGCGTTTCAGTTCGAAGTCGACGGCGAAATCGATACGCGAAGTCGCGGCGCGCATGATCAACCGCAGCAAGGAGGGGATGCCGCCGATGCTCGGCTCGTGATGCCGGAGAGCGGCGCATCGCTACGCTACGGTTTGCCGCGGTGCCCCAGACGTCGCGAGTGGCTCGAGGGCGGCTTCGGGTTTCGCTCTATCAAATCGTGAGGTATTCGCGTCGTTATCCCGTTCGGAAGGGCGGGTTCTCGGCCGTATCGGCGAGAACGACGTCCGCGGTGGACGACCACGCTGGAGTGCCTCCATGTACCGATTCTCTTTCAAGCAAAAGCTCTGGTTGCCATTGATCGTGAGCCTCGTGGCGCTCCTTGCGGTCTCCGTGACAGCGGCTTTCATGCTGCGCGCGACGCGGATGGAAGAGCGCAGGAACGACCTCGTCAATCTGGGCCATGTCGGGCTGGCGATCGTCAAGGAATACGCCGCGCTCGCCAAAAGCGGCGCGCTCAGCGAGGACACCGCCCGCAAGGAGGCGCTCGCGCGGCTGCGTGCTGTCCGCTACGGCACTGACGGGTATTTCCTCGTCATCGACTCGACTCCGCGCATGGTCATGCATCCCATGAAACCAGCCAGCGTCGGGCAGGACCTGGCCGGGGTGGCCGACGCCGATGGCCGGCATCACTACGTCGCATTCACACAGGCGGCGCAAGCGCCCGGGGGCGGGTTCGTCGACTACGTCTTTCCGCGCCCGCATACGACACAAGCCGTGCCCAAGCTCGGCTATGTCATCCGTTATGCCCCGTGGGAATGGATCATTGCGACGGGCGCCTATATCGACGACATCGATACGGCTTTCATGCATTCCGTCTATATCGCCTTCGCCGGAATGGGGGCGCTCGCGTTGCTGCTGGCGGGACTCGTGGCGTTGGTCAATGGCAGCATCGTGCGGACAATCGGCGGCGACCCGGCCGTGGCGGCGCGTATTGCCGATGGCATTGCGGCCGGCAACCTCGCGCTGCCGATCGATGCCCGGCACGTGCATGCCAAGAGCCTCGTGCGGGCGATCGGCCATATGCGCGAGGCATTGACCGGCATGATTGCGCGGATCAAGCATGCGTCCGATAACGTCGCCGTGGCGTCGGACGAGATCGCGAGCGGCAATGCCGACCTTTCTGCGCGCACGATCGAGCAGGCCGCGTCACTCGAGCAGACCGCCGCTGGCATGACGCGCATCACGGAGCGCGTGAGGCAGGCCTCCGAGCACGCGCGCGCGGCGAGCGAACTCGCGAGGCGCGCGGTCTCGATCACCGACCGCGGGGGCACGACTGCAGCGGAGGCCGTCACGACGATGCGCGACATCTCGAGCGAGTCGCAACGGATGGTCGAGATCATCGCCGTCATCGAAGGAATTGCCTTTCAGACGAACATCCTGGCGCTCAATGCGGCTGTAGAGGCGGCGCGCGCGGGCGAAGAGGGGCGCGGCTTTGCCGTCGTGGCCGGCGAGGTCCGTTCGCTGGCACAACGCAGCGCCGCCGCGGCGAAGGAAATCCGCAGTCTCATTCAGCATGCGGTGAGTCGCATCGGCGACGGCGCCGGGCTCGTGGAACAGACCGGCGCGACGATCGACGAAGCGCGCGGTGCGATCGGCCGCGTAATGGAGATGGTCGAGGCGATCGAGTGCGCGGCGGCCGAGCAGAGCACCGGCATCGAATCGGTCAACGCGTCAGTTGCCGAAATGAATGCGGTTACGCGGCAAAACACCGCGCTCGTCCAACGCGCGGCCGCCGCCGTCGAGTCGCTCGAGACGGAGGCGCGGCAACTGCAGAGCGCAATCGCCGTGTTCGATATCGGCCATGAGGCAGGCGGATAGGATACTTCGTGTTTGTCGCGCGGGTGCTTTTCGTATGCGTTCGGTGTAGTGGCGCAGGTACGGTGGGTGGACGTAAGCGCGCGGCGGGTATATAAGAACCGCACGGGGTCTCGATCGACGGCGCGCTTGGCGGATAGCGCACCGGCGCCGGACCCGCCGAACGCGAGGAAATGACAGTCATGATGTCCGATCCATCGAACAAGCCTACTGAAGATAAATCGTCCAAGCCGCTCGAGCTCGGCGAGCTCGAATCGGCGCTCAGTCATGTCGATACCCAGCTCAGTACCGGCAACATCGCCGTGAGCGCCGCAAAGGGCATCGTGTACAGCCTGATCGAGACGCTCGGCGCGCTCGTGGGCGATCCCGATCTGCCCGAGCACAGCCGGGCAGGCTACGAGGGATTGCTCGAGACAGCTCGGGAGCTGAGGGTGAAGATCGGCAAGTAGGCCGGCTATGCGACGTGAACCGTGAGCCATCGGGCTGGACCACCGAGGAGGTCGTCTAGCGCCGAATCGGCGACGCCCGGTTGGCAGCCTGCTAGAATGCCGGCGCCGCCATGTAGTGGATCGCAGATGAAATTGCTTGATGCCTTGGTCGAACAGCGTATCGCCGCCGCGGCAGCCCGCGGCGAATTCGACGACTTGCCCGGTGCCGGGGCGCCGCAGGAACTCGACGACGACTTGCTCGTGCCCGAGGAAGTTCGCGTCGCCAATCGTATACTGAAAAACGCAGGTTTCGTGCCGCCGGCGGTGGAACAACTGCGCTCGCTGCGCCATCTGCAAGACGAGTTGAACGCGACGGGCGAGCACGCCGCGCGTTGCCGCCTGCAAGCCAAGCTGCTTGCCCTCGATATGGCGCTCGAATCGCTGCGCGGGGAGCCAACGGTCGTGCCACGCGAATACTGTCGCCGCATTGCCGAACGGCTCTCGGAGCGCGTCCAGGGCGACGCCTCGGATACGACCGTACCCCAGCAGGTGGGGCTTTCGTGAACGAACCGGCACCAGGTTCGCTAGAGAACGATGCGGGCGGGAATGCGGCGCAAGACGCCGTGGCGGAGCGGGATCGCCGTTATATGGCCCTGGCGCTGGAGGCTGCCGAGTCCGCGCGCGCCGCGGGCGAGGTGCCGGTTGGCGCGGTGCTGGTTCAGGGTGAACGCGTGCTGGCAACCGGCTTCAATCATCCCATCGGTGCTCACGATCCATCCGCGCATGCCGAAATGGTTGCGTTGCGCGCGGCGGCCGTTGCGCTGCAAAACTATCGGTTACCCGGCTGCGAACTCTATGTGACCCTCGAGCCGTGTCTCATGTGCGCGGGCGCGATCATGCATGCGCGCATCGCGCGTGTCGTGTTCGGCGCGCACGACCCAAAAACAGGCGCATGCGGCAGTGTCGTCGATGCATTCGCCAATCCGCAGCTCAATCACCATACTCACGTCACGGGCGGCGTACTCGAGAGTGCGTGCGGCGACGCGCTGAAGTCGTTTTTTGCACATCGGCGTCGGGCCATTCGCGCCCAGCGCGCCGCGGCCGTCGCGGCGACGGATGCCGATGCGGCCGATCGAGAGGCCAGCACGCCACACCAGCCGGTGTGATGCTTCGCCGACGTGTTCCATCCGTTTCGAAATCGACCATGACCCGTTCGCGCACCATCGAGATCGTTGCCCCTTCCGGATATCCGCCCGATATGGCCGCCGTCGAGCGCGGCGTTGCCCGACTGCGCGCGCAAGGTCACAGCGTGAGCGGCGAGGCAGTGGCGCATCGCCGTTATCTGCGCTTCGGCGGCACGGATGCGCAACGCGCGGGCGATCTCAATCGGTTGGCCGATCCGGCCCATCCGCTACCCGATATCGTTCTGGCACTGCGCGGCAGCTACGGCGCGGTGCGCATTCTCGAATTGCTCGACTATGCGGGCCTCGCGGGGCGTCTCGCAGGCGCGCCGGTCGCGATCTGCGGGCATAGCGATTTCACCGCAATTCAATTGGCACTCTTCGCGCGCGCGGGTCTCGTGACCTTCGGCAGCCCGATGCTCACGGCCAATTTCGGCGCCGAGACAGCCAGCGCCTTCACGGACGAGTGGTTCTGGCGCGCGCTCGAATCGAGCGAATTCACCGTGCGCGAACCTGTTGCGCAACCGCGCGAAACCGACGTGAGCGGCACGCTTTGGGGCGGCAATCTGGCGATGATTGCTGCGCTCGTCGGCACGCCTTACATGCCGCACATCGACGGCGGAATCCTGTTTGTCGAAGACGTCAACGAACATCCGTACCGCGTCGAGCGCATGCTCTACCAACTCCACCATGCCGGCATTCTCGCGCGCCAGCGTGCCCTCGTGCTGGGCGATTTCATCGGCGGCAAGCTGGCGGCCATCGACAACGGCTACGACTTTGCCTCGATGATCGAGCACATCGGCGCCGTCACGGGGCTACCCATCGTCAAGGGATTGCGCTTCGGCCACGGCAGCGATCTCGTTACATTGCCGTTCGGGGCCCGCGCACGGCTCCAGGCTGGCAGCGACGGGTTCTCGTTGACCGTCAGCGGGCACCCCACGCTCGTTTGAGCTGGTGCCTCGCCGTGACGCGGGGTGCGCGATAAATTGTTGACAATCTTACGCCTGATTTCGCGCCCGAATGCGGTGCGCACCTATCCTGGGAATGCACGGCTGTGGCGCACTGGCGCACCAAATAGCGGATTTTTAAGTGAAAACCCGCGGGAAGGGGGCATGCGTCGGCGTCGATAAAATTGTTGACAATCTTTATGTCCAACCTACTATACCCATCATGCCGACGCCGAAATCATCCGACGCCGCAATACCTTCGGCGATTGCCGAGCGCATTCGCGACGCGATTCTCGAACACCGGCTGAAGCCCGGTGCGAAGCTTACCGAAGCCCAGCTTTGCGAGGTGTTCGACGTCAAGCGCGGTACGGTACGGCAAGCGCTCTCGCAGCTGGCTGGCGAACATCTCGTCGATCTCGAGCCGAATCGCGGCGCCTTTGTGGCAAGCCCGTCGCTGCGCGAGGTGCACGAGGTGTTCGAAATGCGCCGCATCATCGAAGCCGCGGTGATCGAACGCGTTTGCGGCAATCAGGATGGGAAGGGCGCGGCGCATTTGAAGGCGATTGCCAAGATGATCGAGCGGGAACGCAGTGCGTTCGAGCACCGCGACTTTCGCTCATGGATTCGCCTTTCGGGCGAATTTCATACGGCGCTCGCGGAGCTGACAGGCAATCGGGTGCTTTGCAATTGCCTTGCTGGGCTCGTTGCGCGCTCGACATTGATTTCGGCGCTCTATGAGTCGCTGGGACGTAGCCCTTGCTCGTTCGATGAGCATGCCCAGATCGTCGATGCGATCGGCAGCGGCGATACGGCGCGCGCCTCGGAGTTGATGGTGCGCCATTTGCAGACGGTCGAACTGAAAATGCTCGATCGGCCCGCGCGCGGCGCGGCCGATTTGCGCGAAGTATTCGGTTGAGACACGCGTAGCCGGTGCCCTGGAAATATTGGTGCCACGTAATTGTTTAGGACAACTAAGTAAGTAGGGCTGCGGATCGCGCCGACCGCTGCCTCTTGACAGGCGCTCGGTCTTGCGTCGGCGTCGGACATGCCGCGCAGCAACGTTGTTCCTTCACCGGAGACGCTTAATGCCTGATCTGACCGTACCTACCGATGCCGGCGCTGTCGGCCCATCGCCCGACCGTACCGATGCCGGGCTGCCCGCAGGCTACAGCGAACGATTGTGCAACGCCGATCTTGCGCCGCTGCGCGACCAGCACTGGGGCGCGTACAACATCTTCGCGTTTTGGATGTCGGACGTGCATAGCGTTGGCGGCTATGTGTTCGCGGGCAGTCTGTTCGCGCTCGGCCTGACGAGCTGGCAGGTGCTGATTGCGCTGTTGGTCGGCATTGGCATCGTGAATGTCTTTGCCAACCTGATCGCAAAGTCGAGCCAGCGCAACGGTGTGCCGTATCCCGTCATATGCCGGGCGACGTTCGGTGTGCTCGGCGCGAATATCCCGGCCGTGATTCGCGGCCTCATCGCCGTTGCCTGGTACGGGATACAAACCTATCTTGCATCGAGCGCGTTCGTCATCGTCCTGCTCAAGTTCGCGCCGCAGCTCATGCCTTATGCGGACGTTCATCATCATGGCTGGCTCGGTTTGTCGACGCTGGGCTGGGCCGGTTTCATGGTGCTCTGGGTGTTGCAGGCACTTGTGTTCTGGAACGGGATGGAGACGATCAAGAAGTTCATCGATTTCGCCGGTCCGGCGGTCTACGTGGTCATGTTCATCCTGGCCGGCTATATGATCGCGCGCGCGGGCATATCGAACATTCGCCTCAATCTCGGCACCGTGAAGTACCACGGCTGGGAGGCATTGCCCGTCACGATCACCGCGATTTCGCTCGTTGTCTCGTACTTCTCCGGGCCGATGCTGAACTTCGGCGACTTTTCGCGCTACTGCAAGAGCTATGAGAGCGTCAAACGCGGCAATTTCTGGGGGCTGCCCGTCAACTTCCTCGCGTTTTCGCTCGTCACGGTCGTCACGACGTCGGCCACGTTGCCTGTATTCGGCGAGCTCATCACGGACCCCGTCTCCACGGTCGGGCGTATCGATCAACCGTTCGCTGTCGTGCTCGGCGCGCTGACGTTCATGATCGCGACGATCGGCATCAATATCGTCGCCAATTTCGTCTCGCCGGCATTCGACTTCTCGAACGTGGCGCCAAAACATATCAGTTGGCGCGCGGGCGGCATGCTTGCGGCGTCGGCTTCCGTGTTCATTACCCCATGGAACCTGTTCAACAACCCGGCAGTGATTCACTACACGCTCGATGTGCTCGGCTCGTTCATCGGACCGTTGTATGGCGTGCTGATCGTCGATTACTTCATCGTGAAGCGGCAGCATGTCGTCGTGGACGATCTCTATTCGATGTCCGAGCAAGGCAGGTATTGGTACAGAGGTGGCGTGAACTGGCGTGCCGTCGCGGCCGTACTGCCTGCCGCAGCGCTTGCCGTGGCTTGCGTCATGACGCCTGCGCTTGCTTCGCTCGCGAATTTTTCATGGTTCATCGGCGTAGCGCTTGCTGCCTTGTTCTATTGGTCCACCACACGCAGCCTGCGCGGCTGATGAGCCGACGCGAAGCCATACAATGAAAATCAAGCTCATCAATCCAAATACGACCTCGCGCATGACCGATACGATGGCGGCATGCGCCCGAAGCGTTGCCGCACCCGGCACCCAGATCGTTGCCGCTACCTCCAGCATGGGACCGCCGTCGATCGAAGGCTGGTACGACGAGTCGCTCGCACTGCCGGGGTTGCTGGCCGAAGTCGCGGCCGGCGAGCGCGAAGGAATCGACGGCTACGTGATTGGCTGTTTCGGTGATCCCGGTCTTTTCGCCGCGCGCGAGCTGGCGCGAGGCCCTGTCATAGGCATCGCCGAGGCCGCGATGCATATGGCGAGCGTGATTGCGCCGGGCTTCACGATCGTGACGACGCTCGCCCGTACGACGGGGATGGCATGGCATCTGGCCGAGCGCTACGGGATGAAGCGGTTTTGCCGCAATGTGCGGGCGACGGAGGTGGCCGTGCTCGATCTGGACCGGCCGGGAAGCGGGGCGCGTCGGCTCATCATCGATGAATGCCGCCGCGCGCTCGACGACGACGGCGCCGATGCCATCGTGCTCGGTTGCGCCGGCATGGCCGACTTATGCCGTGAGGTCGAAGATGCGATCGGCGCGCCTGTCGTCGAAGGCGTCACGGCGGCGCTCAAGTGGGCCGAGGCGCTCGTCTCGCTTGGGCTCGCCACGGCCAAGCGGGGGGAGTACGCGCGTCCGCTCGCCAAGCGCTACGACGGTCCGTTGGTCGAGTTCAGCCCGCGCGAAGTGCCCTAGGCCGCCGCAACGCGGGCTCGCCGGCGCGAGCGCAATAGAGAGCGGACATACGCGCGCGGTGAGCCTTGGTATCGGCTCGCTCGTATGGGCGCGCGGGGGCGTTTTCTATACACTGGTCCGATCGATTCGAACCATCGCCGCGCGCCGCGCCAATGCGGCCACGCCGCGTCCACGGGCAACCCCTCTTTGGCTGGAACTTTGCCATGACATCCGAACTTCGCTATCCGCGCGATCTGATCGGCTACGGCCGGCAACCCGTCGAGGCCGATTGGCCCGGAGGGGCGCGCATCGCCGTGCAATTCGTTCTCAACTATGAGGAGGGCGGTGAGAACTGCGTACTGCACGGCGATCAGGCTTCCGAGCAGTTTCTGTCCGAAATCGTCGGCGCTGCCGCGTATCCGGCGCGGCATATGAGCATGGAGTCGATCTACGAGTACGGCTCCCGTGCAGGCGTCTGGCGCATCCTGCGCGAATTCGACAAGCGCGCTCTGCCATTGACCATCTTTGGCGTCGGCATGGCGATCGAGCGCAATCCCGAGGTGGCGCGCGCCTTCGTCGAAGGGGGGCATGAAATCGCTTGTCACGGCTGGCGCTGGATTCACTATCAAGACATGGCGCCCGAGCGCGAAGCCGAGCATATGCGGCTCGGGATGGAGGCGATCGAGCGCGTGACAGGCGTGCGGCCGCTCGGCTGGTACACGGGGCGCGACAGCCCGAACACACGTCGGCTCGTGGCCGAATACGGCGGTTTTCTTTACGACTCCGATTATTACGGCGACGATTTGCCGTTCTGGACCGAAGTCGAGGTGACAGGCGGCGAGAAACGGCCGCAACTGATCGTGCCGTATACGCTCGATACGAACGACATGCGTTTTGCTACGCCGCAAGGATTCAATACGGCCGATCATTTTTTCACGTACCTGCGCGACGCCTTCGACGTGCTTTACGAGGAGGGCGGCGAAGCCCCGAAAATGCTGTCGATCGGCATGCATTGCCGGCTGCTCGGCCGGCCCGGACGGTTTCGCGCGCTGCAGCGGTTTCTCGACCATATCGAAGGGAAGGATCGCGTCTGGGTGGCGCGCCGTGTCGACATCGCGCGCCATTGGCGCGCGCGTCATCCTTATCGTCCCTCTCGTCCCGCTACGGACGGCGCTCGCGCCTGAAGCCAATGCAATCTCAATACACGCTGGAGCAACTGAACGCGATGCCGCGCGACGCATTCGAGACCGCGCTATCGGGCATCTTCGAGCATTCCCCGTGGGTGGCGCGACAGGCGGCCGATGCAAGACCGTTCGCGAGCATCGACGCGCTCCATGCGGTGATGTGCGGCATCGTGGCGGATGCGGACCCCGCGCGTCAGCTGGCGATCATCGACGCTCACCCGGAACTCGCGGGCAAAGCGGCGGTGCGCGGCGAGCTGACGGCCGAATCGACACGCGAGCAAAGCGGTGCGGGTCTCGCGCAGTGCTCGCAGGAAGAATTCGATAAACTGCAGCGCCTGAATCGCGCCTATCGTGAGACGTTCGGTTTTCCGTTCATTCTCGCCGTGCGCGGCTACGATCGGGCGGGCATCATCGCGAATTTCGAAGCGCGTTTGAACAACGCGCGCGATGAAGAGCTACGCACGAGCCTGGAGCAGATCTATCGCATCGCACGGTTTCGCCTCGACGATCTCGTGACCGCATGAACGCATCGAAAGATTGAAAGACTGAAAGATCGACAGACACCAAGGACGACAACGATGGCCCTTCCGATTCTCGACCCGAACGCGCCCGAATTCACGCGCCGCTACGTCAATCTGGCCGATCCGCGCCTGGGCGCTCAGGCCCTTGCGGCGAGCGACGAATTTTTTGCGCCCAAGGATCGCATGCTGAGCCCGGAGCCCGCCGTATTCATTCCGGGAAAGTACGATGACCACGGCAAATGGATGGACGGTTGGGAGACACGCCGTAAGCGCACGACGGGATACGACTGGTGCGTCGTGAAGCTCGCGCGCGCCGGGGTCGTGAAGGGTGTCGACATCGACACGAGCCATTTCACAGGCAACTTTCCACCGGCCGCATCGATCGAGGCAGCGCACGTGCCCGGCGACGGACAACCCGACGATGCAACGCAGTGGATCGAGATCGTGCCTTCGACGACGTTGCAGGGCAACAGCCACCACTATCTGGAAACGGGCGACACGCAGGCGTATACCCACGTGCGTCTGAATCTGTATCCCGATGGCGGCGTTGCGCGCCTGCGCGTCTATGGCCAGCCGCAGGTCGATTGGGCCAACGTGAGCCGCGGCGCCGCGGTCGATTTGGCCGCCATGGAAAACGGTGCGTATATCGTTGCGGCGAATAACGAACATTTTGGCGCGGCCTCGAGCCTGTTGATGCCGGGCCGCGGCATCAATATGGGCGATGGCTGGGAGACGCGGCGGCGCCGCGAACCGGGCAACGACTGGGCCATCGTGGCCCTCGCGCACCCGGGGACGATCGAGCGGATCGAAGTGGATACCGCGCATTTCAAGGGCAACTTCCCCGATCGCTGCTCGCTGCAGGCGGCTTGCGTCTCGGGCGGGACCGATCGCTCGCTCGTCACGCAGTCGATGTTCTGGCCGATCCTGCTGGACGAACAGAAGCTGCGGATGGACGCGCAGCATGTCTTCGACTCGGGTCTGGCACCGCTCGGCGCGGTGACGCACGTGCGCTTCAATATCTTCCCGGATGGCGGCGTGTCGCGCTTGCGTATCTGGGGCCGCATCGAGTGAGCGCGGCATGAGAGAGCTTCTTATCGAACCGCTCACACGCGACGCATTCGCTCCATTCGGCGATGTCATCGAACTCGAAGGCGCGCGTCAGATACCGATCAACCTCGGTACGACGATGCGTTACCACGACCTCGCGCATATCGATGTTGCCGAAGGAGGAGGGCGGCCGCTCGTCAATGTGTTTCGCGGCGAGCCCCGCGCGTTGCCGTTCGAAGTGACGATGCTGGAGCGGCATCCGCTCGGCAGCCAGGCCTTCGTTCCGTTGACGGACGAGCCGTACTTGATCGTGGTGGCCCCGAAGGGCGAGCTGTTGCCCGCATCGATGCGGGCGTTTGTATCGCGCGGCTGGCAGGGCGTCAATTACGCCAAGGGCGTCTGGCACCATCCGCTGATTGCGCTCGATCGAATCAGCGACTTCATCGTCATCGACCGCGGTGGCGAGGGACACAACTGCGACGAGCAAACGCTGCCCGAATCGGTGTGGCTCACGCAGGACGGCTTGCGGCGAGCGCTCGCCTGAGCGTTGGCGATGGCCCCATCGGCGACGAGCGCGTCCGGCAAGCATGATATTGCGCTGCCGCAATCATCGAATACCCTGCCGTCGTTTCGCCTCTTTTGCGCTAAAGGTGACGAAATTCGTGTCGTTATCAGAGCTAACGGATAAGAAGCGCAGCCTGCAGAGCAGCGCGAACCGGTAAAAGAGCGAATATAAACGGGGTGTGTCGTGAATCAACAACGAACGACCTGGACGCGCACGGCCGCTCCGGGGGAAGTCATCTATTCGGAAGGCTTCGCAGGCGAGCCGGTCATCTATGTGATTACAGAAGGCCGAGTCGAGATTTCCACCCACTGCGACGAAAAGAAAGTCGTTCTCGCGACCGTAAGCAAAGGTGAATTCTTCGGCGAAGCGGCGCTCCTGCCGTCCGAGCCGCGCGCGCAGACCGCCAAGGCCTTGAGTTTTTGCCAATTGACGGTCGTGCCGACGAGCATGGTCGATGACGAACTCGAGCGCGCCTCGCCACTCTTGAAGCACCTGCTGAGAACCACCATTCGCCGCGGCAAAAGAAAAGACGACTTGCTCGCGACCTACACGCATGCCGATTTTTTGCCGGGCGTAGTCTCGTACGCCCACGTGCTGGCGCTCATGGCGAGCGGGGAAGGCACCGAAGCCTCGGATGGCTGGGGCCGCCGTTCGCAGCCGGACGAGGTGTCGGTGACGCTGCCCAACGTCATTGCGAAATGCCGCGCGATCGCGGGCCATTCGCGCCCGCACGTGATGACGATGCTGCGCCGCATGGAAAAGCTCAATCTCATCGCCATGGAACTGGGCCGCACGGAACATCTCTCCAACAACAGCCGCCACCCGACAACCGACGGCGCGACAGCCCGCCAGGTCGTTCGATTCGATCCGGCCCGCATCATCGAGCGCGCGCAACAGGTCGCGGACCACGACCTCGACGTTGCCATCAACAGCGAGCTCGAGCTGATCGAACTGTCGGATCTCGAGGCGCTGATTGGTGTGGAGCGCAAGGTCTTGATGAACAAGCTGTCGCACTCGGAGATTGCCGAGGATCTCTTTGCGTTCCGCAAGACGAACGTGCTCAGCTACGTCGAGAAAAAGGGGCTCAGCTATTTCACTAAGCGCAACGCCAGGCTGGGCGGCGAGGTCACCTCGCTCGAGGACCTGGAGTACGTCGATCAACGCACGCTGTTCGACGCTGTCAGCGCGACCGATACCTATGACCTGGCCAAGATGCTCGCGTCGATGACGGACGGGGCTGTCTCCGAACGGCTCCAATCGGTCATGACCGAAGCGCGCAAGAAAGAGGTCTCCTGGGTGATGCGCCGCGAGATCAAACTCGATCCGCTCGAAGTGAGCGATATCGAGCAACGGTTCATCGAGTCCGTCAAAGCGATCAAGGCGGCAGGGGCCGGCGCGAGCGCGGAGCCGGTCAGACGCGAAGCCTGACGGCCCCCGCATGACGAGACTGCCGCTACGGCCCGTGCCGAGCGGCGCGCAAGAGGAGCACGCTATGGACTTGCTGACGATATTCGGGGCGCTGCTTGGCACCGCCGCGATTGCAACCGGTTTTTGGCTGGAAGGCGGGCATTTTTCGGCGCTGTTTCAGCTCGAGGCCTTTGTCATCGTGTTGGGCGGTACGCTGAGCGCGGTGATGATCCAGAATACCTGGGCACGATTTTTCGACGGCATCAAGCAGCTGCACCTCGCGTTCATGAAGCCGCGGCCCGTCGATCGCGAGAGCCTGTCCGTCCTTCTCGAATGGGGCGACCAGGCCAAGCTCAACGGCATGCTCGCCTTCGAGTCGCTCGATATGAGCGGGATCAACCCGTTTGCGCGGCGCGGCCTCGAACTGCTGGCGAATGGGGTCTCGACGGCGGTGCTGGAAGACGCATTGCAACGTGAGCTTGGGGCCTACGAGCGCAATCGAATGGCTGCCGCACGCATCTGGCAGCAGGCCGGCGGCTACGCGCCGACGTTCGGCATTCTCGGTGCCGTGCTCGGCCTGGTTCACGTCACGGGTCATCTCCTCGAGCCGGCTCAGCTCGGGGCGGGTATTGCCGCGGCGTTCACCGCGACGCTGTATGGCTTGGCGATCGCCAATATCGTGTTTCTGCCGCTTTACGGCAAGATCAAGGCGCAAGTCGAAAGCGAATTGCGCTTCAGGCGGCTTTACCTCGACGGCTTGCTTGCCATCTCGCGTAAAGAGTCGCCGCAGACGATCGAAACGCGTCTTGCCGGGGAAGTGCGCGAGCGCTCCGCCGAGCTCTTGGCGTGATCGGCCGACGGGCCGCATTGACGAGGTGTTCATGCCATGAATATTTTCGCGGGAGGCAAGCGCCCGCCATCCGACATGAGCGGGCACGAGCGCGAGGATGACAGTGAGGAGCGCTCGGAGCGCTGGCTCATTTCCTACGCCGATCTCATCACCACCTTGATGGTGTTTTTCCTTGCACTGTATGTATTGCAGTTGGCCCGGTACCGCGAGCTCGAAAGCAAGGTGTTCGAGCAGCGCATCGTGAAACAGCACGAGGCAAGCGCGGCGAATGTCAGTGACAGTGCGCGCGAGGGCGCGAAGAAGACATTGATGGCCTTGCTCAAACCGCTCGGCAATAGCGGTCAGATCGCCATGGTCGATACGCCGCAGGGCTTGGAGATCGCGATCAACGCCCGGGTTCTATTCAACTCAGGCGATGCGCGGCTGTTGCCAGATTCGTTCGGCGTGCTGACCGAGGTTGCCCAGGTGCTCGCCAGCCATTCCACTCGCAACGTTCTGGTAGAAGGGCATAGCGACAGCGTACCGATTTCCAATGCGAAGTATGCGTCGAATTGGGAGCTGTCCTCGGCGCGCGCCGGCGCTGTCGTGCGGTTTCTCGTCGAGAAGGGAATAGGGCCACATCGGCTGTCTGCCGTCGGCCGGGCCGACAACGATCCGCTCGTACTCGGCAGCGATGAGGCGGCGCGCGCCGCGAACCGGCGCGTGACCATCCTGGTTCAGTATTGAATTGGCGCGCCTGCGGTAGTTTTTGCCGGTTCTATGCCATCCGGCCATACTTGATGCCCGCGGATGGCCGCGGGCATCGTAGTTTTGGCGACCCTCCCGCGTAGGAAAGCGCTGACACGACCGCCTCCGGGTATTACGTGCGGTTCAGCCTTGGCTGATTTGTTTCTCCGTTCGTCTGACCGATACTTTGGTCACAGGAAATCGGTTTTATTTGCAGCCGATTCGGTCGGAAGGCCCGCCCCAGGAGATTCAAAATGAGCCGCATTGCGAAAGACCTGCTCGAACTGAAGCGCCTCACGCAGGGTGGCGCCGGCGCGCTGACGCAGCATCTGCTGCGCGAAGTGGCCGCGAATCTGATCGCATTTGGCGTTGCGGATCAACGCCGCGGAGGCTGACCCAGGCAGTTCGACGACGCAAACGTTTGCCACGTCAACGCGTCGCGCAAAAGCACTCAGATCTCCCCGCGTGGAGCGGGTACGACAGGCAATCAGGGACGCAACAAAAGAGCATCGAATCCGGACTGACGCAGAGGAACGCCATGAACGCATTTAATAACCACGAATCGATCCGCGAAATCAATCTGTCGTATCTGACGCTCGTGCAGCGGTTGCTGCGTGAAGACCGTGATGAAGGGATGGCAAAGCTCGGATTGACGGCTTCGTTGGCGGACGTGCTCTCGGGCCTTTCGCCGGAGCAGACATTGAAGCTTGCGTCGCGCGATCAGCTTGTGTGCTTTTTCCGCTTGAACGGGGACTCGATGCTGGGCGTGCTGGGTACACCGGCTACGGCCAAGCCAATCGTGGAGGTGCCGGCGCTTGCGCAGGCTGCCTGACTGATGGAGTTGACCGAATCGACTTCGTCTTGCGCATCGATCCGGTTATCGATCGAATGATTCCTCTGGTCCGTCGCTGAGGTGGGAAGACAAGCATTTCAGCGCTCGCTCGGAAATCCGCGGTACCCGCGACGGATCCTACCTGCCCGCCCTCATCGGCGGGTTTTTTGTCGATGGCAGTTAGCGCTTTAGCGCTTACTGCCATCCCATGCTGAGTCGGCCCGAGTTAGCGCTTGAGCGCTTA